>JBBRSG010000070.1:0-34528 GCA_038245615.1 Chloroflexia bacterium | reverse complement strand
CAGTGGTGCGCCCGACCCCTAGCACATCCGCCAGAGTGCGGGGATTGTTGGCCCGGCCCGCTTCCAGCACTAATAAAGCGCGAGTCGCGCCCAGAGTCAAATTAATACACAGCCACTCCTACTGCCAACCCGCCCGAATCAACCGTTGGGCGGCTCGGTCAAGCTCCAAAATTGCTTCATTTAGGGAGCTGAGTTCAGTGGGCGAAGTTTTTATATTTTCAATATTAAAATCAGGTGGATACGAAGTAGTTGCCATATTATCCTGTTTTCTTGATAATCCATAAACTCGGACTATCTGCTATTACGGATTATATAACTTTAACCAAGCATTTGCAATAGCTGAACCATGAATTTTAGTTTACGTTTTGGGCTGATTTCAGGTGGTTATGATACAATATGACCTAAGACTATATCGCTTGAAAGCTTATAAGGAGGCTCAGATGGCTGGTAAGTACAAACCTGACTTAGTTCTGAAACCTGCATCAGAACCCATTCTAGCCCGCTTGCAAAAACTCTATACTCTAAAAAATCCGGCTGAAATCGAGCGGTTTCTTGAAAAGCGAATTTTTTTGGTCGAATTGCTGATAAAAACTGAGCAAGCCATCCGCAAATATTTTGGCGAGGCTGAGTTGGTGCTGGAAAGAACCGATGCCCTGGAAGCCTCTAGTGCTTGTCAGATGGAGCTTGATATTTGTCCACCCCTGGATGCTAAAGATGTTATCAGTCGGTTCAGTAACTTTAACAATGGCTGGTATGCGAAAGCGGCATTTAAAATCAAGGGTAATTATTGCATTTCTCTGGTGCATCCAGCCGTACAAGAAACCCCCAACCTTTGGGATTTACTTAGGGAATTAGCCGGAACTTATGACGGCCCGGAAGATTGGTCCCTCGAGCATGACCATTATATTCATGGTACTCCAAAACGGTACAGTAAAGAAAATGGCTAAACAACAGTTCTTTTTAGACACTGCCTATTTTCAAGCTTTATTAGATCAACGCGACCAATATCACGCTCAAGCTCTACGGTATGAGAACATAGGTTTTAATAATAGTATAGCTTGGACTACCGAAGCAGTAATTATTGAAATCGGAGATGGATTAAGTCGGATAAACCGAACTGCGGCACTCGGTATTATTGAGCAATGTTACAATACCTCAAACGTGACAGTCATTACCCTTGATAAGCTTTTAATAAGGCGTGGTTTGCAACTTTATCGCGCCCGTTCTGATAAAACCTGGGGATTGACCGACTGTATTTCGTTTGTGGTTATGCAAGACCTGAATTTAACCGAAGCTTTGACGGCTGACCAACATTTTGTGCAGGCCGGATTTAGGGCTTTACTAAGGGAAAAATAAGCATTTTAACACTCGTTGAGGAGAATAAAGGAGCAACCATGAAGGCTGTATTGTGCAAGGAATTTGGCCCACCCGAAAGCCTGGTGCTGGAAGAAGTTGCATCGCTGGTGCCAGGCAAAGGTCAGGTGGTCGTGGCGGTCAAAGCTTGTGGGGTCAATTTCCCCGATACCTTGATTATTCAGAATAAATATCAGTTTAAACCGCCGATGCCGTTTTCGCCAGGTGGCGAGTCGGCGGGAACGGTCAAAGTTGTAGGCGAAGGAGTCGAAGGCTTTCAGCCGGGCGACAAGGTAATTGCCTCAACCGTCTATGGCGGCTATGCCGAAGAGGTGCTGGTAGAAGCTTCGCACTTGATACCGATGCCGGAAGGGGTGGATTTTCCGACGGCTTCGGCTTTTGTGATGACCTACGCCACTTCCCATTATGCCCTCAAAGACCGTGCCAAATTGCAGCCCGGTGAAACCCTGCTGGTGTTAGGGGCGGCGGGCGGAGTCGGTCTGGCGGCGATTGAACTTGGCAAATTGACCAGGGCGCGGGTGATTGCGGCGGCCTCAAGTGATGACAAGTTGGCAACCTGCCGACAATACGGCGCGGACGAGGTTATCAACTATAGCACCGAAGACCTCAAGGAACGGATAAAAACCTTGACGGGGGGCAAAGGGGTAGATGTAGTTTATGACCCGGTGGGTGGCCCATATTCGGAAATAGCCTTGCGCGGCATTGCCTGGAACGGACGCTTTTTGGTGATTGGCTTTGCGGCGGGCGATATCCCGAAAATCCCGCTCAATTTAGCTTTGCTCAAAAGCTGCTCGATTGTAGGGGTCTTTTGGGGCGCTTTCACTGAGCGCGAACCGGCTAACAATATGGCGAATTTGCGCGAGTTGTTGGGCTGGCTGGCAGAGGGCAAGCTCAAGCCCCATATTTCGGCGACTTATCCCCTTGCGGAAGCGGCTCAGGCCCTTAATGATATGCTGCAACGTAAGGTGCAGGGTAAAGTAGTGCTGGTCACGGATAACTGAGACTTGCGTTTGGAACAATTTTCGGATTTGAGGGGAATAAGCTAAACCCCAAAAGCGGGTTTGATCATGCTTGAAAAATTTACGCCGTAAATTTTTCAAGCATAGCTTTTAGCAGGGGTGGCGATTTGCCAGCGAAAGTTCTGAAGAAGCTGGTCGAATATGAGGATAGCCGATGTTATTGGTGACAGGCGGTAGCGGCTTGCTGGGAGCTAACTTCGCCCTGACCGCCCAACAACGGGGCTACGAGGTGGCGGCGGTTTATCATCGCCATGCGGTTCGGTTGCCCCAGATGCAATGTTTTCAAGCCGATTTGACCGACCAAGCGACTGCCTACCGTCTGGTTCAAAATCTACGCCCGACCTGGATTATCCACTGTGCCGCCGAAAGCAATATAGACCGCTGTCAGGAGTATCCTGACGAAGCTCGCCAACTCAATGTTAATGTGCCTCGCTTCCTGGCAGAAGCGGCGGCAGACTTGAGGGCGGGCTTTATTTATATTTCGACGGATGCGGTCTTTGATGGCAAGGCTGGCAATTATAGCGAAGAACAAGAACCTATCCCGATTAATATTTATGCCGAAACCAAGCTGGCGGGTGAAAAAGCTGTGACCTCTGCCGGGGGACGGCATATGATTGTCCGCACTAATATGTACGGCTGGAACGCCCAGCCTAAAACCAGCCAGTCGGAATGGTTTCTTCAAAAGCTGCAAACGGGCCAGCCAGTCCCTGGCTTTGCGGATGTATTCTTTAATCCGCTTTTGGTCAACGACCTGAGCGAAGTTTTGCTGGAAATGATGGAGCGCGAGCTGACCGGGATTTATAATGTCGGTAGCCGCGACCATTGCAGCAAGTATGAATTTGCCAGAGAACTAGCCCTCGTCTTTGGGCTTGACCCGGATTTAGTTCAGCCGGTTTCAGTCCAGGATGTCGCCTTAAAAGCGCCCCGCGCCAAAAATGTAACCCTCGATGTGAGTAAGCTGGCTGCCGCGCTGGGTCGTCCTCTGCCGGGGTTGGGCGAGGGATTGCGGCGCTGCCAAGCCTTGCAGGAAAACGGTTTCGCCCACCGATTAAAAGATAGTTATACTCCGGTTTGACCAGATTAGCGATAGTCGCTAGACTGATTATAGGGTATGATATAATGAAAATCGTCGTATACTTTTATTTAGGCTGACCTAAACCCCGGTTATCAAAGCTTTCACAAGGGAGCAAAGTAATGTCCATCGAAAAAGCCCTTAACCCAATCGAAATGTACTACCAGGAATACCCGGAGGAGCGCGATATGTCGGAAGCCTATCAGCATCGAGCAGTATCGGTGTACGTGGAAACCCTGTTGCGCTGGTACTACCGGGGAG
Source organism: Chloroflexia bacterium (assembly GCA_038245615.1). Classification (GTDB taxonomy): domain Bacteria; phylum Chloroflexota; class Chloroflexia; order Chloroheliales; family Chloroheliaceae; genus 54-19. The sequence goes on along the minus strand of JBBRSG010000070.1, from coordinate 30,802 downwards.
AAATTTGTTTAGTAACCGCCAATCTGGTGATATATACGGCGACCATCAAAGTTTCGCCGGATGTAGCCTTAATCAAGGGGGTGCAATTGGCCCTGACCGACCAAAGCGAGGAAGTATTAGGCTGGGAAGTAAGTCCACCGGAACGCCCGGCCCCGGCCTGGGTGCTGGAAGTAAGTTCGCGGGAGAATTGGGACAAGGACATAGACCCGACCAAGAACCGTCGGAAGTACGGCGAGCTGGGGGTGAAAGAGTATATCGCGTTTGACCCGTTGCAATACTGGGGCGGCGAGGTACGCTTGAGGGGCTGGCGCTATCACGACGGTCAGGCTGTGGAAATCGAGCCGAATGCCGATGGCTGGCTATGGAGCGAGCAATTGGGCTTGTGGATGGCGGTAGAGAATGTAAACCTGCGGTTGCATACCGCCGATGGTAGCCGGTTGATGACCGAAGCTGAACAGGAACGGGCCAGAGGCGACCAGGAACGGGCCAGAGGCGACCAGGAACGGGCCAAGCTTCAAGCCTTGCTCGACAAATTGCAAGCCAAAGGGATTGACCCGAATACGTTGTGAGTTTATTGATGAGATGTTAGGAGAATTCATGTCGGGACTACGTTACAGCTTTATTCCGAACCTCATTCATGACAATTTTAAGCTAAAATTCATCGCCGCTTTTTACTGGGTCTGCTTTATTATAATAATCTCGATAAACCCCGGCCCAGTGCAAGCCGTTAATACTCCTCTGATAGTAGATAGTTTGCTGGATACGGATGGCGCAAGTTGCGTCAGCCCCTGCACCTTGCGCCAGGCGATTAATGTTGCCAACGCCCAGGCCGGACAAGATACGATTAATTTTAGCGTGTTTGGCACAATCAACCTGGGTAGCGCCTTGCCTGCCCTCAGCGATGATGCCGGAGTGATAATTGATGATAACCGGGTGACTTGTGCTACGCTGGCGGCGTGTACCTTTAATGTGACTTTGAATGGTGGTTCGGCAGGTGATCATGGTCTGCAATTATCCAGCCTCAATAATACGGTGCGCGGATTGGTCATTAATAATTTTACTTCTAATTTCAAAGCGGGCATTTATATTAGCCGCAGCAATAATACCGTAACCTTAAACCGGATTGGCATGGCTGCTAATGGCACAACTACTGTCTCCAATTTTTGGGGAATTGCCCTTGATAAAATCTTTCCGACTGATGATATTTCCAGTGTCACAATCAGCAAAAACCTGGTCTCGGCTAATTCTGATAAAGGAATTTTTATTCAAAATGTAGTCGGCACTGGCAATACTATCACTGGGAATATTGTCGGCCCGGATATTTCAGGCAATAATCCTACTAATCCCCAACGTCAGCCATTTGGGATTTATATTTATAATAGTTCTAATCTGCTTATAGGTGGCGATGTAAGCGATGTGGCAAAGCGAAATATTATCTCAAATAATTACGATACTGGAATTTATATATCGGCTACCCTGGTTAGAGGTAGTAATCTAATCCAGGGAAATTATATCGGGCCACGAACTAACGGGGACCAGACCGTCGGAGACAGTAGTAAAGGTCAAAATAAAGGTATTCATATCCTGGGTTTTAGCGAAAATAACCTTATTGGCGGAACTACGGTTAATACCGGAAACGTCATCTCTGGAAATTTATCGGCAGGGGTTTATTTTGAAGGCGTTAGCGGCAATCCCAATCAGGTTCAGGGCAATATTATCGGCCCGGCTGCAACCGGCACTAAACAGTTATCAGGAGGTGTGCAACCTCGCGGAGTGCTTATTCAGGGCATTACTTCTAATATCCTTGTCGGTGGGACAACTGCGGCGGCCCGTAATATTATCTCTGGGAACAATGAATCTCAGGTTTATTTTCTTAATGCAGTAGCCGACCCTGCCACTCCAAATCAGGTGCTGGGTAATTATATTGGAACTGATAATAGCGGCAATAAAGTCCTCGGAGTCAGCACCCTGGGCGATGTCCCGGCCCAACAATACGGAGTTTATGTCCTTGATGTCAATAATCCCAATGGTAATACCACTAATCTGACAATAGGCGGCACCTCGCCAAATATTATTTCGGGCAATCGGGATACTGGAATATACTTTTATAACAATTCGAGCAGTGCTTCCGGGATTAATGTAAAAGTCGTAGGTAATATTATTGGCCCAACCCAGAGCGGCAATACCGTTTTAGACTATTCGGCAATCCCGCCCGCTTTTTTGCAAAAGCAAAAATATGGGGTTTATCTCCGGGCCGCTTCCAATAATCTGACTATCGGTGACCCGGCCCTCAATTTGCGTAATTATATTAGCGCCAATACCGACCAAGGCATTTGGGTGGAGTCGGGTGGACATGCCGATTTTGTCTATAACACCTGGATTGGTTATGCCCTAAACGGTAGTTTGCTGAAAAACGGTAAGTCGGGGATTAAAATCTTTGCAGGTGGTCAGATGAGTTTTAAGGCAAATCTCGGAAATCGGGTCAATAACAAGTGAGCCTAAAAAGATATTAACCACTTTCCCCACTTGGATGAACAAACGTTTATGTAAATCCCACAATGTTTTATAGCTTCTATCCCCCCAGAAACACCCCGTATTAAAAATCGTTTATTAAGTTTGTATGAATTGTAATGTAAAACTCTTGACAAGCCTACATTAATGTTTTACTATGGGGGTACTAGGACTACCGATGAAGCAAGTACTAGATATAAAGGCAATATTAAGGAAGATTATTAAGAAATCGGCCTTGAAAGTGCCTGAAAAGCTTCAAAGAGTAGGCTCGTAATTGGTTGGTTTAGGTAAGGTAAGGACTGCCTGCCCTGGCAAGAGATTAGCTAAATTTAATTAACTGGTCGGAATTTATTAAAAGATTTTAGCCTAAAAGCAAAATCGCGGCTTAAAACCCTGGATTACAGACAATAAGCCTCATTCAAACCAAAATTTTACTCTTGCTGAAATACACACGCACTTTACCTCTTTCTCGTGACGTACATAGCTGTACATCCAGTCGAGCTGATGATTAAGTTTTAGAAACGTCAGACCACCGGGGAACACGGAACTAAACAGGGTCTCCTGAATATAAAGCAGGAAACTAACCCCAGGTTTGTTTACCTGTGTCCCTCGCCCAAAAACATTGTGATAACTAGCTAAAGGCTCAAGCAAGACCTGGAGAATTAGACTAATGGACATCTTTCTACTATCTTTAATCGTTCTATCCCTTTTGCTGGCGGTACAGGCCGGTTATACCCTCTATTTGATGCTTTATACCTGGAACGATAAGAATATTGCCGAGCAGTATCAATCCCCCACGGTCTATCGCGACCCGCACTATAGCTTTACCGTTCTGCTTCCGGCAAAAAACGAGGAAGAAGTAATCCAGGGAACAATTCAGCGGGTGTTGGACATTAACTACCCGCCAGAATTACTGGAAGTCTTCGTGATTTTGCAGGAAGTGGACAAAGGTACTCAGGAACAGGTCACGATGAAGCTGGCGGAGTTGGAGCAGAAGGGTGTTACCAACGTAAAGCTGATAATTTTTAACGAGCCGCCCTTCAACAAGCCGCACGGTCTGAATATCGGTCTGACCCACGCTAAAAATCAGGTCGTTACCATCTTTGATGCCGAGGACGAACCGCACCGCGACATTCTGCACATCATCAACACCACCATGCTCAATACCGGGGCAACCGTAGTCCAGAGCGGGGTGCAGTTGATGAACTATCAGTCCAAATGGTTTTCGGCCCTGAACGTGCTGGAATATTACTTCTGGTTCAAATCGCGCTTGCACTATCATTCCCGCGCCGGAATGACCCCGCTCGGTGGTAACACCATCTTCACCATGCGTTCAGTCCTTGACCGGATTGGGGGCTGGGGCGACGAGCTTCTGACCGAAGATGCCGACCTCGGTATTCGGTGCAGCCTGGACGGAGAGAAAATCCAGATTGTCTACAGCGACGAGCATGTAACTCAGGAAGAAACCCCGCCGACTGTAACCCAGTTTATCAAGCAGCGCACGCGCTGGAGTCAGGGCTTCCTCGAAATCCTGATTAAAGGGGAATGGAAGCAGTTACCGACCTTCTACCAGCGGTTTTTGGCCCTTTACACTCTGGGCTTTCCCTTCTTCCAGGCGGCAACTGGTTTCTACATCCCGCTTTCAATCTATATGATGTTCGCCTATCGCTCGACCCCGGTGGCGGCATTAATCCTGGCGACCCCGTTCTACTTTGTAATCGCCAGCAACATCTTCCACATGTGCGCCCTGGCCTACTTCGTGAAAAGTCACGGCCTGAAATTGAAAAGACGCGCTCTGTGGTTAATGCCGGTATTCTACTTTCCGTATCAAATTATGCTTTCGATTGCGGCAGTGCGGGCCGTGTACCGCCACGTGACCAAGCAAAATAACTGGGAAAAAACCCAACATATCGGCGCTCACCGCGCTGCCGGGGCTGCTTCTAGCGCACCTTCGTCCCACTAATCGGCCTAGCCTAGTAATTGGAGATACGAATTATCATGTCTGTACAAGAACTTCCAAACACCACTACCCGCACCGCCGCCCGCCCGATGGTCGCGGCGGCTCCCAGCATCGCTATCCCCTGGGTCGAAACGCTGGCGCTGGCAACGGTGCTTAGTGTAGCTCTGGTGTCACACGCCTTCAATATGTTCAATTACCCATTGTACCGGCAGGACGAGGGTATCGTGAGCCAGCAGGCCTGGGCCTTCCTTCAGGACCGCAAGCTGTCGCCCTATACTTACACCTACGAGCATCCGCCGATTGCCACCTTTATGCTAGCGGTCTGGACGGTGATAACCGGCGGATTTCACACCTTTGGCCCGGCCCTCAATAGCGGGCGGGTGCTGATGCTGGCCTTGCACTTGGGTTCGAGCTTTTTCATCTACCGCACCGCCCGCCAACTGAGCGGTTCAACTGTCGCCGCGATGCTGACCGGAGTTCTATTCAGCCTTTCCCCTTTGGCGGTCAACTTTCAGCGTCTGGTACTGGTAGACAATTTTATGGTCTTTTGGTTCGCTGCCGCACTCTACTTCACGATTTGCAACAAAGGACGGCTGTTTTACTTCTTTATCGCCAGTGTGTTGATAGGTCTGGCGGTAATGTCACGGGAGACGGCAGTATTCTTCATCCCGGCCTTTCTGGTGCTGGTGTGGCGTTTCTCCGACCCGTATCATCGGCTTTACGCCTTTTGGGGTTCGTTTCTGATTTCGTCGGTAGTGGTAATTCAGTACGTCCTGTACGCTGTGTTCAAGGCTGAGTTGTTCCCCGACGCTTTCGACTTCCTGGGGGAACTGGAAGGCCGGGCTACCCACGTTTCATTGTTCGGCACTTTCTTCCAGAACTACCACAATTCTACCCCAATCTGGACTGGTAATCTGGGCTTTGCCTCAATTTGGCAGGTCTGGACGAGCCTGGATAGTGTCCTGTTGTTTGGTGGTATTATCTGTGCTTCCTTGAATCTGGCCTTTGGCTTCAAGCACAAGGAAAACTGGGTAGTCCCAATGCTGGCTTTCGGTTATGTCCTGTTCACTGTTCTGGGCGGACTGGACTCGGATGCAATGGTGGTGGTGTTAGTCCCGATGCTGGCCCTGGCAGTCGGACAAACCCTGGGTTGGATAATTCGGTTGTTTGGGGCGACGGTTGGGCTGGTGCTGGGTGGCACGGCAATTGCCCTGGCCTTCATGTTCTACATTTCCAATAATAATATCGCCTACACCAGCGAGGTCAATACCGCCTATCAGCAGTCGTTGGCCTGGATTAAGGGCAACATCCCAACTGACCGCAAGATGATTATTACCGATGCGCTGTGGGTTGACCTGCACGACGATTACAACGGCCCAGCCTACCCGCTGGCCCACTCTCACTGGAAGGCCGCCAATGACCCTGACATCCGTTATGGCGTGTTCAAGGGTGACTATAAAGAAGTAGATTTCCTGATTATGACCGAAGAAATGCGGACGCAGTTCCAGTCGCGGGGTCTGGTGTTCAACCAGCAGGCTCTCGAAAATTCCAGCCTTATCCGCAAATTTGAAGGGCCAGACCCCATTCAAATTCGCAAGGTCAACAATACCAAGCCGTTGGCTGAACCCAAAATCCTGGATGATGCCTATACCGCTTACAAAAACAAGTTCATCAGCCCAGAAGGTAAAGTGAGCGATGCTACCGGCAAAACCGGGGCGGAACTCCAGTCTCAGGGTATGCAGATGGCGCTCTGGAACAACGACCAGAAGACCTTTGATAACGTCTGGATTTGGACGGCCTACAACCTGCAACTGGAAAACAACCTGTTCCGGGCCGATGCACCTTTGAATGCCACTCGCCAACGCTCTAGCGGGACAGCCGATGTCTATACCAGTTCACGGGCCGATACCGATATTGCCCTGGCCTTGATATTAGGGGCGAAACGCTGGAAAGACGAGAGCTACAACAAAGAAGCTTCATATATACTGAAGGGCATCTGGGAGAATGAGGTAATCACGGTCAACAAACGCTATTATCTCAAGGCCACCGCCGCCCCACTGGTGCAACTGGAAGGCGAAGTATTGCTGAATGTGGGCGCTTTCTCGCCCCAGGCTTACCAGCTTTTCGCCGATATGGACAAAACCCATAACTGGTTGGGCCTTTACAAAGATGGCTACGATTTCCTGCGGAAGGCTTCGTGGTATGGTCGGGGCGATTACAATGGGGTCGGCTTGCCGCCGGGCCTGGTAGTAATGAACCTGGACAGTGAAGAACTGCGGGCGTTGGACAACACTTATGGCAACAAATTGGGCGATTTTGACGAAGAAGCCCAGCAAGTGTTGTGGCGAGTAGCCCTCGACTATCACTGGAACAAGAGCGAAAAGGCCCGCGATTACATCGAATCAACCGGCTGGTTCTTGATTAAATACTGGCAGAAATGGCAGAACCTCGCCGGGCAGTACACCAATAACGGTCTGCCGGTGTCGGGGGCGCTGGATAACCTGAGCAGTTACTCCGCCGCCAGCTCGATGGCCTACTCCCTAGACCAGATTGAATTGGCAAAGAAACGGGCCGCCGGACAGCCGGACGACCTGAGTGGCTCTAGCTCGGCAACCGAAATTCTGGCCCGCGCCTTCATGGGCAGCTTCTCCCGGAAGAACGGTCAGGGCTTCTGGTTACGCAAGGATGATATTGCGGCCCAACAATGGGGCTGGATGGGAACGGCTTTACAGTTAAATCGTTTGGGGCTGAACTTCGACCAGTATCCTCAGCCCGCCGCCAAACCGTATAATTAGTGAATTAACAGAAAACGGAGACCTTACGATGACTCACATTTTTCAACTCGTCAAGAAATCGGTTCTAGTACGCATCTTCCTGGTAGTAGTTTTGAGCCTGGCAGTTGCCTGGGTGTTGGGTAGCGGGTTACGTACCCCGGCCACCGCCACCGGCACTGATTTTGACCAGGCTCCAGTAGTAGCCAAATCTACTTCCGGCACGAGCGGTCAGGTCAAGCTTGAACCCGCGGCGGCGCAACCGGCAGTAGCGAATGTCAAGGCTACCTCTCTGGATAAAGCAGTACGGATGCTAGGCGGGGTTGACCGTGATAAGGGCAGCGCTAGCGCCGCCAAGACCAACGACAAGCCGACCAGTGGCGGTACGATTGACTCTAACCAGACTGCCAAAAACAGTAACGCTCCGACCAATACCAATCAGAAAACTAGTGCTAACTCGACCTCGGCCCAGGTACAGCCGGGTAAGTAAAAGCCGCTCGCGGCAAATATCCAGCGATTTTCAATGTTGTTAATCACTAGCTACGTCAAGAACTATCTTTTTATCGCTGTGGCGCAGGAGAATGTGACCAATGTTTAACGAAAAATACCGGGCGGCTTCCGCCTACACCCTGGATAAAGAAACCGGCCCGTTGGAAGAATTGCCAGCTTTCGGGACGCATAACGATGAGAGCCTTATTCGAGGCTTGCTTGGTCGCCTGACCGTAGAAGAGCCCGTACTCGTCCCCCAGCCTGAGCCGGAAACATTGACCGAAGCGGACAAGACCGAACCGGAACAAATCAACCCTGTGGCAGTCCCCGAAGCCGTCCCAGTCGTCGAAGCCAAAACTCCCGCCCCGGTCGAGTCAAAACCGTTGTTTACTCCTGCGGCTAAAGCTAGTTCCTCTAAACCAGTTCGGGTAGGCAGTATCTTTCAGAAACCGCTAGTGGCTGAAGATGTTGAAGATGAGGACGACGATGCTGAGGACGAAAGTCTGGCGAAGGCCAGGCCAACCGCCCCGGTCAGCTATCCGCCGCTAGTTTACGGCAATGCTGGCGATGTTCAGCTTCGCAATCCTGAAAAATATATCATTCCGCCGACCATACCGGGCTTGCAGCTCGGCGCTCAGAAAGCTAAATCGAGTGACGAAACCGCTGCGCTGATAGCTCCTTTGATGAGTGCCGCCGAAACTGCGAAGGCTTTGGGATTAGTTGTCCTGATTTCGCTGCCGGTTTTACTGATTGGCGCGGCCCTGCGAATCTGGGAGTTCGGTCAGCAGAGCGCCTATATGGACGAAGCCAGCTATATTATCACCGGGCGCACCTTGCTGGAACAGGGTTCGATTTACGCCAACGCTTTGCAGTGGACCTTCGGCTCGTTGCTCTACCCCATTCTGGCGGGCTGGTTCGACACTCAGGGTGGCTTGCTGGCGGCACGAGGCTTGAGCGTCTTTTTCGGTCTAGTGACCATTCTGGCGACTATTTTCCTGACTTTGGGCCTGTTCAAGGCTATTCCCGAAAATAAGGAAAAAGCTCGCGCCGATTATGCCCTTTTTTCCAGGCCAGTTATCGCGGCGCTACTTGCCGGACTTTTGGTCGCAGTGCTGCCTACCCCGATTGCCCTGAGCCGCTTTGCGACCTATGACGCGATGGCCGCCGGGTTGTTTGTGGCTGGCGCGGCCTTCTTTGTCTGGGCGCGACGGGAAGTGATAGTCAATACCCGGCTGGGATTACGCCGGAATGCACCGGTCTTCGGGTTATTTTTCCTGGCGGCGGTCTTCTTGTTTGGGGCTTTCTTGACCAAGTATGTGGTTGCCCTCTATTTCCCGGCTTTCTGTTTGTTGTTGTTCTTCAACAAGGCCGAGCGCAACAAGGGGCTTTTGAGTTTTATTCTGCCTTTGAGCCTGGCCTGTGCCGCTTACTTCGCCAGCTTCTCCAACGACCTGACCAACCTCTTGCAGTTTGGTAGTCAATACAAGGATTTGCGCTCCAACGATGTCCTGGGCATCTATGTTTTCCAACGGCCTGAACTGATTTTGATGTTGTTGGTGGCTTACTGGGGTGTGCGGCAGGCTTTCAAGGATGGTCGCGGTATCGCCGGAGTTTTACTGCTGGCGGGAACCTTTATTTTGCTGGTATTCCAGTTCGCTACCCGCGCCGACTACGATTGGTGGAAACACTCGATTTATATGATTGTGCTGCTTGCCCCCCTGATTGGCTGGCAGGTCAGCGATTGGTACTGGTGGGATCGCTATAACATTGGCAATCCGAACTGGGTGCAGCGCAAATGGGCCGCTAATCGGGCTAAAAATGACCATCCTGAGCGCCTGAAGCAACTGGACAAAGTAGAGCATACCTTTGCCGGTTGGCCCAATACCGAGCGGCCCGGCTCTTACAGCTTGGGATTAGTATTGGCGGGATTACTGGTAGTATTGGGAGTCTTCTGGGGGATGGGGAACGGTATCAAGCTAGTGAACCACTGGCCTTCAGTCAACCCGGCTCTGGCTGAAATTCGGCAAGCCAGCCGAGGAGCTTCAACTGTGCTGGTGGACGATAGCGCGATGCTTTATTATCTCTACAATCGTATCCCGACTGATAACGTGACCACGCCGTTTTTCATCAATTATAAGGGCGAAAGCGGACGGGCCGATGCCGCGATTGGGGCTTATCGCCAGGCCATTCGGGACCAGGTTTTCAGCCTGATAATTCTCGACGGCGGGGTAACACCGCCCGGCAAACAGTTGAACAAAGAGGCTCATTCTATCCTGCTGAATAACACGGCCTATACTTTGGTCTATAGTCAGCCTCTGGATAGCACCAATCTGGATGAGCCGCACACGATGGAAATCTACAAGTTGCTTTCGTTGGAAGAGCAAAAAGAAGCGGCCTCGCGCCCGGTAGTACCTTCGCTCCCCGTGACGACTCCGGCCCCGGCGGGCAAGACTGCCGCCGCTGCCACTCCAGTAGCTAACCCAGTGGCGGCTACTGCGACGGCAGTTGCCAGCGCGAAAGCGGCAACTACGGCGGCAGTCGGTGCAAAAGCGGCGACTACAGCGGCGGTTACAGTTGCGCCGACGGTGGCAGTAGCGACCCCTACTCCTGTCAAAACCGTCGAGCCAACCGCGACCCCGGTGCCAGTGATTTACCCGACCAAATCGGTCTATAATTTTGCGAATGGCGATGAGGGTTGGGGGGCGGCTCCGCCCACTGGCCCGATGGTTCCCGGCAAAGCGGTTTCGTCCAACGACACCTACAAGATGGAGGGTCACGCCTCGCTGCGCTTTACCCCCCAACCCGCCGAAAAGATTTATTCGGTGGGAGTCCTGAAAGCCGCCGTCTTTAGCAAAATCAGCGTGTGGGTCTACATCCCGGCGGACAAGGCCGATACCGAAGTCCGAATGGGAGTGTATTACCTCGATAACAAGTGGGAGTGGCACGATGATGGTTTCCAGCTCAAAGTAACCCCCGGACGCTGGACTGAACTCAAGCTGGATGCCCCCGCTCTGTCGGCGATGCAGCAATTCGGGGTGCGGGTAGTTGGTTTTAGCGGTACGATTTATCTTAACGGGGTTGTAGTCGAATAGCACAACTTGCTTCTCTATTGATATAGTTCTAGCCGGGTATAGGTGGCAAAAGCGGCCTATACCCCCCGTAACACACCTGATTAAAGGAGAGGATGACGTGTTGACCAAGCGCTTCACTGGCAAAAAATTGGCTCTGACCGGCATTATAGTAATGCTGGCGGGAATTGTTTTAACTTTATTTTTTTGGACTGACGGCAGTAAATCTCAGGCCTACGCTGAGGATGAATGTCAGACTTTTGATACCGGCTATAAGGTTTGCGGAAGATTTTTGGACTACTGGCGCAAAAACGGTGGTTTGACCCAGCAGGGCAACCCCATCAGCCAGGAATTTGAGGAACGCAATGCCCCACCCCCTGCCGGAGACGGTGAGGTTCACAAGGTACAATATTTCGAGCGGGCGCGGTTTGAATATCACTACAAAAATCAGTATCCCTATGATGTGTTGCTAGGGTTGCTTGGAACCGAACAATTTCGGGCTAAATATGGCGCTCCCGACCCCAATGCCCAGTTTTTGACCTTGCGTGGTCGCCGTACCGAGGCGAAAATCGCCAATTATACCGCCCGCGAAAATTATACCTTTCTTATCCTGGATATGCTAATCCGAAATACCACCGTCAAGAAGGTGCTAATCAGTCCAGCTTCGATTATCGTCCGTACCGCCCAAGTTTACGACTACAAGGTTTCGGATGCCAGCTATGCTTCCCCAAAGGTCTTGAAGCTAACCGAGTTGAACCTGAATGAAGTTGTCGGCGGCGAGTTGGTCTTTGAAGTTCCCACCTACGAAGTCCCCAAAACCCTGACCATTGATTATTTTGATGGCAAGGCCGTTGTACAACTCTCCTAAGTTGGCCTGGATAAGAGGTGGTAAAGTGAAAAATCGGATTAAATTTCCCAAAAATCGGGGGACGGCTGCCAGTTCGCGGGCCAACCCCCTTAGCTCTAACCCCAGGTCTGGTTTTACTCCCAGTTCCGGCCCAAATCCGCCCCGTAATCGGATGCTATTAATCGGGGCAGGTTTGTTTTTGCTGGGAGTAGTCACTACGGTGGTGGTTGGCCTGCTAGTGCTACCTGCTTTTTCCAATCCTGTGACCCCAACTGCCCAAAGCAGTGCGCCCGAAGCCACCATTAATGGTAATGGCGACTTTTATGGCCCGGAAGCCAAAGCTACTTTGCAGGCCCGTCGCAACCAGCGCGAGGTTTCGACAATACCCCCAACCCCGGCGATAGCCGCCGGACGTAGCGCGACCACTGCTCCGATAGCAAGTGTCACACCTTCGCAAGCTGAAACCCAAAAACAAATTATTCAGCGCCAGCTTGAAGAAGGCTGGGCCGGATACAAACAGCGGTTTATCCAGTCGGATGGACGGGTGATTGACCCGATGTTTAGCGGTGGCCTGACTACCAGCGAAGGGCAGTCGTATGCCTTGCTGCGGTCAGTTTGGCTGAATGACCGCGAGGTTTTTGACCGGGTGTGGCGCTGGACTCAGAGCAATCTGCAAGTCCGGGCCGGAGACAAGTTGCTGGCTTATAAATGGGGTAAATCCGAGCAAGGGGAGTGGAAAGTCCTGGATGATGCCACTGCCGCCGATGCCGAAACCGATACGGCCCTGGCCCTGATTTTTGCTAACAAACGCTGGAAAGACTCCAACTATCAGAAGCAAGCCCTCGAAATTATGAACGGAATGTGGCAGCGCCAAGTGGTGACGATATTGGGCAAGCCCTACCTGACGGCGGGCGAATGGGCTCCCCCTCAGAGCCAACCGACCCTCAACCCATCTTATCTTGCGCCCTACGCCTTGCGAATTTTTGCCCAACTCGACTCGACCCACAATTGGGCCGGATTAGTTGATACCTCTTACGAAATAATTCGGGGCTGTTCCGAAATGGAGGTCGGCGGACAGTATGGAGTCAAGTTGCCACCCAACTGGTGTTCTATAGACAAGCTTTCCGGCAAATACGGGCCGGTGCTGAATAACCCAAACCTGGATACCAACTATGGTTATGATGCCTTTCGGACTTACTGGCGGGTAGCGCTCGATTACAAGTGGTTCGGGGAAAAACGGGCGCTGGAATATCTAACCTGGAGCGATACTCTACGGGTCATCTGGAATAAAGAGGGCCGCTTTTCCTCGATTTACGACTATCGCGGCAATATAGTTCAGGAAAGCGAAGACCTGGCAATCTATAGCGGCAGTCTGGGCAATTTTATCGTAGCCGAGCCGGGCCAAGCCACGGCCTTGCTCAATAGCAAGCTGAATCCGACTTATCATAACGAGGGCCAGGGTTTTGGCTGGGGTAATCTCCAAAATTATTATAATCAAAACTGGGTCTGGTTCGGACTGGCGCTCTATAACGATAGCTTGCCTAATTTGGCGCTGGGGTCTAGTACAGTTGGACAAGCCCAACCCGGTCAGAGTGCTTCCACGACTCCTTCCCGATAGCTGAATTCCTCCTTTCCAAAAGGTCGTACCTCTTATCCAGGTACACTTTAACCTATTTTTTATTTCCCAAATGTTCAAAAATAATAAATTAATTCGGCAAAGTCAGGTAAAAAGCACGCTATAGACTCCCAACCTTAACTTAATCGTAACACAAGTGCAATGTTTGAGCGGCATAATAACATTACTAGCTTTTTTGGACTACATGGGGATTTATTTGGGTCTGTTTTTACAGACTCATACCAAGTGAAGCAAAGGGTTACTTCACTTTTGTCAGGGGCTAACTATGAGTGTTATAAAGTATACCAGACCGGCTTCTGACCCGGTAGAGGAACGCCTGCAATTGTTGGAGCGGGCGGTAAATGCCAGTACTAGCGGTATCATAATTACCGATGCCCGACTACCCGATAATCCTATCATCTATTTAAATGCCCGTTTCGGTCAGATGACTGGCTATTCGGCTGAGGAAATACTCGGCCTGAATTGCCGTTTTTTGCAAGGCAACGACCGCGACCAACCGGATATTATACAGTTGCGTAAGGCTATAAAAGCCGGCCACGAATGTAATGTAGTGCTGCGAAATTACCGTAAAGACGGTAGCCTTTTCTGGAATCAATTGCGGCTTGCCCCGATAACCGATGATACCGGCAAAGTCAGCCACTTTATTGGGGTGCTGAACGATATTAGCGAATATCATCTTACCGAAGAAAAGCTACGCGAGTCAGAAGCTAAACTGAAGGCTATTTTCGATAGTAGCTTGCAAATGTTTATGTTAATTGATCCAGAGCATCGTATCCAGGCTGCCAATCGGATGACCCAGGAAGCGGCGGTAAAGTTATGGGGACGCGAAATCAAAGAAGGCGACTCAATTTACAATTTCGTACATAGCTGGGAAATAGATGAGTTTGATACTGATATTGACCGGTCCTTGGGCGGCGGGTCGGTCAAGCTCGAAAAAAGCATGAAGGGTAAAGATGGGTCGGATAACTGGTTTGAATTTCACTATACCCCCGCTCGCGATAATTTGGACCAGATTATCGGGGTTTGCCTGACTATCCTGGATATTAATGATCGTATGCAGGTCGAAGCTGCCTTGCGCCTGAGCGAGGAAAAATTCCGTCATTCCCAAAAAATGGAGTCGGTGGGCCGCCTGGCAGGTGGAATTGCTCATGATTTCAATAATATGTTGACCGCGATTCTGGGTTATGCTCAACTAATTCAGGACGAGCTACCGAGCGATAGCCCGTTGCAGGCCGAAATCGCCGAAATCGAGAAAGCCGGTCAACGCTCGGCCTCTTTGACCCGCCAATTGCTGGCTTTTAGCCGTCAACAAGTGCTGCAACCCCTCTCACTCAATTTAAATGAGATTATCCGCGATATTGAGCGGATGTTGCTGCGTATCCTGGGCGAGGATATTTCGGTAACCCTTAATCTTGACGCAAAACTAAAGTTGATCTATGCTGATCCCACCCAAATTCAACAAATTATCATGAATCTAGTGGTAAATGCGCGAGATGCTATGCCAACCGGGGGAAAGCTTGTAATTACCAGTGCTAATTGCGACCGACAATTTTCAAGCCCGGCTGATAGTGCCGAAACCTTGTACACCACACCCTGTATAATGCTGTCGGTGGCTGATAACGGTTGTGGCATGGACAGTTTCACTCAGGCCCATATTTTCGAGCCGTTTTTTACTACCAAAGAACAAGGTAAAGGTACTGGGCTAGGTTTATCTACCGTCTATGGCATCATTCAGCAAAGCGGTGGGTATATTGAAGTCGAGAGTCGACCTGAGTACGGGACGAAATTTAACATTTTTCTGCCCGCGATTGTCGAACCAGTGGAAGAAATTAAACCCCCGATAGCAGTCATAGATTCACACTTTGGTTCAGAAACAATTTTGCTGGTAGAAGACGAGGAGATGCTCCGCGATTTGGCCCGCCGGATTCTGCAAATGCATGGCTACGAGGTTTTAGAAGCCCGTAATGGCGCAGAGGCCCTGAAGCTTGCTAAACAGTATCATGCGTCAATTGATTTGCTCTTGACCGATATGGTTATGCCCCAGTTAAGCGGCTGGGAATTGGCCTCTCGGCTGAAGCGCCTCCGCCCCAATATTCACATCCTCTATATGTCGGGTTATACTCACAATAGCAAAGAGATGGAAGAGGCCTTGCAACTCAGCCAGGAGTTTATCCAGAAACCCTTCACCCTCAAAAACCTGACCGCCAAAATCCGTCAGGTTCTGGAAAACCCGGCAAATAAAAATTAACTGGTTTTACTTGAAGAAGGGTTTAAGTTGCTCGAAGACTTCGCGGGCCATAAGTGCTTCGCCCAGGTCGTAGAAGCTGTAGAAAAAGGCGAGCAGACCGATAATTACTAGCACCGGGCGCAAGTAACGCTGTTCCAACCATCGCGCAAAGGGAATTATTACCAGAAACGGCACGACTGGCATCATATAGCGGGCCATATCTATATGCCATATCAGGGTATTAAAGATGAAAAGCGGCAAGGCCACCCAAAAGGCATCGAAATAGCCCATCTTCCAGACCACCGCCAGCCCGATTAGCGGCAAAAGATAAGTATAAAACTGCCCGATTGGGCGTACCTCCGGCTGGAACAGGGCATAGAACGGGATATATGACGTATTGACATCTTTCAGAGTGCCTTCGGGAATGTGGAAGTAGGCCAGCAGGTCGCCGGTACGCAACCCGTAAAAGGCCAGCACCATCAGGAAAGTCGCTGGTATCAGGCTGACCGCCAGCGCCGCCTTCCAGTTGAAGCCCGAAACCAGCTTTTGCCAGGGCCGCTTATCGGCCCGGTATGCGGCATAGCTTTCCCAGGCCAGGGCTGCCAGCAACCCGGCATAGAGCAAGATACTATTGGGGCGGGCGGACTGGGCTACCGCGCCCATCAGCCCCGCCAGCCAGTAATTTCGCTTTTTGAAGAAATAAAAAGCCCCGGTTGCTCCCAGCACTGCCAGTGGTTCGCCGGAAGCGTAGGTGTGCAACGGTAGCCAGCGCACCGGCAAAATCAGGGCCAGGGTCGCAATCCAGAGCGGCGCACGAGTATAGTTAAAATCCTTCAAGAGACGATAGAGTACATATCCCCAGAGGCCGGTTATCAGGACATTTCCGGTCAGCATGGCCGCCGGATAGCCGATAATATATGATAAAGCCCGCACGATTAGAGCGTATCCCGGAAAGCCGGTCTCCCAGAAGGTCGCGGAATAGCTGGGGATGAGCAGCATCGGGTGTTTCGAGTCGTAGAGAGTGACGGCATTGAGCAGATATTTGGGGCTATCCCAGTGGCGCAATAGGTTTTCCAGATTTCCATACATTATTAGCTGCTGAAAATAATTGACCGAGGTAAACGCCAGGTTCGCCAGTAGGAAATAAACCAGCAAGGCCAGGTTGTTATACCGAACAACCGGGGCGGCTACCCACTGTCGCGCAATTTGCCATAGACTGGTAGACTGCCAGGCCGGGAAATAGCTCAGGGCCAGCCAGCCCAACCCGGCGGCTATGACGGCATTAGCCCCGAAGAAATTCCAGAAAGGCGGCCCGGCCTGGTCGTGCGGGCCGGGATACCCCACCATCCCCAGCAAAATCAGCCGGACGACCAGAATAGCACTCAGGCCCAGCCCGGCTAATATCGCCAGTTGCGCCCCGCTCCGCCTTCGCAAACTGAACGCTACCGACTTTTGGCGAAAGAGCCACAGGCTAAGGGCTAAAAAGGCTATCCCGGCACTTGCGGAAGCCCCTAACCCGGCCCGGTCATAGAGGGTCATGGCAGCCAATAGGCCCACCGATAGCGCCAGCCAACCGCCTCCGGCCTGCCCCCATAGTAAGAGGCCCAGCCCAAAAGTGATTGCCCCACCGATGAGCAACCAGTCCAGTATTTTCGCCCGTCCCAAATAGGAATTCCATGCGGGGGTGGTATCAAGCATGACCGATTGAACCATGAGGCCGATTTTCCGACTATCGCCCGGCGATTGGAAAGCGGGAGTCGTTAGCTGGAAAGTGACGATTTCCTGATAAAAATCTTCGTAAGCGGGAATAAATTCAAAGCTATAGGTGAAGAACTTCGCGCCGTCTACCTCCGGGTTTATTTGCCCGATAGTCACGCCGTTGGCCTGTACGCGAGTAGGCTGGCGTGGCCCCCCGACTACTGCCGCATTGCGTACCGTCAAGGTCAGCTTGACCGGATGGCGGCTGCGTAAAAGCGCCTGAAAGCTGGCTTGCCCGTTAGTCCAGCGATATTTATTGCCCGCCGGGTCGCTTTCCAGGCCGTAAAAACCTTGTTGCTGATATTGCTCGATATTTTGGGGAGTAAATTCGACGATGAGCGGCTTGGGGGAATTGGCAAATAAAAGCCCAATCGCGGCCAGTAGAACTAAGGCCACTAACCCCAATCGCCGACCCGTCCAAAAAGATGGGGCGGGCGGTGGGGCGGATATATCATCAGGTTTAAGAGATAGACTTGCCGCAGTGATTTCGGTTGCCAAACTACCTCAGCTTTATTTTATAATGAAGTTGCCCCACTTTCGTGGAGTAATTTGATTGAAATCGAAATTATTGTTAAGCTAGAATATCACAAATTAGCCCTACTGAACATATCGGATAGGCTCCAAATTGAATAGTTGAGGATAATCCAAACAACCCCGAAAAGTTAATTCAGGTGTTATATTCAAATCTAAGCTCGATTTGGCACATTTAGGAGGCTACATAGGAGACTATACTATAATGGAAGCAATAATTAGATCTATCCCGGTTTATTACGAAGAATATGGAACGGGTATCCCGCTATTAATGCTACACGGTACGCCGGCAGACCATCGTTGGATGGCGGCTAATATGGAGCCGATTTTCCAAAACCGCCCAGGCTGGCGGCGGATTTATCCCGACTTGCCCGGTCATGGAAAAACCCCAGGCGCGGAGTGGATAAGCAGCCAGGATGATATACTTGAGGTTATGCGCGAGTTCATCCAAACTGTCGCCCCCAACCAGCGTTTTGTGGTGGTGGGACTATCTTATGGCGGGTATCTGGCGCGGGGAATGGTCTACCAGCTAGGTTCGCTGATTGATGGAGTAGCCCTTTGGATACCCCAGGTGGAAACCGATAAAACGAAGTTGCAAGCTCCCGCGCATCAAGTAGTAGTTGAAGATGCTCAATTTCTCGCCGCCTTGACTCCTCAAACCAGCTTTATGCCCGACATGGCGGTAGTCCAAAGGGTTGAAACCATTGAGTGGTTTCTTACTTACGGACAGCCCGCCTTTGCCCTGGCGGACTGGGCTTTTCTGGATAAGCTCGGCGACCTCTCCAGTTTTTCATTTTCAGTAGACCAGTTACCCGCCCCGTTTCCAGGCCCGGCGCTAATCGTAACCGGGCGGCAAGATTCAATGGTCGGGTATAAGAGTGCCTGGGAGATTCTCGATAATTATCCGCGAGGTAGTTTTGCAGTCCTGGACCGAGCCGGACACTTTTTAGACCTTGAACAAACTCCTCTGCTTCAAGCTTTAACGAGTGAATGGTTGAACCGAGTGGAAGAGTATATTGACCAGAATTCTAGCAAAGTAACCAGCTCGACCCCTGACCCTAGAACCGAATATCGGTAATAAGACGGGTTTCGGTTTCGGCCTGGATACTGGCGACCAACTCAATATAATCTTTGATGGTGCTATTCTGAATCTTCTTCTTTAATAGCTCATCAATCTGATAAATCCCGGTTGAGTTCAGCATATTGACCTGGATATGGATGGGCTTGGTTTCACCCGCGCTCAATTCCACACTGTCAATTGCGGCGGCGCTGGCAGAATGGATATTCACCAGACCTTGCTCGAAGGGAATACGCGAGCGACCCTTTGCCATATCCAGGGCATCGGCAACTTTCACCACCCCGGCCTCAATTGTCAGACAGCGTTGGGTGCGCTGGTGCGCGATAATCGTATGCAGGGTTTCAGCCACGATAATCGTGCGGCCCTCGATGTCATAAAGGCCGTCCAGAAGTTCGCGCAACTTGCGTTCTGCCAGCCACAAGCTATGGTGTTCGTGTTCGTCGCGGTGAACGCACATCCCCAGGTCGTGCATCAATGCCCCTAGCACTACCACGATTTCGGCCTCATTTTCGGTCATGCCGCTATCGGCGTGATGTTTGGCGATGCTGCTGCCGATACCCTGAGTTCGTAGTAGCCGCAGCATTTTGAGGGCCATATTCGCCACAATCTGAACGTGTACCCGTCCGTGGTCGCTTATCCCCAGTCGCTGAATCGCGTTGACGTTGGCGCATTTCCACATCGTGAAAAGCTCGACATCAGTATTAACCTGCTCAATTACCATCGCCAGTTTGCGATTTTCGCGGCTAGGTACTCGAATACGCTGCCCGCCAAGCGGTTGGCTATGGATACTTTCACGCTGGGCTTCGTCCAGATTCACCTTGAGCTTTTCGCCGGAATTTTCCAGAGGTTGCACGTTAGAAAAAGGAGAGGAAGAGGAAAGGATAGATGACGAGTTAAAAGCTTCGTTGTTTAACATATTAAATTCACACTTTCTGCACAGCTTGAGAGAACAAACCGGTCTCGTTTATTCTGTAGCTAACGGCCCTTTGCCGCTTCTCAAGCTGCCACACTAATTAATCTTTTCTACTGTATATTATACGCAACCTCCGGCGGTTTTGTTCCCATTTTTCAGCTATTATTTTGGTTTATGCCGCCAGAGCGCGAGAAAGTTCCTGCGAAAGTTCTTCCAAATCCCGAACTGTCAGGCTGACCTGGGTACTACCACTGGAATTCTGAGTGGCAATCAAGCTAACCCCGTTGAGGGCCTCGACGGTTTGCTGACTGGCAAGCTGTTGATGTAGGGTCGCCTGGCTAATTTCTTCAGTCTGTACCCGCACTCCGGTAACGGTTTGCTGTATCAAATTAACCTCGTCGGTCGCTTGTTGAATGGCGGTACGCAACTCATTTATGGCCTGCCCCGAAGCTTGGATGACCTGCTGGGACTGCTGTACCACTGTCTGACCGGTCTGCACCATTTCGACCACCCGATTGATTTTCTCTGCGGCCTGTCCCAAGATTGAATTGACGGCGTGACTGGCGCTCATACTACGCACCGACAATCCCTTGACCTCCCCAGCAACCACCGCAAAACGTTCACCGTATTCGCCCGCGCCAGCACTTTCAATCGCGGCATTCAAGGCTAACAGGTGGGTTTCGTTGCTCAGTTCCCGGATGGTTTTAAGTACCAGTTGCATCTGGGCCGACTGCTGACTGACATCGCTCAATTCGTCCAGCAATTGCTGGTACAACTGTTTGACGGCACTACTGCTCTCAACCGATTGCCGAATGATTTGAAGGCTGGCTTGCCCAGCTTGCGAAGCAGTTTGGGCAGTTAGGAGTACCTGTTTAACTGAGTTTAGCATCTCATCGCTGGCGGTGTTCACGCCCAGACTGTTGGCCGCAATCTGCTGGGCAGCCTGCGCCAGTTCCCGTAAAGTCGTCACGATTTCCTTGATGGATTGGACTTGTTGGGCCGAGCCGCTGGCCTGCTGCGAAGTGGTCACGTTTAGTTCGGTGGTGACGCTTAAAACCCTCTGGCTAATTTGTTCCCCAACCTGGCGTTTGCTCTCAATACTCTCTAACGCTTCGGCTAACCGCGCGGTCTGCTCGAAAGCTATGCGGCTGGCGCGTTTGAACTGAACCATCATATAAAGCGCCATGCCGCTGATTATCAATACCAATATTAAGCTAATTACGAGTTGGTAAATAATCAGGGCGGTAGCTTCCAGTTGAATCACGGATTGCCAGCCTTGTATAGTCGCCAGATGGATTGTCAGTAACATAAACACACAAAGGAGCGTCCAGCCGATAGTAGCCCAAGTTGGAAGGAGGGTCAGACTAAGCATTATAATGACAGCATAGCCAATCCCAAGGTTAGTGTTCAGCCCCATTAAAAATAATACTAAACTGACACAACTAAAGGAATAGATAATTGACATCCAGCTTCCCAAAGTAACCCGGCCGATGCGACTGCAAAAATAAGCCAGCGAGCAACACCCTGTCCCAAAAAAGCTAACTCCTGAGAGAATCCAGATGGATGCATTCCCGGTCAACCAGACCAGTAGCCCAGTAAGAATTATGCCGGTTACATTGCCAGCAACCAGATAAAGCGAGAATCCTCGCAGAAAAAATTCACGGCGGCGGGATTCAGCCTCCAAGCTTTCTTTCGGTAGCGAAATATTTTTCAAGTTTTGATGTAAGGAACTTTGCTCTGATTGGTCGGCTGTTTGGCTAGATAGGGCCGGTTCGGTTGGTGAAACAGCAGCGTGTAGAACTACAGAAGGTTGGGGATTAAGATTGCTGGACATATATGCTCCTACTAAACTAAAACTATACTACAACGCTGTAGGTCTTTAATATGCCGGATATGTTTAAACCAAAAGAAAAGTATAACCAGTTAAAATCTAACCCTGTCGCGACGACTTGTCAACGATGAATATAGTTAAGATTGTCTTTGGAAAGCGTTGGGAATATATACCAAAAACCTCGATTGTAAGCGTTTATGTAAGTAGAATTATTGCCCAATAGGTGTGGGGATGTAAGTGACTCCTTATCCGCCAAAGGCGGTATTAATAACGAACATTAAGTAAAGTTTGAATGGTTGCTTAAAAGTTGATATAATGTTCTTATGAAAAAGACGCTCAAATACCGAGTATACCCGACCCGCAAGCAGGAAACCTTGCTCAATCGCCAGCTTGAGAAATGTCGTTGGTTGTACAATCACTGGCTGGCAGAACGTAAAAACAGCTATGAGCAAACTAACAAAGCGCCGGGATTGTATGACCAACAAAAGGCCTTGCCAGCTTTGAAGCTGGAACGGGATGGGTTGGGTTTGGTGCATAGTCAGGTATTGCAGAACGTAGCAGTCCGAATTGATCTTGCTTTCTTGCTGTAATTTGTCGGTTGACCGCGATGATAATGCCTCTCTAAGCATACTTGCGTTGGAATTACAACGCCTCGGTGCAAGTCCGGTAGATGCCCCTTGCGTGAGCGTAGGGGAGTAATCACTAAAACAGTTATAATAAAACTGACTGGCGGGGTGTGATATAATATTTACTGGCCTCAAGGTAAATTCGGCCCATTATTTGGTGCAGATATTATGCGCCGAAAAGGGAAGATGGGCGGGCCAAAGGAAATATTTAGCAATTATAAATTATGAGGTTCTGAGGTCAGCCCAAGGTTAGCCAAATAAAGATTTAGCTACAGGCTTTGGCTCTCAGAGCTATAAAGGGTAATAGAGCAGTGTTAAAAGGTCTGGTAAATTTAATAACCGGCGGCGGGAACGAAGCCGAAGTAAAGAAATTGGAAGTGGTCGCCAAACGCATCATTGATGAGCTAGGGCCACAGTATGCCAATTTGTCTGACGAGCAATTAAAAGCTAAAACTGACGAATTCCGCACCCGGTTGGCAACCGGTAAGAAACTGAATGATTTGTTACCCGAAGCTTTCGCGGCGGTACGCGAAGCCGCTTGGCGCGTCCATAAACAAAAACATTATAAAGTACAGTTGATTGGCGGGATGGTGTTGCATCAGGGCAAGATTGCCGAAATGCGTACCGGCGAAGGTAAAACCCTGATGGCGACTCTGGCGGCTTACCTCAATGCCCTCGAAGGCAAGGGCGTGCATGTCATCACCGTCAATGATTACCTGGTTCGCCGGGACTGTCAGTGGATGGGGCCAATCTATCAAAAATTGGGGATGAGCGTCGCCATAATTCAGAGCAACGGCGGTAATCCCGAAATCCCGGATGCTTTTATTCTCGACCCCGAATATCTGGAAGCGCCCGACCCAAGTATGCGCCATTTGCGCCCGCTCGAAAATCGGCGGGAAGCTTATCAGGCCGATATTACTCATGGTACTAACAACGAATTTGGCTTTGACTATCTGCGCGATAATATGGCCCAGAATGTCGAGCGACTGGCCCAGCGCGAACTTCACTACGCGATTGTAGATGAAGTGGACAACATTCTGATTGATGAAGCCCGAACTCCGCTTATCATCAGTGGGCAGGCTCGCCGCTCCAAAAATGACTACGAGCGGTTTACTGTAATCGCCAAAATGCTCAAAAAAGGGCCGGATTACGAACTGGACGAAAAAAAGCGGGTGGTCAATATCACCGAAAAGGGAATTGACCGGGTAGAGCGCGATTTGCGTGTACCCCCCACCGAAAGTATTTATGATGACAAGTGGAGTCATTATATTTCGTTTCTGGAAAACGCCCTGAAAGCCAAAGAACTTTACCTCAAAGACCGCGAATACGTGGTGCGGGAGGGTGAAGTTATCATCGTAGATGAATTTACCGGGCGTTTGCAGATGGGACGACGCTGGGAAGGTGGGCTGCATCAGGCTATCGAGGCCAAAGAAGGAGTCAGCGTCGAACACGAAAACGTGACTTATGCCACTATCACTCTCCAAAACTATTTTCGGATGTACAAAAAGCTCTCCGGGATGACCGGAACGGCGGTGACTGAAGCTGAGGAATTTGGCAAAATTTATGGGCTGGATGTAGTAGTTATCCCAACCAACCGGGATATGATTCGCAAGGACTATACCGACCTGATTTACAAGAATGAGCCAGCCAAATTCCGGGCGGTAATTCAGGATATTTTGGATATTCACGAGCAAGGTCGCCCGATTCTGGTTGGTACAACCAGTGTAGAAAAATCAGAGCAGTTAGGCGAACAACTCCGCCTCGAAGGTATTCCGCATAAGGTATTGAATGCCAAGCTCCACGAGAAGGAGGCCGGAATAGTATCCCAGGCCGGGCGACCTTACGCCGTCACGATTGCCACCAATATGGCGGGGCGCGGTACTGATATTGTTTTGGGCGGGTCGCCCCAAAGTTATCTGGAAGAAGAACTGCAAGAACTCGGCTTGACCGAAGACGATAAAGGTACGGAAAAATACCAGGAGGCGGAGGAAACCTCCGCCCGAAAATGGCAGGAAGCGCACGAACTGGTTAAAAAGCAGGGCGGTTTGCACATAATCGGGACCGAGCGCCACGAGTCGCGCCGGATTGATAACCAGTTGCGTGGTCGGGCCGGACGGCAAGGCGACCCCGGCAGTAGCCGCTTTTATGTATCGCTGGAAGATGACCTGATGCGACGGTTTGGTTCGGACCGATTGGGCGGTTTGCTAGAGCGTTTCGGGTTTGATGAGGAAATTGCGATAGAAAACAGCATCATCTCCAAGTCTATCGAACAAGCC
Source organism: Chloroflexia bacterium (assembly GCA_038245615.1). Taxonomy (GTDB): domain Bacteria; phylum Chloroflexota; class Chloroflexia; order Chloroheliales; family Chloroheliaceae; genus 54-19. The sequence continues at coordinate 6,280 of JBBRSG010000070.1, read as the reverse complement.
CAAACTAAAGTCGAGGGCCAGAACTTCGATTATCGCAAGCATTTGGTCGAGTATGATGGGGTGATGAATACCCAGCGGGCCACGATTTATAAAGACCGACGCGAGGTCTTGAATGGCGAAAGTCAGCGCGAAACCATTCTCGACATGACCCAGAACCAGCTCAATAAAATCGTGGATGAGTACACCGAGGGCGATGACCTGGAATGGGATTTGCCGCTTTTAGTTCGCAATGTCGGCCTAATCCTCCAAACCGGCCCGCTGGATTTGCCCCAACAACTCCCTAAAGAAAAAGCTGAAATAGACGAGATTGTGTTGCAAGCCCTGGAAGCTCACATAGGCTTGACCCTGGAAGACCTCGAAGGTAAGTCGCGGGATGAGATAAAAAATATTCTGGGCGGGGTCGCCGAGCGGCTATATGACGAGAAAGCCGAGCGAACTGGGGCGGAAGATATGCTGCAACTGGAACGACTGGTGATGCTGGAAGTTCTGGACCGCAATTGGGTGAACTACCTGACCCCGATGGAAATTATGCGGCAGGGCATCGGGTTGCGAGCTTTCGGGCAACAAGACCCCTTGCAAGCCTACAAACGAGCCGCCTTCCAGATGTGGAACGAGTTGCAGACTGACATTGAGCGCGAAATCGTTCAGGTATTCTGGTCCGCTGAAATCAAGCGGGATGCCCCGCCGCCGCTTTCGGTGATGCCCGTCGGCCCGGCGATTAAGAAAGTCGGGCGCAATGAGCCTTGCCCCTGCGGAAGTGGCAAGAAGTATAAAAATTGTCACGGTAGATTAGCTTAGGCGGGTTGTGCAAATCGGAAAAGTCTCGTAAAATATAAGCAATATTTACCTTTACTTCTACGTTATGGCAAAGGTAAAGGTAAGTCTAGGGGACTTAGTATTGGGTTTAGAATTTCGCCTGGTTAAACTTTTCTGGGTTAAATAATGGGTCGTACCGCTTTATTTGGGTCACACGGCAGGGTAAGGACAGATTAGACCGCTAATTTATAAGGTTAGCTTTGGGGATGGCCCTAAAGAATGGGTTCGTTGGTGGCCGATAGGGTTGATATTGTCGGTAAGGTCTAATCTCGCTTGAGCATTATATTAAAGGGGGTTTTCATGTCACACTCGCATCCAGACGGTAGTTATAGTCCGGGACAGAGCTACTCTTCGGAATCAACCGACCCAAATTGGGAGAGGGCCGAGGTCGAAGCCAAATTTGCGGCCTCGCTGACTATACCCCGCGAGCAATCTCGCTCAGAAGAATATCGTTATCGTACTCTGGTTCGGCTGGCCTGTTTGCTCAACTCCGAAAGCGACCTCGACAAGCTATTAAATATGGTTATGCAGGAAACCAAGCCGCTCTTGGACGCAGACCGGGCCTCGCTTTATTTGGTAGACCGCGACACCAATCAACTCTATAGTGTGGTCGCGCTGGGGACGGGGGGCCGCGAGATTCGGCTGCCGATGGGCCGGGGGTTGGCGGGAGTAGTGGCCCAAACCGCCGAAACGATTAATCTGCAAGATGCCCGCAGCGACCCGCGCTTTGATAGCACTTATGACCGCGAGAGCGGTTATGTCACCCGAACTATGCTGACGATGCCGCTTCGCAATCATTCCGGCAAAATTATCGGGGTGATTCAAGCTATTAATAAGCGGTTTGGTCATTTTGACGAGCGAGATGAAGAAGTGCTGGAAGCTTTTGCCTCGATTTCGGCGGTCTCGATTGAAAATGCGACTTTGCGGCACGACATCGAGCGTATGTTTGACAGCTTTGTAAATACGATGGCGAAAACGATTGATGCCCGCAGCCCCCAAACTGCCGGGCATAGTGGTCGGGTCGCGTTTTATGCCGAACAGGTGGGCCTGGAAGTAGGGCTGGATGCAGAACAGGCGCGGGTAGTCTACCTGGCGGGGCTGCTGCACGATTATGGCAAAATCGGCGTGCCGGAAGCGGTGTTGACCAAGCCGGGTCGTTTGGACGATGACGAAATGCGCTTTATGCGCGACCACGTGGTTCAGACCAAAGCCATTCTGAGCAATATGTACTTTATCGGCGAACTCAAGCGCATCCCCCTGATTGCCGGGCAGCATCATGAGAAGGTGGACGGCAGCGGCTATCCGCTCGGTCTCAAGGCCGATGAGATGGAAATCGAGGCCAAAATTCTGGCGGTGTGCGATGTCTATGATGCTATCACGGTCAAACGCTATTACCGCGAACCAATGACCGCCAATGATGCGCTGGTCTATATGTCCACCGAAATTGGCAAGCACTTTGATGGTAGTTGCGTCGAAGGTCTCAAGCGGGTGGTCGAGCGGATTGGGTCGCCCCGCAACCCTGACCAGGATACCGCCGACCAGTTTGGCGGTATGGACCCCGGTCTCGAAAACCGGCACGGCTTGGGAGTAGGCAGCTAGTAATCTCTAAAAAGCAGGTAGCTTCTTAAATTTAGGAAGCTACCTCATTTTTTTGAAACAAGTCTGGAGAAGACCAAATTCGGCAGGTAATTATTTATCCGGGCGAGAGTGGTTTTTGAGTAGCCGAATGTATTAGTCTATCCGGCTGTATCAGCCAGGGTCTTACCAAAGAAGAAGCTATCACCAATATTAAAGAGGCGATTGAGCTATATATTGAGGCCTGCAAGAAGATAATCTGGCAGTTCCCGCAGAATATTTTAAGGCGATTTGCGCGGTGGGGCGGCCTGGACGGTTTGCTTGATTAGGTCAAGCATCTGGCTCAGGCCGTCGTTAGTATTCCCCGATAGGTCGGTGATTTGCTTGGGGCGACCTTTCAGGCTGAGTACCAGACCACGACTTGCTCCACCGGTAGCCGCTTGCTTGGGGGGAGTAGTATCAGGCCATTCCAGCACTCCCAGTTTCCCCAGTTGCTGCAACAAACTATCCAGCTTTTCCTGATTGAGAAAATATTCCTGAACTGCCGCTTTGGTCTTGTCACGGGGATTGGCAGTGTATTTGGCGATACCTTCGCCGTTAATTTCGATTTGCCAATCGTTCGCGCCGCCCTGTGGTAAGGGCGTAGTCAGCGAGGCTTCCAGTAGGGGCAGATTATTTTGGCGCTCGAAGACCAGAATATAGCCGGGCGAAGTAGTGGTCGCGGGGCTGGGACTAAAGAAGGCTACCGCCGTGCGCGTTCCAAGCGGGGTTGCTACGGCGGCAGTTTCCGGCGCAGTCGGGGTCGAGCCAGCCGCAATCGGGCTATTAGTTGGATTGCCAGGGCGAACCGTGGCTTCATCGCCGCATCCGGCTAGTAGCCAGCCCAAAAGCCCCATTATTCCAAGCACTCGCCAACCCTGCTTCAACACCTTCATCCTTCTGGTTATTAGTAACTACTTAATTGGCGATTAATAGGCGACCAATTCGCTTTCGGCCTCGTTTTCAGATTCCTGCCCGTAGACGCTATTAAAAATAATCGTGGCAGTGGACCAGCCGTTGATATTTTCCACCCGGAAAATACCTTGCAGGTCTTTTGTCACCAGGGTCTTGACTAGCTGGATACCCAATCCGGTCTTGGAGGTTTCCAGATTAAAATCAGGGGGATAACCTTTGCCGTTGTCGCGGACTTCTATCTGGGTGCGACCTTCGTGGACAAACGCCCCAATCCGAATTTCACCCTCGTTGCGGTCTTCAAAGCCGTGAAAAATCGCGTTGGACACCAGTTCCATCACCAGGATTGCCAGCAAGGTAGCTTCTTTGCTGGCAACTGGCACATGCCCGCCGTCAATCTTGAAGCGAATCCGCTTCTCGCCGGGGACAAGGCTGATGCTGGCGATGTCGGTAATTTCTTTGGCGACGGCCTCAACTGTCGTTACCCCAATATCTTCGCGGGAAAGCAAATCGTGAATTGCGGCAATCGCCTGTATCCGGGCCACCCCTTCCGCCAGAGGGACAGCTACTTCCAGGTTTTGGGTGCGGCGCATCTGCATCGAAAGCAGGGCCGCGACGGTCTGCAAGTTGTTGCGGACGCGATGATGCATTTCCTGTAATAGGGCCGATTTTATCGAAAGCCCGCGCCGGGCCTCCTCGTAAAGCCGGGCATTTTCGATGGCAATCGCGGCTTGGTCAGCAAAGGCCGAAATAATCTGCAACTGCTCATCGTTGAAATGGCGCTGCTCGCGGGTATACAGGCAAATCACCCCTAGCACTCCCCGCGCTCCTGCCAGTGGGACGCACATCGCCGAGCGATACTGGTTGTTGAAATAATATTCCTCACCCTCGTGCAGTTCAAAATGGGCATCCCAGACGTTGACCGGACGGTTTATCTCGACGGCCCGCCCAACCGGGCCACCGCCCAACTTGACCCGCATATTTTTGACATAATCCTCGCTCAGGCCGTGATTGGCGACAATCGTGAGATACTGGCTACCTTCTTTTAGTTCATAAATCGAGGACATATCGGCCTTGACCAGTTCGGCGGCTTGCTCCACAATCAAATCCAGCACCCGGCCCAGGTCAAGGGTCGCCGCAATCATATTCGAGACGTGTTGCAGGGTGGTCAATTCCTGGACTTTCTGGCGCAACCGTTCATCGGTCTGCTGGTACAGCCGGGCGTTTTCGATTGCCATCGCAATTTCGCCTGCCACCATTTCCAGAAAGCGGATTTCCTCGGTGGTCCAGCTGCGATAATTGCGCGATTGCACGTTGATGACCCCAACCAATTTTTCGCGGGTAAAAAGGATAATCGGCACGCTCAACATCGAACGGCTGGTATCTTCGTTTAGCTGGGGGACATAGCGAAACCGACTGTCGGCCCAAATATCATAGACCGAAATCGGCTTGCCCTCTTTGGCGGATGCCCCGGTGACACCTTCGCCGACCTGAACCCAGACATTGCCGATTGAGCGTTGGTTCAGACCTTTGGCGGCCCGCAGCACCATTGACTCCTGGTCGTGCTGCTCTTTGTCAAAGACGTAAATCGCGCAAACATCGGCGTTCATGACTTCGGCGACGGCTTGTACCGTCAGATTCAGGACTGAATCGAGGTCGAGGCTGCTATTTACGGCGCTATTGACCTTGTAGAGCGACTCCAGTTCATCCAGCGAGCGACGCACTTGTTCCCCAAAGCCGCCCATCACCGTCCCCTTGACAATCGGGTTCAAGCCGACCTGTTCCTCACTCGGACGATTGGAAGTCAGCGCCCGCATCAATAGCCGGTCGCGCCCTTCCACATAGCCTTTGATAATGGCCGAGGTCATGCGCTGTTCCAGCCCGTTGACCGCCTGAATCGTCGCCTGTTTTTCTTCGGGCGATAGCCCCAGCTCATGCGAGCAATAAATCACATCGGCGATTTCCTGGGAATAGGCCAGAGTTTGCGAGACCAGTTCTGCCACCGGCACTTCTACCAGCGCCCATTTCGTCCCCTCGACTCCCATAAACTCATAAAAACCGGGCAGGTCGCTATTGTGGAGGGCATCCACCAGTTTGGCGTAATATTGGGGATAGATGTTGTGGGCGCTAATCGCCATTGGCGAGCGCAAGACCGGCTGGCGGGTCAGCAGGGCCTCGTTATTTTGCATTTCGCCGTCGGACGACCACCCATCGGTGGCGAATTCAGCCACAGCCCGTTCTTCCTCGCCATAAGAATCGTATTGCCTGGTCTCGCTGGCCGGGTCGGAATGATTATTTTCGGTAAAGGTGGGGCTGATAGCTTGCCATCGCTCGCGCACTTGTACGCTGACCTGTTCCAGTATATCGGCTAATCTCCGCTGCTCCATAAAAATATCCTCGATAATGACCGCTCCGCTTTTTGCTCACCATAAGCAAAAACTTATTATTTCCTTTACCATTATAACAGGATAACCGGGTAAAGGCGTACAAGTAGTACGCCTTTACCCGGTTTAGATTTAGCTGATCAGCTTTGGATGACTTCCGATGAGCGATATTTTTATTTAAGATTTTCGCGCAGGCTAACTTTTTTGGTTTGATTCGTTGGAATAGAGGCTTGCTGCACCCCAAAACCGGCTTTGGTTATATTTGAAAATTTACGCAGTAAATTTTCAAATATAACTTTTCCAGGCTTGAGGCAGTTTTCAAGCGAAAGTCGTATTATTTTAGGCTGGTTTCCTGAGCATCGCGGTTAAAAACATTGTTAAAACCATGTAACTATTCAGCCTGACGAATGGAGTAGACTGAGATTCTTCGGCGGGAACTCTACTTTGACAAAATTGGGGCAATGTCCCGCCTCAGAATGAGATGGGCTGAATTGTTACAAAAACATTTATGATATTTATGAATAGCGCCAGGTCAGATAGTGCAGCCCGATATT
>JBBRSG010000069.1:0-34614 GCA_038245615.1 Chloroflexia bacterium | reverse complement strand
CTTGTAAAAAGCGGCCCGCCAAATCATCATAAATCGCTTTGGCAATCTTGGTGGCCTCGGCCTGGCTACCAACCGCCCGATAGACCGAGGCGATTTTAGCCTGACCAAAAGTCGCCGCCATCTGCTTGCCGGTTTTAGACTCACCAACTTTCGGCTGATTTTCGGAACTGCTGCTATTGCCAACTATCGGCTTTTTGGTCTTGGAGTCCCAGCCTCGAACTACTACTTCATCTACCTGTTGGCTGGCGGTCATGCGGCTGACCAAATGGGTGAGGGTCGCGCCCCATTCCAGGGTGGCGGTTTTTTCGCCGATTGTCCGCTCTCGCAGAATAAGTTTGGGGCCTTCCGCGACCAATTCCAGCCCCAAACGGTTGGCCCAACGCTGCAAAAACTCATAATTGGTTTCGTTATTTTGCAAGATGTATTCATAGACCTCGGTGCTGGCCGTGGCTTCGCTTTGCAACCCACCTTCGCCCGCCAGTTTCATCACCAAATCGCCAATCTTGACCTGCTCAAAGGCGCGGGTTTTGCGTCCGCGTTGGAGGCGATGCAGTTTGTCATAGCCGCGCACCGTCAAGGTCGGGGTCAGGCGCGGGGTCGCGTCCATTTCCAGGGCGGTCACTTCGCCAGTCATCAACGGCGTGGCCTGCTGATCATGACCCATGCTGATACTGACCTCGGTCCCAATCTTGAACTGCTCGTAATTGGCAAACAGCAAATCGGGGCTGTGTAGCTTGAGGCTGAACATCGCGGGCAAATAAAGGCTACGATGTACCTCTGCCGCCATCAGATGATTCATAATAGCTTCGGAAGCGATAGTACCGTCCAGCTTGACTACGCAATGCGACAATACGTGCTTATTGTCCAGCTTATTGGTGATTGTCTGCGACATTTTGTCTCCTTTGGCAGTGGTCAGTGGTCAGTGGTCAGTAGGGTAGTTTTGAGTTAAAATACCAACCCCTAACCGCATCTCCTCAGCACTCAGCACTTTTCTGATCACCGACCACTGCTCCTACGGTAAATCCGGGATAATCAGACGCTGCCCGGCGCTCAGTTCGCGGGGATTATCTATATCGTTGTGTTCGGCGATATAGCGCCAGAGCATCGGTTTTTGATAATATTCGTTGGCAATCAGGTCGAGACGGTCTCCATCTCGAACCACATAAATATTGCCCGAAATGCCGCCACTGGTCGGATTTTGTTTACCGAAGGTGCGGTCATCTACCGATTGTTTGAGCTTGAGGGTGACGTTAGAGCGCAACGGAACGCCCTCATCGTTGAACAATATAAAATCCTGGCTGATATTGGTCACTACCGCTTCAAAGCTCCAGGTGTTGCCCCAGGTAAACATAACGCGGGCCGGTTCAGCCTTGCCGCCCGTCCCCGGCTTGGTCGTACCTTTGTCCACGCAAACCGCTTCCCAGAGCGATTTGGTATATTCGCGCACGTCCTTTGCCCCGGTCAGAGTGGTATCGAACAGCAATTTCAGGGTCATTTCGGCGCTATCACCGCCCTTGAATTCCAGACCGGGCTGGTCTTTGCCTTTCTGTTTGGTAACTTCCCACTTGGCCGAGCGGCTGATAGTGTATTGGTCGGGATTAAACAGGCATTTTATCTCTTCCCGAACCTTACCGCCGTTTTTCAGCAGAATAATCGTTGCTTTTTTGCTACTTTCCGCCATAAACTACTCCTTACTCTGACCTTTGATTCTGACTCTAGAAATAAGGCCGCCCCGGTGCGCCGCTGCGCTCACGCTCGATGATAAGTTGCTCTTTGAGTAACTGATACACTTTACGGGCCATTTCTTCGACTTGTTCTTCTTTGGACTGACCATCTTGCTCGCCCCCGGCAGTCTCGGCCTGATTGCCAGCATTAGCGCCCGCCGCGCCATTATTACTACTAGCCCCGGCGTTGGAGTTACCGGCATTGCCATTGCCCCCCGAAAGCCCAAATCTTTCAACCAGACTACTACTTTCGATGGCCCTGGCGACGGTGTTTTCGGGCTGGAAGTGAACCGGCTCTAGCGGCGCAAAGTTGCGCTCGACCAGCCCGGCAGAGTTAGCAATTTCGGGGGCGAGACTGCGATTGATGCTCCCGGCACTGGCGGCGGATGCGGGCGCAGTGCTGAGGTGTTGCAAAATCAATCGCTCGTTCTGGACGGCCTGCTGTTCCATTGCCTGCCCCTGGGCCGAGCCTTCCATAGTGCGCCCTGCCCCTAACGAAGGGAGACTGGCTTGCTGCACCACGTGGGTCAGTTCGTGACCGATAAGGGCTTGTCCAGTCGGCGAGTCGGGCTGGTAACGGTTCGCCCCAAAGAAAATCTTCTGACCAACCGTAAAGGCTTCTGCCCCAATCTCGGCGGCATAGCTGGCGGCTGGCTCATCGTGATGCACTCGCACATGCTCGAAATTCACCCCAAACATTCGGCTCATGCGAGTTTGAATCTGGCTGTTGAGGGGCTGCCCGACACTGGTACGCAGCACTTTATCGGCTACCTTAATACCGCCATGAGTCAGCTTGACCGCGGCGGGCGGAGCGGTCTGGGTCGCTTTGCGCTGAATTGCCGCCGGATGTAACATTCCGGGAGTTGGGGTAGTAGCAAAAATCGCTCCATCTGCCGTATCTGAGTCTTGGTCAGTCGGATTAGAATAGTTTAAGTCTGATTCAGTCGTGGCAAGTCGGGATAACGGGAACACCGCAGGTTCGGCGGCTTCCAACCCTTGCCACTCGCTTGCGGCTTCTTGGGCCGCTTGCGTGGCTGATAAATTAGACCGGGCGGCTTCGGGAATTATCGGCGGCTTATTGACCAGATGATTGGCGAGACCGGGTAGCGGCCCAGCCGCGACAATCGCTGCCCGCGCTATGACGGGCGAAGTAGCCGAATTAGCCACCTGCGACCCGACTATTTCAGGGCCGGGCTTGGCGGCAAAAGGATTAGTAGGCTGACGCATCAAGCCCGCCTGCAATCCCGGCGTAACCGACCCAAAAACGCGATTTACAAAGGGAGTCGCCGCCAGGGTAGCTGCGTCCTGAGTTTCCGCGCCCGGTTCATCGCCAAATGGCAAACGGGCCGGAGTATGAACCAACGGCAGGGCCGGGCGGTATTCGCCGGAATTGTTATTTTCGATTTTCGACTGATAAGCCCCCTCGAAATCCATTTCGGTTTGATTAGGGCTGACCGTTCGCGCCACCGAAGCCTCAGCCGGTTTTATTTCCTGGGGATGGTAGCTACTGGCCTTTTGCCAGAGCAAGGCCGGGGCGCTATAGGCCATATCCAGCGGCGATAAACCGTTTTCGGGCCGGGGTGAGGCTGCCAGAGATGGGCTTGCCGAAACAGCTTTACCGTCATAGGCCGCTTCTAACCGGGCCATCACTCGATTAAGAGCGGTAGGTTGGTTCTCCGCTTGATAGACCTTCGCTTCGCTATTTTCCGTTTGAGCGGGCGCGATTGTCCCCAAGTACTGCCCGGATTGATTCATATTATCTACCACATGTCTCCGGTTTTGGGCTGGGCTGGGGGTACGAGCCAGGGCGGTTTCCATTGGCTGCCGGAAAACCGGGCTGGTCGGGGCTATTTCGCCAGGGTGGACAACTTCGCTCTCATTCGATTTAGGGGCGGCGCTAAAGTTCTGACCCATCGGGGCGGCGACCCCTTGCCAGGCCGCCATTTCGGGGCTGAGTACCCCGATATTGGGTCGGGTCAGGTCAAAGGCTTGCGGGTCGTTAAAGGGGAAATTACCGGCGGCTAAAGCCGGATTGGGATAATTTGCCGGGCTATTGCCGGGTATCTCGCCAAACCCGCCAGTTTCAGGCGGTAAAAATCCGTTAGCGAAAGTTCGAGTAATTGCCGGAGAATTTGACGATACCGCCGGGGTTACGCTCGTTGGGCGGCTGTGGCGGAAGGTCATCGGTTCGGGCGCAAACGGCGAGGCGGCCCGATTGTCAGGATTTAAGCCATAATTGGGATAAGCGGGAAGTTGGCCCATGGGCGGTTCAAAAGCATCCGTCCTCATATGAGATTCAGAATAAAAAGCCGAGTCGTTTTCGCCACCGTTTAGACCGTTATATTGGTCGTTATAGCTATTGTCGTAAGGTGCAGCAAAAGCGGGATATTGAAGGTATTCCGGCGGAGAGGCCGGATCAAAATAACCCTCCTGGTCGGGCGAATAGTTATCAGTCGGGCCATAGTTCGGGTTATTCCCGGCAAAGCTGCGGGCCAGGCCATTATTCCGACTCTGATTTTGGGCCTGGTTGGGTCGCCGCAACATATACCAAACCCTTTGTAAGGGGCTGATTGTATTGCTAAAGTGGGCATAGCGGTTCAAGACCGGCGAGGCGGTAAAAGGTCGGGTCTGCAACCAGTTCTGCCCGGCCTGGGTGTAGCGGGCCAGAATATGACCTATCCCACCGCCTGCCCCCGGTTCAGCTTTAGGCGCGGGGGTAGATTGTACCGCCAGCCGTAGCCCGGTACGTTCCAGCGCCCGCCGCAAAATATTTCCACCGAATCGCTCGTTGCTCATAACGGTTGCCCCTTAAAAACTACTTCAACCCTATTTTTTGACCAGCTTGAAGGATTCGTAGGCCAACTCGATGGTCTCAATCGTGAATTCCTGGCTTTTGACATTGAAGGCTGGGCCGCCCCATTTAATCGGATACGCTCCCATGATGTCCCAACGCCGGACGACATCGCCCGGCTTGTCGCTGGAATACAGAATCAGGCTTATATTTTTGCGCTCCGGCTTGCCATTAATCGTTTTCAGATACCAGTTCCAAAAGTCCTCGTTTTCGGTCATGCCGCGTTTCAGGGTCAGGTTGGTATAGCTGGTGCGGGTTGGCAGTTTGTGGGTGAAACCGTTAAAACCGCCCTCCTTATACTCAAAGACTTCGGTTTTGGCTTCCAGGCCACTGCACTCGCTAAAATAGCCTTGCATCACCTTGTCAACTTCGACCCAGAATTTATTGGCGATATAGACTTCTGGCATCACTCGCTTGGCCGTTCCGGTCTCGGTTGCATTAGCCATAATTATTACTCCTGTGAAAAAGTGGTCAGTGGTCAGTGGTCAGTGGTCAGTAAATAAGTTTTGAGTTTTGAGTTAAAATGCTCAACTCCTAACCGCATTTACTCCGTCCTCTGTCTTGCGTCTTCCATCCTGCATTTCTCTGACCACTGACCACTGCTATCAAATCGAGAACTCGACTGGCTCAGAGCCGTCCGCGTTCAGCTTTTCGTTAATCTTGCTGATTTCTTCCACCCAACGGCGGCGGTCAGCATGTTCCATCGCCATAATCTGGTCAGCTGACCAGTGAAAATAATACGCGATATAGGCTACCTCCTCAGAGATTTGCTCCAGGGGGTAGCCTACTATCCCCCCGCGACTGCCGTAGCCGCCTCCTGTTCTTCGGAGTGCATTGGTCGCCCGCAAGTGGGACAAATGCTGCTTTCGTCGGGGGTGCTGGCATTAATCCGATTGTAGAAAGCCTGCAAATAGGCCAGGTCGCTGGCAAAAAGCCGCTCGATTACATCGGTCGTAATTTCAGTGTAGCTCAGGTTGCCCAGCCGAGCTATAACTCGCGCCAGCAAAATGATGGTCAGATAGGCTTGATTGTTGCGAACTCGCGGGTCTCGCAAGGGCGCAATTTCGTCCATCGCCGTCGCCAGCCGCATCGTCCCTTTGCGGTGAAGAGTGCCATCGCTGTCTACAAAGCCTTTTGGCAAAATAAAATCAAATTCGGTCTGTAAGCCTGCCATAATAATTCAGTTCCTTTTATGCTCAGGAATTTTACCCGGCAAATATTTCCCCTCTGAGGGAAGCACCCACCCACTAAACTAAAATCTATCTTTGTAGGGGCGGCCCTACGTGGCTGCCCTTGAACACTGTGCCAGGTCATCGAGGGCGACCACTCATGGTCGCCCCTACATATCTCAGCCCTCAGTCCTCAGTCCTGTATTTCACTGATTACTGACCACTGACCACTACTTCTCAGTCCTACTTAATCTCAATGCCTTCATGCTCGATGGTGAGCGTGACGCTGACGGCATCATTGCTCTTGGCACTAAAGCTGGAATAAGCGTACTTCGAGGGCCAGGCTGCCGAAAAGTTGAACTTCATTACGGCCTTGTCCAGCACATCGTAAGCCGTCAAGGTGATGTTCTTGCGGGCATCGTTCATCTTGCCCTCGACCACCATCTGCCGCCACTTGAGCATCGGGTCGTCCTTGAAAGCCGCATATTTCACGGTCAGTTTGCCCGGTTTGAGGGTTGCTGCACCCTGGGTCTTGATGGTCACACTTTTGCCATCTTTGGTGGATTGCACTAATTCGCGCACTTCGGTTTCACTCTCGATCCCGGAAATCTCTTGAAACGAACCTACTTTATCGTAGCCCGGCACTTCCAGATAAAAGCTACTAGCGCCGATAGGGTCTACTCTTGCACCTGCCATAACAGATAACCTCCTGCTTTATAGGGTAATCTAAAGTCTAAAGTCTAAAGTCTAAAATCTGAAATCTAAGGTCGAAAGTAACCATTCAGACGGGGTTTCGGGGGCGACCCTATGTGGTCGCCCTTTCCCCAATTCCTGTATAGGCAACCTTATGTGGTCGCCCTGCGAGGGCTGGCTAAATCGTAAATCCTAACCGCCGCTCTGGTTGCTCATCTGGCTGATGCGGAAGACCACGAACTCGGCGGGTTTGACCGGGGCCAGGCCGATTTCGGTAATCACATGGCCGGTGTCAATCATCGCCGGAGGATTGGTTTCCTCATCGCACTTGACATAATACGCCTGGTCAGGGGTTGCCCCGAACAACGCGCCGCTCAACCAGACCTGATACAGGAAGGCGTTTACATCGCGTCGAATCTTGGCCCACAGGTCGGCATCATTTGGCTCGAACACAATCCATTGCGTGCCGCGCTCAATCGAGGCCTCGACGTAGTTAAAGAGGCGACGCACGTTCAGGTACCGCCAGCTTCCATCACTCGAAACCGTCCGCGCTCCCCAAACCCGAATACCGCGACCAGGGAAACTACGGATACAGTTGATACCTTCCGGGTTCAAGCCGTCCTGTTCGCCCTGGGTAATCTGGAGTTCGAGGCCCACCGCGCCGCGAATAATCTCGTTAGCCGGGGCTTTGTGAACTCCCCGCTCGGCATCGCTGCGCGACCAGATTCCAGCCATGTGGCCCGATGGGGGCGCAATCATGGTTTTGCCCGGCTCGGCGGGATTGTCAATCTCAATCCAGGGATAATAGAGCGCAGCGTATTTGCTATCGTAATTGGCATCCTCTTTGCGCCACTTCTTGACCTCTTGCGGCTTCATGCCGGGAGGCGCATCCAGAATGGCGACCCGGTTTCGCATTCGGGCGCAATGATCCATCAAGCCTTGCTGTACCACCTGGACTTGCTTGAGGGTCATCATCCCGCGTTCGTACAAGTTCATCAGGTCGGGGACTGCTACCATCGTCACATCGTCCAGGGCTTCCAGACCGCCCAGCCCGGTGCGGTCTACCACATCGCCGTTAAAATCGGAAGTGGTGGCGACCATTTTGGCTTTTTCGGCTTTCGCTTCAGCTGCCACGTGCAGTACCGCTGACTGACCCGCCGCCGGGCGACGCTCCGCCGGACTCGCCGAACTGTCGGCGCTCAGGTCTTTGACCCGTATCAATTTCGAGGCGGTGCGGGAACTGTTGATGACGCTTTCCAGATACTGCGGGCCTTTCTTGAAGCTGACATCAAAACTTTCGGTGGCGGCCTCGGACTTGACCATCAACTTGAAAAGCTCGTCCTGGCCTTCGATTTCGGCGACCTCGACACTAATCTGCCGATTGGTCACGCCTGGGGCGGGCTGCAATTCGAGGGCCGGGGCATCCCCGGTGCGCGAGGAAAGTTTCACCGCGCTGGAAGCGGCGGGCAGAGCCTCGACTTCATCGCTAACCGGCGGGGTAAAGGTGTAAGTCCCGGCTTTGGGGCTGCGAACCTCGGCGGCGGCCCGATTACCGCTAGTATCCTGGACTCGCACCAGCTTGGATTGCTCTTCCTTGTGCTGGTTGATGATGTACTCGACATAGCGCCCGGCTTTATCGGCCTTGTCGCTGCTGAGGTTGCTAAAGGTCTCTTTGGTATCGCCGCGCTGGATTGTCAGGCTATAGCGGCCCGGTTTGCTGCTTTCGTTGACACTGACCGTCACTGGCTCTTCCGTCCCGGCGGTCAAGAGAGGGGTGATTTCAAGGGCAGTTTTGCCGCTCTGCTGCGGCAAAGTCACTACTGGGCTGATACGCTGGACGTAGCAGCGCGTTCCGCCATTGAGAAAGTAACCATAGACAGAGGTCGGCAGGTACGCGCCCTTGATGAAGTCACCATAGGTATCGCGGTACTGCTGCCAGTTGGTGATGAGAGTCGCTTCACGCGGGCCTTTTTCGGTGAAGCCGACAAACGCCGCTACCGCCGTGCCTACCCCTTCGATAGGCTTACTGCCGTTGTCCACTTCCTCAACGTATACCCCTGGGGAAAGATACTGTGGCATAATTATCTCCTTCGCATCTACTTATCACTAATCGCTAACACAAGCCTGCTTAACCAGCAAGTAGCTTAATAAAAATGGGTGGTTATTAGAGTTAAGATAAAAACTGCGCTTTGGTTATGGAACCTCACTTTGCTTGAGTTTCTGCCTCATCTAACCGAAAATCGTATTCGGGAGCCTGGCCCGGAATGTTCCGTTCCAACCGCAACGGTTTGAAGCCCCCTGCCATTATTTCAAAAGTGTAGCTGGGCCGATGCTGCACCACATTGCCGAATTTATAGCGGCCCTGTTGGTCGGTATAGACATATAGCCCCTGCTCGATTAAACGCACTTCCGCCCCGCCAACCGGTTTACCGGCGGGATTGGTGACATAGCCGCCAATCTGCAAGTAATCCTCAATCGGGGCGGGTAATTTACTGTACCGTTCCACCGCTTTGGGCAAATTGTCGCCCGGCGCAATCGGCGGATAAAACCGAAAAGTCCGGTTACGCACCTCTTTCAGGCTCTCCTCGATGATATTAGAGTCGAGCGAGAGGGTGATAATATAGGTCAGGACGGGCTTTAGCTGGTTGTCCAGGGCCGTCCAGACATCGGCGGCATTTCGCAAAAACCCGTCGGGCTGGGCAATCCGGGCCGAAGGTTGAGCCTCCTGGTTGCGTAAGATGCCCTGTAACACGCTCTTGGGCAACTGCGGAAACTTCATCAGGTTCGCCAGCACTTGCCACAACAAACGGTGTTCATCCTCGACTGCGTTAGTCCAGGCCGTAATCAGATAGGCCAGGTCGAAGCTGCGCCCCAACATAGATTTGGTAATCGTGCCGTCCTGATTGCGGGAATATTCCCACTGCTTGTTAGGTCGTAATTCCAGGTTTTCGCGGATGTCGTGCAGATAGACGTTAATCGTCGGCTTGGAGATAGATTTGCTCCAATCGCGGTTTGGCACATCAAAGCTGATGTCTATTTCCGGCTGGGACAACCCGGCCTCGGTAATCAGCAATTGTTTGATTGTCTCATCCAGTGCCTCAATCATGTCTACCTGCTACCAACCTTATCTGCAACCTTAGATTATTCTTCTTCGCCTTCTTCGGTGCGTTGTACCGAAAAATCGTGCATTTTGGCGACTTCCGGCTCGGCCTCTTCCTCCATCGCCGGGGCTGCCTCGCGCTGAATTGAGAAATCGTGCATTTTAGCGACTTCTGGTTCGGCTTCTTCTTCGGTAGCCGGAGCGGGGTCGCGTTGTACCGAAAAATCGTGCATTTTGGCGACTTCTGGTTCTGGCTCATCTTCGGTGGCGGCTTCGCGCTGGACTCCGCCTGCCCCGCCGCTATGGGCGTGCTGGGATGCTGCGTGGGCGGCGTGTTCGTGGGCGGTATCCACTCCCCCAACCGAACTGGGGGGCGCTTCGCTAAAGCCCTGTTGGACGGTGTGGGTTGCTTCGTGCAACAGCAATTCTTTGTTAGATGGGGTTTCGCCTTCGCCAAAGAAAATATCGCGTCCGGTGGTAAAGGCTTTCGCCCCAACCTGCCGATTGAGTTCCGCCGAACTGCCGCCGGTATGAACCCGCACCTGTGACAAATCGTGGCCCAACGATTGTTCGGCCTCACGGCGAATCCCTGCCTCTAACGGCTGTCCGTGCGAACGCTCGGCCTGGATTTGCTGGGTCACATCTTGTTCTAATGGGCCACCTTCCGGCCCGGCAGAGGCCGAGCGGCGGACTGTTCCCAACATGCGCTGCACCTGGCGATTGCCAAAGTGCTGCCCGACATTCTGAACCAGCGCCCGGCGTTGTACTCCCGCCATCGGGCCACTCAACATGGCGGCAGCGACATTCGGGGCGACTGCCGATTGTCCGGCGGTTTCGCTCCCGACTTCATTTTCGGCTTCCGCCGCTTGATGCTGCTGGGCCGCTTTCTCATCCTGGTAATCTCGCAGACCGTCTCCCGCCATGTAACACCTCCTGTGGATTTACGATTTACTATTTACGATAATCTGCAAACGATAGTCGCATCCCCACTTGTTTCAAAGTAGAATGCTCGATATATCAACCGGTTACGCTCGATTATTTGAGCTATTTAGCGTCTTTTAGCCAGCTAAAATATGGGCCGAAATCGGCTTCGGTACACAGCTTGCCAGTTTTTTGAAATTCCCGGCGGGTGGCCCGAATCAGATGGCTCATCTCAATAACGGGCGTATGATGGGCTGCCGGTTCGCTGGCGGCTAAGAAGGCCGTCGCCAGCCCGATATTTTTGATGTTCCCGCCCGCAATCTTGAACTGGCGGGCCATAAAGCGCAGGTCTACGTTTTCAGAGATTGGAATACTATTGGCAAAGACCCGCTGCCAGATTTGCAGACGGTCATCTTCCTCCGGGAAAGGATACTCAATGATAAAATGCATCCGCCGGATAAAGGCATCGTCCAGGTTGCGGCGCAAGTTGGTCGCCAGAATTACAATCCCGTCATATTCTTCCATGCGCTGAAGCAAATAGCCGGTTTCGATATTGGCATAGCGGTCGTGGGCATCCTTGACCTCGCTGCGTTTGCCGAACAGCGAGTCGGCCTCATCGAAAAAGAGAATCGCGTTGCTTTCGCCAGCCTCGGTAAAGATGCGCTCCAGATTTTTTTCGGTTTCGCCGATATACTTGCTGACCACATTCGAGAGGTCAATCCGGTACAAATCCATCCGCAATTCGCCCGCCATTATCTCCGCCGACATGGTTTTACCAGTCCCACTTGGCCCGGCAAAGATGACATTTAGCCCCTTGCCCAGCGACAATTTTTTGTCGAAGCCCCATTTTTCGTAGACCAGGGCGCGATGCTGTACCTGTTCGGTGATTTCGCGCAACATGTTGTGCTGGTCGGTGGGCAGCACCAAATCTTCCCAGCGATAGCGTGGGGTTATCTTGCGGGCCAGACTACCCAGCTTTTGATTGGAATGGCTGCGGCAGGCCGTTTCCAGGTCAGCCAGGGTCGGGGCGCTTTCCCCGCGCCATGACGCGGCGTGGCGGGCGGTGGCAGTTGCCAACACAATCTGTCCCCGACTCAAACGGAAGCGGCTGGACAAGCTCTCCAAATCGAGGCCCAGCGCCTCAGTCCCAAGCTGGCTTTCCCAGAAACGTTGGCGCTCGCTATAGCTCATACGGCCCAATTCCAACTGAAACTCAGAACGCTCCGGCCCGGCCTGCAAGGGAGTCAGGGCTTCAGTGCTGGCAATAAAGCCCAACCGATTTTGTTCGCTCAAAAGCCGGGTAATCAGGCGGCGAGCTTCCTGCGTCTGGGTTTGGGGCTGCCCTGGTTGTTCTTCCCCAAACAGAGCCTCGTAGCTCGCCCAATAAATCGCGGCCCGATGGAGGCGGGTTTCGCGTTCTAACAATCGCAACAACCCTTCAACTTTTGGCAGGGTTATCAGCAAGGCGGTATCCACCACGATTAGAGGCCGCATCAAGCGGCGGCAGATTTCGAGAGCCAGGCTGCGTTTACTCAGTTCGTCCGGCCCGGTCAAAACACAGATCGGCTCTTGCTCGGCTAGTTCCACCATCCGGGTAACGTGGCGGCGAGTTTCCGCCAGCCATTCGGTTGCGCCATCCAGTTCCAAAAAAATATCTTTGCCAAAGCTGGCAATCGTCCGCAAGCGCATGTCCAGCTTTTCTTCGTTCAACAGAAAAGCGACAATCCCTTCATCCAGCTTGATAGTCCGGCTCAACATAGGCTGCTGGCGGTTCTGGCTCTCTTCGCCGAGTTCGATTAGCCGGAACTTAATCAACGGTGCATCGGCATCGAAACAGCGGCGGGCCGCGACCTGTCCCGCCAGTCCTGGACAGAGCAGGCGTAAAGCCAGGTCTACTCCAGGGCGGCGGCGGTTCACATCGTCTTGCAAAAAGGCGTATATCTTTTCGTAGCGCAAATCCAGTTCGGGGGCGAGAGCAATCAGAATTACGTCCATTTCAAAGGGCGAAAGCCCAAAAGCCTGTTGCAAGCGTCCCAATCGAGCCTCGGACGGTAAGGCCGGGTCGGGAGTGGTGGCCTGTAATGATACTTCCGGGCTACCAGCCCGAAAGAGGTCGGGGTCGGATAACAATTCGTTGATTTCTTCGGGCGAAATATACAACCCCAAAAACTCATCACTGGTTTCGGGTTCAGTCGCTCGCAATTCCTGGACACGCCGAGATACTAACGAGGTAATCCGTCGCAATTCTCCCAGCAAATGTTCCAGGCTGTTTGATTGTACCGAGGCTACTGTCATATGATTTAGCTTGTTTCGTTTGTTTCGTTTGCTTCGTTACCGACCGGACTGCTACCCGGTTAAGCGAACTGTTGTAATCAGAGAACTATCAGCTAAAAACTGTCGGTCAAAAAGTATAGTTAGGGAGTTGCGTTGTGCGTTCTATAGAAAGGATATAAGATAATGGCGAAAAAATAAATGATTAATGTCACAATAATATGAACCTATCACTGCCATATATTCAGGACTTATTGTAGCATATAGTTATTGGAAAAAGCTATACCTCTAAACCCAAATCGGCGGTGAGTTTTGGCAAATTCAGCTGTTTTTAATAACCGGTTGGGCCTTTCACCGGATAAAACGTGGTCAGATCGGTTGAGTTACGCCCAATTCTGAAGATGATTAGGAAATTTTGATGGGCAAGTTATAAATTTTTCTATATATTACAATATACAAGGGGTAGGAAGAATCTCCCGGTTTGGCGTAACTTTCTGATAAAGTATTGATTTATTATTCAGAATTGGATAAAATGGTGTATACTGAAAAGAGATGCTTTGGACATTTTATATAACTGTCATTGTATACTTTCTTGTATACTTCCGGTACACTTTTGGGTAATCCATTTTAGCCAGCCTCCCCTGTAAAGTATTTTGATACCAAAAGCGCGTTCTTTTCGTCTTACAGTCGTCTCACAATCGCCGTCATACTAGATTTGTCCAATCAAACTAAAGATTTTAGATTTTAGACCTTAGATTTTAGATTAAAAACAGAATTGCGGATAGAACTTGTTGACAGAAACTGGTCAAGTTAATCTCAGATTGGAAGCCCCCGGTTTGCGGCTACTCCCCGGACAGAGCATGGAGCAGCATATAGACCTGGCGAACCATTCTTTGCCCGATACCTTTGAATTGGTAGTCGAAGGCTTCCCGCCGGAATGGGTCAGCTTTCCGAGTGGCAACGTCTTGAGCATTTTTACTGCTCGCAGCGCCACCGCCCTTTTGCGGCTGGAAGTTCCCGAAGATGCTGCCGCGACCCGCATGCGCGGCAAGCTGGTGGCGATGTCCCAGACCCAGCGCGACGACCTGGCCCTCAAAGGTGAACTTGACCCTCAAAAAGCGGTTATAGCCTGGGCCGTCCTGGAACTGGAAGTATTAACCCCGCCGCAGCTTTCGGCTCGGTTGCAGCCGCGGCACGGCACGGGCTTTCAGGTGGATTATCGCCTGATTTTGCGAAATCGTAGCCCCTACGAAGGTTATGTCACCTTGCAGTTGGCCCCCGGCTCGAATTGCAAGGCGCATTTTTCGCCCCAGTATTTGCAGCTTCCCTCCGGGGCAGGCCGCGAAGTAGCTATAAGGGTGGGTCTAATATCGGGTTTGCCGCGTCAGGAGCGGAATGGGAAGGCGCAACGGTTTCAAGTGGTGGCCCAACCCCAATGGCTGATTTACCAGACCCGCACCGATATGCCGCCGGTCATCGAGGAGGGTGAATATACCTTTCGTTCGCGCTGGGAATTCTTGCGGCGGCATCCGCGTCTGTTGGCCTGGCTGGGAGCTTTGCTACTACTATTTTTGAGCTGGCAACTGTTGATATTTGCCCTGCAAACCGTGTTTTTGAGCCGGGCTGAAACCGAAATAGATTTTGCATATTGGAAAGTCGAGGGCAGTTCGTTACGGCTGGAAGGGTCGGCGATAAATAAGACCTTGCTGGAAAAAAGCCCGGCGGCCCTTTTTGCTGATATGTATGTCCACTTGAACGAGCGCAACCAAAAAATCGAAATTGCCTTACGCGGTAAAATCCCGATTTTTGATACCAAAAACGATTTTGCGGTGTTGCGGGGGCGGCTGATAGTCGAGAACAACGAATTAAAGTTTGTGGCGGATGACCCTGGTCAGCCTAATAGCTTTCCCTGGCAATTGTTACCGCCCGACCAAATGGTCAAGCGGCTCAATCCCAAGCTGAAAAATTTCGCCAGCACCCAGTTTCGCGGCCAAAAGCTTGAACAGGCCCGGATCGAAGGCAATACGATTTACCTTATCTGGAAAGGGGCTTTTTAAGAAATTTTGGCGATAAGGCGTAACCGCTATCCGGCTTTTTGCTTAAAGTAGACAAGAGCCAGGCCAGGGTTTGGAAACTCAGTTTATTAACGACAACGGCAGAGCATTAATTTATGGTCAAATTTGTTGTCCCAACCACCAGTATTGAAATCGAGGCCGGAAAACCGCCCGCGCCGCTTTCGTTGGTCATTACTAATGAAAGCCGCAATTTTGACGATTTTCGGTTATTAATCCAGCCGATAGTTCAGCCCGACGGCAAGACCCTGAACCCGGCCTGGATTGTGGTCAGCCCGGCTTATTTCGGGTTGCGTCCGCTCGAACCGGGGGCGTTGGTAATCGAAGGCGATAATACTCAGACCATTACTCTGCGGGTGAACGTCCCGCCCGGTACCCTGGCGGGGACTTATAGCGCCAACCTTATTCTGAACGCAACTACCCCCGCCAATAACCGGATGCAGGTGCTGACGGTAGTCGTGCGCGAGGTGGATGAGCCGGTATTTACGATAACCCCGCCCGAAAAAACTTCCCGCCGTCGCCGCGAAGAATTTCAACTGGCCCTGACCAACCGCGGCAACGCCCCCCGCTTTTATTCGCTCTACGCCGAGGATGACGACAACCAGTGTCACTTTGAGCTTACTCCGCCCGAAGTTAGTCTTATACCGGGCGAGTCGACTCCCCTGCGGCTGATAGTTCGACCTAAAGACCGCAACTGGGTCAGCGACCCCAAAGAATATCGCTTCAAAATCGAGCTGGCAGACTATCCCCAACGTACTTTGGAGGGCCAGTTTATCCAGAAATGTGCTTTGTCGCCGCTGCACTGGATGGGCCAGCACTGGATGATTCTGACGACGGGGCTGGTAGTGCTGGTCGCGGCGGTGGTCGCTTTGCTGATTTTGCTCGCCCCGAATATCCCCGAAAGAGCCGCCTTTTGCAGCCCGCTCTCCAGCCGAGAAGTCGAGGTGACTGGCAACGGTTCGCGCACCCAGATTTATGTCAGCCGCCCCAATGGGAAGGAGAGCGGTTTCAAGCGGGTTATCGAACTGGATGCCAGGGAATTCCCCGGCCTGTTCGCTACTCTGGTTTCGGTTTCGCCGGATGGTCGGCGGTTGGCCTATATCCGGGCCAATAACTTGGCGCTGGAAAATGCCAGTATCGTGGTGCTGAATCTCGATGTCGAAGTTTTGCCAACCTTGAACCCTGGCCTCATCCCGACCCCGGCGATAGGCCAACCCGCCCGAATTTTCAAGACGATTACCCCGACCGAACCGCTTTGGCCTACCGCTCCGGTCTGGTCGAGCGATGGCGAGCAACTGGCCTATGTAGTGCGGCCCAAAAACGGGCGCGGGGCGACCACGACCACCGTCGGAGCGCAACCCAGCGCCAGCCCAACCCTTCAGGCCAGCCCTAGCCCAGAAGTAACTTTGGGCGCAAACGCTACCCTGGAAGTCTGGGTGGCGAATGCTTCTAATCCCGGCGACCAGGGTTTTAACAAGTTGCAAAAGCCGCCCAAAATCGCCCCGGAGCTTTTTTACGGACAGCCTAGCCGGGTCGTTTGTTGGAGTGGCGATGACAGCCGCCTGATTCTCACTCCCGAACCCAATAAACAGTTGTCTAGCAATTTGCAGACCGAAGTATATCTGCCGGAAGGGAAAAGCCGGGTGATAGCCCGTCCCACTCCCGCCTCTACTCTGGCGGTAACTGGCCCGTCGCTGTCGGATGGCCTGCCACTCAAGCTGAACCAATGGCTGATAGAGGCCGCCCAGACCGTCCCCAATAATACCCAGCCCGCCCCAGGTCGGTGCGCTATTCAGCAGCCTTACAGTATGAATGACCCGGCCTGGAGCGAGCGGGTCTTGAAGCTGGGAACTCAAAGCAAGTTGTCAGATTCGGGGTGTGCGATTACGGCGGCGGCCATGTTGTTTAATTATTACCAGTTCGATAAAACCCGCCCGCCCGATTTACTTAATATTAATTGTCTGGGCGACCAGGCCGCCGCCCTGTTCAAGACTGGTTGGGAGCGTTTGTCGGTATGCAGCCCGACCCTTAAAGGCTTTACCCGCACCGAGCCATTTAGCTGGGATGTTTTGAGCGAGGTGATGAAGCGCGGCCCGGCCCTGGTCGGCCTCTACGGTGGGCCAACCGGAATTCACTATGTGGTAGCCAATAGCGGAGTCGGGGCGATAGCCTCGACCTATAAAGTGACCGACCCCTGGGACGGCTCGACCAATAAGACCCTGAGCTATTTTCTGACCAAAGGCTATAATCTTGCCAGCCTGATTGTCTACGATGGGCCGGGGAGCGCCTGCAACGATGACCAGCCGGGCGAGCAGATTGAAATCAGCGGAACAGTGCAAGACGGGATGTTGTACCGCTCTATCCGCGAGTTTCAGTTTAGTGCGACCCAGCCCTATACCGCGACGCTGCGGTTTGTCTCGCCGGGAATTGACCTTTTGAGTAGCGCCCCCCGGCTATTGACCAGTGGGCAATTGCTGACTTTTAGCGAGGAGGGTTTTTACTCAATTTCGATTGAGGCTACCGGCAATCGCTTTAGTGGCGACCTGGTGGGAAGCAAGGTCATCAAGCGGGAGCTAACTTTCGTGATAGACCGCACCCCGCCCGTTGCCCTTCCGGTACAGCCCGTTTTGGCGACGGATAATAATTTCTCGTTTTTGCAGTTCCAGGTTACGGATAATCTGAGCGGAGTCGCCGCGATAGAATATTGTCTGAAAGAGGGTGGCGCGAGCAAAGACCTGAATTGCGCCGATAGCGACTGGTTGCGCTACAACAGTGATACTGCTCCGGCGGTGGTCAAGCTGGACAAAAGCAAAGCCTGGCAGGGCTTTTATCGCGCCCGTGACGGGGCGGGCAATCTGAGCGAAAAAACTCCTTTTGAAATAAAAGTTATCAACCCGCCACCGCCCGGTTCAACTCCGCCGGTAGTGGGTAGCCCTGGGGTTACGGTGACTAACCCGGCCCTCCCCGGTACTCCTACCGGCAAGCAGGCCACCCCGCCTGGCGATACCGGCAGCAAGTTGACGACCCCATCGGTGGCAACTCAGCCCGCCAAAAGTTCAGCCCAGGCTTTGCCGCCTCAGCCGACCTTTACGCCTTTGCCCAATCCGGCGATTGATGTGACCACCGTCCTGACCTATGACCCCGGCGTAACCAATCTCAAAATCGAGATTAAGAACAAACGGAATGGGCAGGTGAACTGGAATATTTCGCCGGGAGCGAGTGCCGGGCAGTTGACCTTTAGCCAACTAAATGGGGTAGTGGGCGCGACCCAGAGCAATTTCGTGACGGTTACGCTACTTTCGCCTAACACCTCGCGCCAGGTATTGACCACTAATTTTTCGGTCAATTCTAATGTCGGGCCTCGGACGGTGCAAGTTCAGGTCAAACCGGCTAATTTGCCCAGTGCCACTTTCAAAACTCCTCTGGATGGGGCGGTTTTGGCGGGGGATACCACGGTCAGTTTGTCGGTGTCAGTGCCGGGGCAGTCCCAGACTCCCGACCATGCCCTGATAACCGCCAATCTCCAGACCTGTCCAAGTTGTCCTCTGAGCGATGCGCCTTTACCGGCCCGCCCCAATCCGGGTAATAACTGGACTGTCACCTGGGCGACCAGTAAATATACCCCCCAGAGCAATATTTCTCTAAGTGGCAAGCTGTGTTTTACCAGCGACGAGTCGAATTGTATTGATATTCCCAAAGTGGGCGGGCTATCCATTTCGCTGGACGCGGATATTATCTCGCCCGCTGCCGGGGCGGTGCTATCTACTCAGGCCCAGGTAGAGGCTAGAGCAACGGGTCGTACTCTGAGAGTGCTGGTGCGCTATACCACCCCTACTGGCGAGGAAATCCCGATAGGCCAACTGGATGCCAGCAATGGTTTTAAGCTGACCAACTGGGATACCACCAAAATTGAGCCGGGGGTAGAGTTTATCCTCAAGGCTAAAGCCTGTAGCTCGCTGACCGACGATACCATGTGCGTAGAACTCCCCGCCATGAAACAGATTACCGGGCTGAAAACCAGTCTGAGTGGTTCAGCTACTTTTAGCGGGATTGGAGCGGGCAATAAGTTGACCGGCCCGGTAACGATTAAAATCCAACCTTCCCCGGTGGTCAGCCCGACCAATATTCGGCACGGGACGGTTTTGGCGACCTATCGCGGCGCGGGCGAAACCAGCCCCAGCACCAAAACCCTGAGTACCCTGATACTAAACCCAACCACTGCTCCGACCTGGCAAGCGGTCTGGAATCCCACTACGCTTCCGGCCCAGGATAATATCAAGCTGGAAGTCAAGATTTGTTCGTCCAGCGACGATAGCAAGTGCGTGACCGCCACCAATGGCGAGTTGAGCGGGCTGAGTATTGCAGGGGCGAATGTCGAGACTATCAACATTGTGAGTGGTGCGCCCCAATATACCGAAATCAACAAGCCTTTCCCCAACCCGTTCATCGTGCAGCTTCTGGATATTAATAATAACCCATTACCAAATGTGCTAGTGACTTTTACCCCCACCCCTTCGATTCTGGGGGCCACTGGTAGTTTTATCGGGTCGGGAGTTGTTACGCCCTATGTGGCTACCAGCGACGCAAATGGCAAGGTCACAACTCCCCAATTCCGGGCTAATGGAGTCGCCGACACCTATCTAGTGACGGTCATAGCTGGAAGCAAAACCACTACCCTAATATTGACCAATACCGTCCCGGATGCTATTCCGCTCGAAATTGTGGCAGGGTCGCCCCAGGCCCAAATCAGAAGCGGAATTTTTGGGACTGCCCTCAAGGTAAAAGTGAAAAATGGCGCTGGAACTGGAGTAAATGGAGTCAGTGTAGTCTTTACCACCCCGGCTTACGGCCCGACTGGACGTTTTCCAGGTCCTAGCAGTAGCTTTACCACCGTAAGTGCCGGGGGCGGATTTGCGACGGCTGACCCTCTGACCGCCAACGCTACCGCCGGTAATTATGTGGTAGTCGCGATCGCCGAAGGGCCGTATGCCCCGGCCTATTTTGAGCTGACCAACCAAAACCCAATCCCGACCATAAGCAACCTCAACCCGGATAATGTCGGGGTAGGTGGGCCAGGGTTTATTTTAACCGTAACCGGCAATAATTTTATTGATGGTAAATCTAAAGTGCGCTGGAACGGGGCTGATCGCACTACCACTTTTGTCAATGTAACCACTCTCACCGCCCAAATTCCGGCGACCGATGTAGATGTCCTGAACGATAACGGCGCAGTTACCGTCTTTACCCCAGGACCGGGCGGCGGGACCTCCAATACCAGAATGGTGACGGTGGGGGCCGATCTATTTGTTGGCAACGGCTTGCCCGGTAGCTGTACAGCAGTCGCTTTCGATAATGCTTTTGCTACCGCGATTTTAATGGGAGGCGGCACTATCAGGTTTAGGTGTTCGTCGCCGGGTGGGGCTACTCTTATACCTTCCACTTCCAAAACGGTGGGGGCGGGGATTAATATTACCCTGGATACCATCACTTATCCCAATGGTCTGATTACCCTGGATGGTGCTGGCACAAAACAGCTTTTCAATATCATGTCTACTGGCAGTTTGACTCTGAAAGGTGGGATTAGTGGTAGTCCTAACCTGGTCCTGAAAAACGGCAAGTCCGCGAATGGAGGGGCAATTGATAATGCCGGGACACTTGATGTTCGCTATACGGCGTTCAACAATAATACTGCCAGTGGCAACGGCGGAGCGATTAATAATGCCGGGACACTTACGGTTCTCAATAGTACTTTTGACAATAATACCGCCAGCGGCAACGGTGGAGCGATTAACAATACTAATATCCTAAATCTGCAAAGCGGGGTAATCAGCTTTGCCTCAAACTCGGCCTTCAATGGTGGGGCGATTGCCAGTTCTACTTCGGTCACTTTTCCGCCCACCTTGGTCGATTTTACGGCTAATAGCGCGACTGGTGATGCCGGGGCATTATATGTGGGTAGCGCGGCGAATATCACCGTCCAAAATGCTTCTTTCACCTCCAATACTGCCGCAAGTGGGAAAGGCGGGGCAATCTTTATTGCGGGCGCATTGAGCTTACCGGCGAGCACTGTTTCTTTTACTAGCAACAGTGCTAACTCTGGAGGGGCGATTTATAACAATGGTGGCCTTGCTTTTGTCGCTGGCTCGCAACCATTTAATAATAACACGGCCTCCGGCAATGGCGGGGCGATTTATAACAACAGTTCAAGCTCGGTAACTATCCCAAATGGCGATTTTACAGCTAATAAAGCGACCGGGGCAGGTGGAGCGATTTATAATTCGTCCACTAGCGACCTGACCCTTAATAACGGGGTTTTTACTAACAACGAGGCCAGCGGTGGCGGTGGGGCGCTTTTTAACGCCAATAAATTGAAGGTCAATATTATTGCTCTAACTAACAACAAGGCTAAAAATAGTAGCAGTGGCGGGGCGATTTACAATTCCTCTGCCGGTAGCGACCTGACAATTACTAGCAGTAAACTGGAAAATAATAGCGCCGAAGCTGCCGGAGGCGGGCTATATAATCTTAGTACCGCAACTATAAGTCTAACTACCTTTGTGGGAAATAAAGTTAATGTATTAGGCGGGATTGGGGGCGGTGCAATTTATAATTCTAGTTTAGCGAATTTGACCACTACCCGGACTACTTTTGATGGTAATACTACGGTTCTTAATGGCGCAGGCGTAAATAACGATGGTACTTTGAATATGGGCAACACGACTTTTAGTGGCAACAAGGCTTTAGGGGTCGCCAGCGAGGGCGGGGCGCTCTATAACAGTGGGGTGGCTAATCTTTACAATGTCACCATCGGTAATAATAGTACGACCACCAATACGAATGGCGGCGCTTGGAAGAACACAGGTTCTATTTTCGCCTATAATACGCTGGTTGCCAATAACAACGGTGGCAACAACTGTGCTGCATCTGGAACTGCCACTATTTCCGGTCCCACCAGTCGGGAAGGCGGGGCAGGGGGTACTTGTGCGCTTCCGTTGCTTCTTCCGACTAATCTTGCCGGTAGCCTAAGTGGGAGCGCCCCCCAGGTATTGGTAATAACTGCCGGTAGCGGTGCGATAGGGGCCGGTAGCGTTGCTGACTGTAATAATCCTTTTTTTGTTGGCGGGGTTGACCAGACCGGTTATAACCGTTTTATGGATGCTCAGTGTGATATAGGAGCCTATGAATGGCGATTGTAATGAGCTTTGATGAACCGGGGGCAGGGCGGTTGAACCTATTATACCGGGCATACCAGCGGCCAGGATTATCCGGTAATTAAGCGTACCTTTCTTATCAATTGCTGCATTACTTTCTATAGAGCAAAGCAGAGCAGTGTGTAGCAGAAACGAACCGGGCCTAACCGCCTATTTCACTGACGACTGACGACTGACCACTACTAAAAATAAATGGACTAGACCGACTATGACCCGCAAGGTTTTAATTCAACTCTCGAATAACCCGATTCAGCTTTTGCCAGGCCAAAGCGCCGAACTGGTGGTCACGTTGACCAACCAGACCGGCATCCTGGACAGCTTTGAATTGAGTATCCGCGAATTCGAGCCGGGCTGGGTGCGCTTTGAACCCGCCCCGCCGATTGTCCAACTTTCGCCCGAAGCCCAGCACGGCACCGACCAGGCCGAGATAAAACTCTATTTTACTATTCCGCCCAACGCCGCTCCGACCTCGTATGCCCCCCGGCTGGAAGTCCATAGTCGCAGCCAGAACGATTTGGTCGGCAATCAGGTTTTCGTGCTGACCGTAATCCCGCCCGCCACCGTCCCGCCCGATGTGCTGCTTGCGCCTGACCGGGTGCGAACCAAAGCCGGGGTCGCTCGCTACCAGTTGCGCTTTAGAAACCCTTCCGACCGGGCTGCCAGCCTCAAGCTTTTCGCCCAATCCGAGAACCAGTTGACCCATCGGGCCACCGTCAGCCCGATTCAGGTAGATTTAGGCCCAGGTGGAGAAGGCGCGGCCCTGGTCGAAGTGACGGCCTACGGACGCAACCTGATTCGAGCCGACGACTATCTGACCTTTCGGGCCGGAGTGGTGGATTTGGCGACGGCGCGGGGTTTGCTGGAACGAACCTGCGCCTGGCCCTGGCTGCGCTGGCTACTGACCAAACCGCTCGGCTACCTCCCGTTAATTCTACTCCCGCTCATCCTTTTAGGTAGCCTGCTTTACTGGCTGTGGCCCAATCCCGATGCCTACAACTATACCCAGGTGGCGGCGCAACCGGCGGCGGTCTGCTACCAGTTTGCGCCTGACCGGATACCCTATTTGCAGCCCGGCCCGCAAGACACCAGTATTATGGTCAAAAAGACCGACGGGGCTAACGACAATATTTTAACAGCTAACAGCGCGGTAGTCGGCAAGGAAAGCGCCCTGAAACTGCCGGGTCTGTTCGAGCCGCTGCTTTCGATTTCGCCCGATAACAAATTGCTGGCCTACGTCACCGCTTCTAATCAGGGCTTGGATAACGCTCAACTGATTATCCTGAACATGGATTCGGGGACTAAAGAGCGGGTAATCTCCGTTCCTACCGGGCTATGGATAAAAGCCCCATTGTGGTCGCCCGACAATCGTTTAGCCTATCTGGTGGTCAAAGACAAGCAATTGCGAATCTGGACGCTGGATGTCGCCAGCCGTGACCAGCGCGAGCAGATTTTAGAGGGCGATTATAAACTAGCTGCCGATTTGTTCTATGGCGAACCCAAGATAGGCCCGCTGTGCTGGTCGAACCAGAAAGGCGACAATCGCCTGATTCTGCTGGGCGAAGACCCCAACACCCAGCTTGAAATCAGCCCGCTCACCAAGCAATTCAGTCCGCCGAAACTCCGGCCTCAGCAAAACAAGTTTGTCCCCGGTCAGGATACGGCTGGCTCTGGCCCAAAAACCTTGCGACCCAGCTTGCAGGCCGAAAAAATTAAGACTCCCCAGTTGACCCGCCCTCTGGAAGACCGGGCCTGCTTTGTGCGGCCCTTTAGCCAGAATGACCCAGAGTGGCGCGACCAGACCATCGGGC
Organism: Chloroflexia bacterium; assembly: GCA_038245615.1. Classification (GTDB taxonomy): domain Bacteria; phylum Chloroflexota; class Chloroflexia; order Chloroheliales; family Chloroheliaceae; genus 54-19. The sequence goes on along the minus strand of JBBRSG010000069.1, from coordinate 10,794 downwards.
CAAAAAAAGAAGTTCTGGACAAGAATAACAAGCTAGGTGGGCAGGGTTGCGCGATTGCCTCTGCCGCCATGCTGTTGAATTACAACAAGGCCGGAACTGACCCTTCCCGGCTCAATGATTGTTTGGGCGCACAAGCCGACCCCTTGCAGTGGCTCACGGTGACGGACCGTTGCCGTCAGGATTTGCCGCTTGGAATTCAGGGCGTCAAAAGCGATGGCACGCTCCAAGAATTTGACTGGAAAACTCTGGATGGGGTTCTCAAAACCGGGCAACCGGCCATCGTCGGGCTGGTCAACTTTCAGTCCCAGGTACATTATGTGGTCGTGCTTTCGGGCCAGGACGGGCTGTCGGCGACCTACCGGGTAAACGACCCCTGGGATGGCAGCAGCAATAAATCGTTGGCTCAATTCACCCGGTTGGGCTACCAGCCGCGCTATTTGTTAAACCTGAGTGCCGAGGTCGCCAGTGGTTGTATCGCTCGCCTCGAACCAGCCGAAAAATTCGAGCCGGGCTACACCCTGCTACAGCCCGAAGACGGCAAAGCTTACAACACCCCGGTCAGGCTTTCGATTATACCTCAGCTCAGTGGAGGTCGTCCGGTATCATTGACTTATACCCTCAAGCCTTTGGTCAAGCTGGATAGTGCGACAGCGGGCGAAGCTATGACCAGTCTGCCGATAGCCGAAGGGACTGAATTGACCACTTCGGGGGTGTATTCGCTGGAAATCGCTACTTTCCCGGATGCCACCGCCACCCGCCCGACCTATTTGCGGACGATTAGTTTTGTGATAGACAATACCGCCCCGGTGGTCAAAGTATCTCGGTTGGTTAGTTCGCAAGAGCTATCCGATCCGGCTAATCCCAAACAGATTCTTTCGAGCATCCCGGTCAGTATCGAAGTGACTGCTACCGACGATTTGAGCGGAGTGGCTTCGCTTGAATATAGTATTAACGACCTGAACAACTGGAAACCCTATACCGGGCCGGTCAACTTGAAAGACCAGGCGACCTACACCGTCAATTTCCAGGCGACTGATATTGCCGGAAATAAGGGTTTATTGACCCCGCCTTTGCAAATCACGATTTCGCCGCCGGTGATTCCTACGCCTAGTCCGGTCCCACCGCCCCCCCCGATTGAACTGGCCTCCGCTCCGGCGGCCCTCACTTTTGACGGCAACGCCAAGCAACTGAATGTCCAGGTGACGAACAAAACCGCCGAAAAGTTGACCTGGGAAATATTCCAGCCGTTGCCCGCCGCAACTGCGGCCTATCTGAAAATAAGTCCGTTGACGGGCGAGGTCGGGCCAAACGGCAGCTTCCCGCTTACGGTGGAGCTAACCAACCTGAACTTGAAAGATACCGATATTATCGCGCCGATTAATATCAAATACAGCAACGGCCCGTCTATTCAGTTTTTGCCGATTAACACGACTATCAAGCCCCAGCCCAAGCCTAATATTCAGTTTACCAGCCCCCAATCTGGCCCGTTGATCGGCAGTAGCGTGGACATCAAGATGGTGGTAACAAAATTGGGGCAGGCCGAGCTTGGCCCGGCGAATGTCAAGGTTCAGTACAAAAATACCGCCGGGCAGGTCGAGGAGGCTAATCTGCTGGCAAGCCCCGGCGAGTGGAAAGCTACCTGGAGTTTTGGCGGGTTGCTGCCCCAAAGCGGGATTACGGTAAGCGCCAGCGTCTGTTGGTTGGCAGAACCGACGGTCTGTGCGAACACCGCCCAGCCGCTCAGTCTCAGTATTCCCGGCCCGACCGTCAGCATCAAGGTAACACCCGAAGATAACAAGCTGGTTGGCCCGGTCACGCTGAGTGCGGTGATTAATGGCACTCCGCCGCCCGACCTGACGGTAAATTATACCTATGTCTACACGGTCCGCCCTAACGATGCGGAAAAGACCCAGACGATAGGCCAGCGCGGGGATGCGACCAATAACTTTACGGTCAAGTTTGACCCATCCCTGATTCCGCCGCCCCAAAATGGGGTGCTGATTAGCGCCAATATTTGCTGGAACGGGACGAGTACCTGTATTGCGCCGACTAACCAGCTATCACCCCTGGTTATCGAGCAACCCCAAATTACTATTAATCCGCTAGGGACTACTGATATTAGCAGCAGCGTGGTTTTGAGTGGCACGGTGTCGAAGCTTTTGAATATCGGCAATCCTGGCCTCGCCCCGGTGGTCTGGGTCGAGTATTCGGCGATTAAAGCTACTGGCGGCAAAGTCGAAGATAGCAGCGTTCCGGCGGTTTTAACTACCACCGGGCCAGGGGCGGGGACCTGGCAGGTTTCGATAGATACCCGCACCTGGCCTTCCCAGAATCTGAACTTTAACGCTAAAGTTTGCTGGGATGGCAACCGCACTGGCGAGAATTGCTTCCCGGCGACCCCGATAGTTAGCCAGATTGCCGACCTGAGCGCCCCAATTGTCGCCCCGGATAGCACGGTGCTTTCCAAACCGATAGCCATTAAAACCCTGCCAGTCCCGGTTGGGCGGGTCAGCACCGTTCAGTTTGTAGTCAGTATTGATAACTTTAAAACCCCTATTACTTTGAGCAAGACCGGCACAGTCGCCAATAACTTTACGATTCTGTTTGACTCGCTGGAAATGGGGTTAGCTCCTGGCATGATAGTCAGCATCAAGACCCAGGCTTGCAATAGTACCGGCTTTTGCGGCACGCTCTCGCCCAACCCCTTGCTGACTCTAACCGTCCCGGAAAGCACCCTCGATAGCCTGACCACCGTCGGGACGCTGAACCCTCTTAGCCCGACCCTGGCGGTACAGGCGACGGTCAAGGGGCGGACTATCAGCGAGCTAAGTCTTTTGGCGACTTACAAAAATCCGCTCTCGCCTGCGACTATCGTGACGACTACAATCGGAACGACGACCGGGGCATTGCTCGACCAGCAGATTTCGTATTCCTGGAATACCGCCGGGGTGCCGCCCCAGCCCGACATCAAGCTGTCTTACCAGCTCTGCTGGGGTCCGGGCGAAATCAATCCTTTTCGGGTATGTATTCCTAAACCGGCCCTGACCGGTCTGGGAGTTACATCGCCGCTCGTGACTAAAATTATCGTCAATGGCGGGGCGGAGTTCGATACCGCTAACTCTTTTGCTTTGCCCTACGACAAAACGACTCCCGCCAGCAATCTTAAAATCCCGCTGGTGGCGGCGGTCAGTGGCTCGAATGTAACCGGGGTAAAGTGGAAACTGGTGGTCAACCCTGACCCTGGTGGGCTGCTTTTCGAGCAAGTGGCCTCGACTTCGGGCGGCTCACAGAGCAGCCAGATTTGGTTTAATCTAAATTTGCAGGATTTAAAAGCGCGGGGAGTCAACCTGGCGACAGCGGCAATCAGTATTCAGGCTCAACCGATTTGGAATAACAAGGAAACTTTTAGCGACCCGGCCAATATCAAGCAACTCAAACTCAAGCTGGTCAGTACTACTTTTGATGTGTCGCGCAACGGCTTGCAGAATTTGATTGGTTCGCCGCCGCTTAACGACTCCCGAAAAATTTTACTGAGCAAAATCAGTACCTTTTTGGGGACGCTCGAAAATAGCGGCGGAGTAGTCAAGAAGATAGTCTTTGAGATTTATACCGGTGGCTCAACTTCGCCGTTATCGCTTTCAACCGCCCCGGTATTCGATGCCAGCAGCGGAACGTGGCAACTGAGCTGGAATCATAGTACCGATACCCCGGCCCTGTCGCCCCAGACCAATCTTTCAATCGGTTGGCGGTTTTGTAGTACCACCGATGATAGCGGCTGTTTGCCAGCTTCCACCGATAACGGGCTACCGCGGATTACCGGGCTAACCCTGGGCGGTATTCGGTTTGTGCCGGGCGGCAACCCGGAGATTCCGCCTTTTCAGAATAATAATCCCGTTCTTTATTTTCACTCGTCGTTTGTGGCAAATGTCGAAACCAGCCTGGATGCAACCACGCCCTCATTTAATGCCGCCACCCAGATTCGCTATTATGCCTATCCGACGGGTAGCCCAACCGCCGGTAATCGCATCCCGTTGTTGTTGCGCCCGGAGCTGGTGCCAAACGGGACTAACCGCTATCGCATGAATATCTATTGGCCGGAAGACCATCCTAATTTTGCCAACTTTCTGTCGGCTGCATCTAGTGGACAGGTTAGCCTGGGTCTCCAGATTTGTGCCAACGATGCCGGGCCAACCCCGGATGATGCCCTGTGCAGTGATTGGTCGGGTCGAGAGATTGCCACTTTTAATCCAGCCGCCGCCGATAAATGGCAGGCCGCCGTCGCCGGTAAAATGGGAGTAATTTCGACCTGGCAGCCCTATGATGGTAGTTCCGACCGCTACCCTTATAATACTTTGCTTCAGGCGATGGTAAGTCTCACTGACCATTATAAAGTTCGTACACTGACCCTGCGAATCCGCCGAGTTCAAACTTCGTTCACGGTTTCGAGCGTGGTGATGTCCTATAGTAGCACTACCGCTACTACTCCGGTGAATAAGACGGCTACCGTTTCGCTCAATTCCGGGGGTACGGAATACGCCGCCACTTTTCCGTTGGATGTGGCCCAAATCTTTACCGCCTCGGCGGGCCTTCAATTTCCTATAGACAGCACCGATACCACCTTTCCGCCCAATCCGAACACCCGTTCAGTAACGCTGGATGCGACGATTATTTTTAATGGGGCGGCTAATGCTGACCGGGTTTCGACCCTAACCGGCGGTCGTACCAGCAATTACGCTCTGACCGGCACGGGGCAATCTACGTAGGCTGTTCTCGCCGAAAACACCAGATTTCGGCTCACCTCCATACTCCATTTTTGCCAGGCCGAACCGGGCTTGTGAGTTTTGCAAAACATTATTTAGTAGAGAGGATAACCCGCAATGGTCGGGTCTGGAAACCTGAAACTTAAAACTGAATATAAGGCTATTCGGCAAGCTCTGGGGTTGGGTCAAACCGATTATGCTTTGGGGCTATGCCAGCGCCATCTCCGAGACTATCCCCTGGACCTGGAAGTTATGAAGCTGCTGGGCCGGGCTTTCTGGGAAAAATACTGGGCCGAGCAAGCCGAGCAGCTCTTTGATTTTGGGTTGTGCGCCGACCCCCATGACCTCGAAAGCTATCTGGAAATGGGCAGTCTGGCGGTGCAGTTGGGCCGCCCGGAGCAGCGGATTGCCTGTTATAATCGGGCTACCGAGCTAGAGGCGAGCGGGCGCGGCTGGGACCGCCGTCTTTTGACCCTCTATCGGCCCGACCCGGTATCCAGCCAATTGCGGGCGGCGGTGCGGATGGCGAATTATCGGCTGCGGCGCGGGTTTTATTCCCAGGCCATCGCCGATTATCAAGCGATTTTGGCTCGCACCCCCCAACGGCTTGACCTTTCGGTTCGCTTGCTGGAAGCCTATTGGCTAAATGGCGAATATATTGCGGCAGCGAAATTGGCGAGCGGCCTCTTGGCGACTTATCCCTACCTGGTTAAAGCCCACCTGATTTTGTGGCACATCCACGATGCCAACGGCGATACCGAAACAGCCCAGGCTCATTTTCGGCTGGCCTGTGCGCTTGACCCTCAGCACCGTATGGCCCTGGGTTTATTTGGCGATACCCCGGAGAATTATCAGACCCTCGAACACTTCCGGTTGAGTCTGCCCGCTTTGGTACTGGCGGAGTGGCCCGATTTTTATCATAATCCCCTCAATCAGCTTCCTGATTGGCTGGCGGGGCGCGACCTGCGGACCTGGGAAGCCGTCCCTCCCGGCTTAACCGAGTGGTTGGCCCTGGCCGAGCAGAGCAAGGCCGCTTCTGGCGAAGTCAGCCCCTTTTCCCCTGCCGCCCCGGTGGGGATACCGCTCGAATTCGAGGGCCTGGAAGAGGAGGCCTGGAACACTCTGATGACCGAGCATCTGGCCTGGGCTGCCGAAACTGTTCCCGCTCCGCTTCCTCCTGACACCCCGCTGGATATAGATTTTCCGTTGGTGCTGGACGCTAACGAGGTGAACTATGCTGCGCTGAACTATGCCACCGAGAAGATTTATCAACCTGAGTCAGCCTCCAATCCGGCAACGGAACCGGAAGAAAATTTTGGGATAGACTACGATTTGGGGCTAAAAAGCCAGGATTTGGCGGAGGCGCTGCGAGTAGTTATGCAACTTCCGGCCCTTTCCGAGCGCCTGGAATTTAAGACTGGCGAGTTTTCCAAAATGCTCGCCGCCCCGCTGTCCAGTACTTCGGTAGATGGCGAGTTGATAGATGCTACTTTCCGCCCAATTCCAGTCGCCCCGCCCCCATCGGAGGCCGACGACCCCGAAAGGACGCTACGGGCGGCGGATATAATCGAGGGGACGGCTATCGCCGGGGCAACCTTCCGCCCGACCCATCGGCGCTTGAGTACCATGCCGAAATCCCGCAAGCCGCGCTCGGAAAGCTTATCTCGACAAGACCAATCTCACTTGCTGCCAGGGCCGGAGTCGGAAAGAGTGTTGCTTGTGCCGTCTGACAAGCTGGCAAATTCCGCCTCATCTGGTTTGATAAAACCGGCCAGGGCGGGCGGTGGGAGTCCGGCTCGCCCGCCCAATACCCCCCAGGTAGTTGAGGTGAAGCTGAATCGGCCAAAGCTGGCAGTTGCTTTGCGGCCTGAATTTCGGACGGAAGGGGGCGCACTCCAAACTCAGCAACCGACAGCCCGCGCCGTCCAGTCGGTTGCCCGGCATAATCGGAAACTGACCAACCTTAAACCAGACCCTCGCCCGATGGCGCGGCGGGCGGTCAAGCGCCCTATCCGTTCGGTGCAAAGTGAGATTGCGCCCCAACCGACCACCGCTGGAGTCTATGTAACTACGGCGGGATATGCGGCTCAGGTCGGGTATGTTCCGGTTCGTCCGGCGGAACACTTCGGCTGGAAAGCCTTGATGTTGGTAGTGCTGGTGGTCGGATTGGTTGGCCTGAATGTGGTAATCTTTCTAAGTCAACAGGGCTTGAACCGGGAGTTGATTACCAGCAATGCCCAGATGCGCCAGTTTATGCAAAATCAGACCGGCTCGCAGACCGCCGAGGCCGGAAGCTCTTTGCAAAGGGAATTGGAGCGCAACCGTGAAGCTCTCAAAAGCCAGCAAGATACCCTGCTAAAGTTGGCCCAAATCCTGACCTCGCGCAATGGGACAACCAGCAATGGGCAACCCACCGTGCTGGCCTGGTCGCTGACCGATACTCTGAACGATGCCAACCGCTATCAGTCGGCTACGGGTTTGCCCTATTCGCCGGGGGCGAGTATTCCGTCGGCTCAGGCCGGGCCAGCCGCGTTACCGGCGGGGGCGATTGCCAATGTGACCGGGGCAATCACCGGAGCGGAAGCCGAGCGACTGGCGACTTTGAGCTATGCTCCGCGAGGCTGGCCTGCCAGAGGGCCAATTAGCTCTCCGTTTGGGCCACGTGGCAAACTTTCCATTCCGCGCAATGGGCAACTGGCGACTGATACCGGCATGGGTGGACTGGCTGCGCCCGGTCGCTTGCCGCAAGAGGCCGATAATGACCCCAGTCCGACCCCTAATTGTTTTGTTACTCCCAAACCGCTTACCCCGGTGGTCGGTTGCCCTACTCCGACCAGTACTCTTGCCCCAACCGATACTCCGGCCCCGACTAATACTCCTGTGCCGACCAGTACTCTTGCCCCGACTCCGACGATTGCGCCGACTGCTACTGATACTCCAACGATAGTTCCAACTTCGACGGCCTTGCCAACCGATACTCCAACGATAGCTCCGACTTCGACGGCTTTGCCGACGGCGACCCCTCGCTCAACCGCGACCCCTTACCCTTCGGCGACTTTCCGACCAACGGCGACGGTGACTCCCAGCCCAACCGCCACCGCCACTCCAACTCCCAGCCCAACCGCTACTCCTTCGCCGACGGCGACTTATACCCCGCTGCCTTCCGCCACCCCGGTGATTACCCCGACTCCGCCGAATACCCTTAGCACGCCGCTAAACCTGTTGCCCAATACCGCGACCCCCGCCCCGACCATCGGGAATGTGGCGGGTCAGATTGGGCCACCCGCTCCGCCCGCCCAACCTAACGGCAATTTGCCCGCGATTAATTATAACGGCCTGGAAGTTGGGCCGGGTCAGGAATTTCATACCGGGATTGACATCGCGATTGCCGAGCGCACCGAAGTTCGAGCTACCGGCGGCGGAATCGTAGCCTATGCCGGGGAGTCGAAAAACGGTTATGGCATCGTGATTTTGATTAACCATCCCGGCGGGTTTTCGACCCTCTACGCCCACAATTCGCGGGCGCTGGTGACAGTCGGGCAGGAGGTTCAGCCCGGTCAGATTATTTCGCTGTCGGGCAATACCGGCTATTCCACCGGCCCGCATCTGCATTATGAGGTGCGCTATCAGGGTCGGGTGGTTGACCCGGCGGCTTTTATGAAGGTCTGAGGACTGAGGGGGTTGGGAGCATTTTGGGGTATTTTGGCAATAAATTGCCTCTAGTCCGGTTGCCATCGGTATGATATTATAATCAAAGACCTATCTCTAATAATTAGGATTCGTTCGATTGGAGTTGCTAGTTTAGGACAAGGAAGGAGCGTTATCATGTCGGATAATAAGCCCAATAGTCAGGGGAGCAGCTTTTCTAACACTGGTTCTATGTCGGGGAATATTGTTAATACTGGTTCGACCCTGACCGGGGTTATCCAGCAGATTGGGGGGATGCCCAACGCCACCGCCGATGATAAGCAGACCTTGACCGAGTTGCTCAACCAGCTACAGACCGTCCTGACCGAGGCCAAAACCCAGGCTCCCGATCAGGCCAACGCGATTGCGACGGTGGAGCGCCGCGCTAAAGAACTGGTCGAAGAAGCGGTGGTGGACGCGCCGGATAAAGCTGAAGTCGCCGAGCGCGGTGACAAGCTCAAGAAGGCTGCCGAGAATATCGGCAAGGCCGCTCCGACCGTGTTTGTAGTGGTCACGCAGGTGGTGGACTTCATCGGCAAGCTACTCAGCCGATAGCCTCCGCCGGGCATTAAGAGCCTACCCAAAGGGCAACCACAAGGGATTGCCCCTACTTTTCGGATAGGTTCTAAGTTAGTCGGTTAGAAGAAAGCAAGGGGATAATAATCCGATGGAAGCTGACCCGCCCAACCCGGCCTCGTTTGATAACTCCGGCAATATGCAGGGGGTTATTGCTAATACCGGGGCAACTATTACCAATTCGCCCCAGACCATCAATATTAACCAAGCCGCCCGGACTTTGGTTTGTCCGAAACCTCTCGCGGCCCCCGACAAGTTTGGGGGGCGAGATAGCGAATTGGCGGGCCTCAAGCTCAAGCTAAAACAGGGCGAATTGGTGGCGATTACCGCCCTGAACGGCTTGGGCGGCATCGGCAAAACCACTTTGGCCCGCCAGTTGGCCTACGAGCTTTATCACGACCCGACCACCGAGCGAGCATTCCGGGCGGTGCTGTGGCTCGACCTCGGTCAGCAGCCCGACCCGCTTCGGCTGTTGGAGCGGTTGGGCGGACAGACCGAAGATAAGTTCGGGCCACTGCCGGGCGATGACCTGTCCAGTCTGGCGGGGCGGGTACGGGCGACCTTGGCGGAGGCGATTGCCAGCCAGTGCGCCGAGTGTGGGCCTAATCGGGTGCTTTTGGTGCTGGATGATGTGTGGGAGGATGGAATCGAGGTCGCCAAGCAGCTAAAAGAGTTGCGCCCGCCCCATACCACCGTTTTGATTACCAGCCGCTCGGAGATGGTCGCGGCCCGGTTGGGGGTCAGTCAGGCCAATAAGCAGGGTCTCGCCCGCCTCACTCCGCCCGCCGGGGTCGAGTTGCTGCGGGAGTGGTTGAGTGAGGCCCCCGAAGCTGACCTGCAAACCCTCTCGATTGCCTTGCACGGCTATCCTTTGGCCCTCAAGCTGGCGGCTACCCGTCTCCTGAACGAACCCGAACCCCTGTTGGAATTGCCGCACCATATCAGTCAGTACCAGACCGGGTTGCCGGTTGGGGCTGATTTTACCAGCCTGGAACTCGATATACCGGACGGGGCCAAAGACGAAAGCATCACCCTAACCCTTTCTTATTCCTATGCTACCTTGAGTGAAGCCGAGCAGAGCCGCTTTCGAGGGTTGGGGACGCTGGCTTATAACCAGCCGTTTGATGTCCGGTTGCTGGCGGCCCTATGGGCGGTGGAGGAGCGCGCGGCCCAGGTCACCTGTAAGCGGCTGTGGCAGGTTGGGCTGTTGGAACGTCCGGCGGCAGGGACGGTGGAAGCCGCAAACCAGGCGACCTGGTGGCAAATCCACCCGGTGTTGCAGTCCTACGCCCTGGCCCTGTTGAAGACCGACCAATCCGAATATACCGCCGCCCGCCATCGCTATCAGGATGCGGTTATCGGGATTGCCGAGGGCTTCAATCAACTGCCGCCCGAAGAGTGGGCCGTCCTGACCGCCTACCTGCCGCATCTGGATGCGGTTGGGGCTGACCTGGTGGCCCAGACCACTGCCACCGACCTTGCCAACCCACCTGACGAAGAAACCTTGCGCCGCGCCCTGGACTTTGCCACCAACACCTACACCTACCTGTCTCGACGGCGGGAAGTGCAGAAGGACGAATGGCTAGAAATGGGGCTGGAATGTAGCCGCGCCCTGCACGACCAAAGGAGGGAGAGCCTGTTCCTGACGATACTCGGCGTGCTTTACAATGGCCGAGGCCATCAGCAAAAGGCTCTGCAATACTACGAGGAGGCCTTGCCCTTGTTTCGGGCGGTAGGCGACCGGGGTGGGGAGGCGACTACCCTCAACAAT
>JBBRSG010000068.1:0-34676 GCA_038245615.1 Chloroflexia bacterium | reverse complement strand
TACCATAAAATATGACATTCACTCCCCCTAACTTCCCGGTATCTCTTATAACTACGGTCTATAATGAAGCCGATAACATCGAGGCTTTATTAAATTCGCTTTTGGCCCAAACCCGCCCCCCCACCGAAATTGTGGTGGTAGACGGTGGCTCAACCGATAACACTTTAGCTATTCTCGAAACCTTCGCCCAAAAATCACCCATTCCGCTTCAGGTCATTCGGCGACCCGGTGCCAATATCTCGCAAGGCCGTAACGCCGCGATTCAAGCCGCCCGCTATACCATAATCGCCGCCACCGATGCCGGAGTGCGCCTTCCAACCGACTGGCTGGAACAACTAATCGCCCCGTTTGGAGATAGCCCGCCGCCCGAAAATTCAGAATTCAGCCCTGAAACTCAGGTCGTGGCTGGATTTTTTCGGGCCGACCCCGACCTGGCTTCCCCATTTCAGATTGCAATGGGCGCGACGGTACTGCCCGCCCCGGACGACATCCAGCCGGAAAAATTCTTGCCTTCCAGCCGCTCGATAGCCTTCACTAAAACAGCCTGGCAAGCCGCCGGAGGTTATCCCGAATGGCTCGACTATTGCGAGGATTTAATTTTCGACCTGAACCTGAAAAAAAAGGGCTATAGCTTCTACTGGCAACCAAAGGCAGTCGCCATGTTCGCGCCTCGCACCTCGTTGGGGGCTTTCTTTCGGCAATATTATCGCTATGCGCGGGGCGATGGCAAGGCCGCCCTCTTTCTAAAACGCCACTTGTTGCGCTACCTTACCTACGGCCTGTTCGCCCCTCTAGGCCTATTTTTGGGCTGGCGTAACCCTCGGCTCTTGCCACTTATAGTAGCTATCGGAGTGGGCTACATCTGGAAACCCTACCATCGCCTGTTTTTTTATTTGCATGAATTTAGCGGATTATCGGCAGGCGGCAAATTGGCGGCAATGGCCTGGATTCCGGTTATTCGAGCCACTGGCGATATTGCCAAAATGGTCGGCTATCCGGTTGGGCGGCGCTGGCGGCAGGCTCACAGGTCCGATTTACCCTGAAAGAGAATCTAATATAAATAGGACTTTAGCTTTGCACGATTTTTGTGATTTAAGGAAAGCTTTGCTAAACCTCAAAACCAGGTTTAATATATTTGGAAAATTTACGCAGTAAATTTTCCAAATATATAACTTTTCCGAGGTCAATGTGATTTGCAAGCCAAATTCTAAATCAAAAAAAGACCAAGCTGTCGCAGTCTGGTCTTTTTTTGATTAATTAACTATTGGGTCAGGTTGGTTAGCTCGCGCCGCACGATATTGACCACGATGCGGTCTAAATTTTTCTCCTCGTAGACCACATTGGTTTTGCTGGCTGGCCCCCCACTCCCCGGATTGTTCTCGTCCCCGCCGCGAGTGACGAAGAGATATTGAGCCAACGTAACCTGGGCCATCTGGCGGAAGATGTATTCACCCTGGGGGGTCAGACCGCTCGCCCCTATCGCATAGATTTTGATACCCTTTTTGACCGCCTCAACCGACTCCTCGGTATATTTGTAGTCGTTGGCATAATCCAGATGGGGCGGGGCATCGGCTACCAAAAAGGTCAGGCGCACCGCCTCGCCGCTGTTCCAGTTCATATCGCGGATAGTCACGTGCAGGGCTTCATTAAGCGATTCGGGATAATCGCCGCCTCCGCCCGCCGAAATCGAGTTGAGAAAGCTGCTGAACTCGTTCAGGTCGCCGGTAAACCCGAATTTGCGGGTTACATAGCTGTCGCCCCGGTCACGATACGTCACCGCCCCATAGCGCACTTTGGGAGTGCCGGGCAGAATACTAATCTGATAGGCGATGTCATTGATAGTCTGCTGGATTTTGCGGATTTCGCCGCCCATGCTGCCAGTCGAGTCAATCAGGAAAAGCAAATCCAGATTGGGCGATTGCTCTAGCTGGGGACGCAACGAGCCGGGCATTTCCAGCGTCCAGATATTGCCTCCGTTCTGGCTCTGGCTCTGGTTCTGGTTGTCGGTTCGCTTGAAAGTCCGATTGAAGCTGCGCCCGTCTTTTTCCGCTACAACCTCAAACTGGGTGTATTGGCTGGCGGCGGGGATAGCTCGCGGGAAGAACAAAACTTGCCCATTGGAGTAGGTTTTGCCCTGGAAAAGCAAGGTCTGGCGGTCTCCGTAGACCCGGACAATCGCATTGGCGACGGTGCGGGCGTTGCCGTCCATTACGCTAATAATATAGCGTTCCGAAATATCGAAAGGTAAAGTCGTTTGGTCGCGGTAATTCTGGCGATATTGCAAATATTCGTCAAACTTCAAATTATCGTCCACCGTCCCGGCCTTGAGCGGGTCTTGATTGACCGGCGGTTGAGTTACCGGGCGATTGTTATTGCTACTGCCCGCCGTAGCTACCGGGGGCAGGGCGGCTGAAGCCGCCGCAGTTGTAGCGGCAGCAGTTGTCCCGCCTACTTTGGCAGCATCGCCAGTGGCGGGAGCGGCTGCTCCGGCGGCGGCAGTGGTAGCAGCGGCGGCAGTCGTGGCCGCTCTGGTGGCGGCGGCAGTCGTGGCGGCGCCGGTCACATAGGGCGCGTAAGTAGGGGCGGGGTTGGTATCCTCCGTGCTAGTCCCGTTTGAGGTCGTGGCGGCGGCGGTAGTCGCGGCAGTGGTGGTATTAGCGCCTCTAGTGGTTGGGGCATTAGTCGCGGTGGGTTCGCCACAGGCCGCCAAAAGCAGCGGCAAGCCCAGTACCAGCAGGATAAAAAGGGTAAACGAAATAAATGGCTGCTTTTTCAAAGCCTTACTCCTTTCAAAGGTATCTCAGAACTAAATTCGCAATGCGAAGCCAGGCCGGGGCTGCAAGCTTGCAAACCGGGCCAATAGACCCTAAACCGCACCGCGGCGGGCTGGATGGGCGATGAGGATTGTTATTATTGGCTAATGGTCGTAATCGAAGATACTTTTTTCAACTGCGATTACATCCTGAAGCTTGATTAGTACTTTCAATCTGGGCCGGGTGGCGCACTTGCGAGATAGTTACGCTTCCCTTACAGCCTCTGTTATTACTAACGCGCCCTTTTTCCAAAAAATTACAGCTTTTCAGATGATTTTCTAACAATTTGCTCAAACTATCTTAATTGAGCCTGGGCCGGGTTCGTGATATAATATACATATATAAAATTTGCCTGACATATGACAGGCAGTCCGAATTATATAAGTTTGTGAGATTTGTTTTATATTCAAGTCGTACTGTATTCAGAAAGGGGTTCTTTAAAATGCCGAAAGTCAAGATTTATATGACCGATTGGTGTGGCTATTGCCACAGTGCCAAGCGGTTTTTAGACCGGAGCGGAGTTACTTACGAAACAGTCAATATCGAACACGACGAAGATGCCGCCGAGTTCGTTATGAACGTCAATGGTGGTAATCGCACCGTCCCGACCATCGAGATTGAGGGCAAAGGGGTCTATACCAACCCCAGCCGTCAGCAACTCTCGGAACTGCTCAACCTGATTTAGTTTTTCTGCTCCTGAATCGGACTGACGGCGGCTTGAGGGCCGCCGTCGGGCGTAAAAATGAATATTCCCATCCTGTATCAAGACCCGGATTTAATCATAGTCAACAAACCCGCTGGTTTGCCCACTCACCCCGACACCGAAGGCGAGGTCAGTTTTGATGTCGTCAGTCTGCTCAAGCGCCAATTGGGGCTGGATTATCTGGGGATACATCAGCGCCTTGACCGCGAGGTTTCGGGGGTGCTGGCTTTTTCGGCCCGGCGCGAGGCGAATGCCGGATTAGCCCGTGCTTTCGAGGGCCGCGAAGCCCGCAAAGAGTACCGAGCGATTGTCACCGGGCGGCTTCCCAATCGCACCGGCAGTATTAATCAGCCTTTGATTGAAGGCCTCGAAGGTCGGTGGCGGGTAACTCGTCCGGGCGAACCGGGCGGCAAACCGGCTCAGACCAGCTATCGGGTCGAGCAGACCGGGCCGAATAACAGCTATGCCCTCTTGCGCTTGAAGCTGGAAACCGGGCGTACCCACCAACTGCGGGTACATCTGGCTCATCTGGGTTGTCCGATTCTGGGCGACCCATGGTATGCAGCGCCGGTAGTCGCGCTCGCTAAAGCCAAAACCCCGCCCCGTCCGCCTGTTCCTGCCAGCACCTCCGATGGGCAATTTCCGCGCCTCCTTTTGCACGCTTATAAACTGGCTTTGCTGCATCCGACGACTGGCAAACCGCTGGAAGTGGAAGCCCCCGCCCCGGCTATTTTCGAGCGGGCGGCCCAGGGACAAGCCCTGCCCGAAATTGCTTTAGCCCTCCGATTAGCCGAAACCGGGCTGGCACGCTTGCAAACCACTGACCGCCAAGGACTGGCCGGGCTGTTGGCCCTGGCGGACGAGCGGCGCAGTCCGTTCTCCGCCGACCCTGCCCAACTTACTACCGCTTATCGGCTGATAAATGGAGCAGGCGACGGCTTGCCGGGGATTACCCTTGACCGCTTTGGGGCAGCCCTGGTCTTGAACTGCTATGACCCGCTTTTGGAGGCCGACCAGCCCGGTTTTAAGTTACTACTAGAGGAAATTGCCCGGCAATGGTCGGATGCTTCGGTTTATGCTAAATTCAGGCCGCGCCAGCTATCTAATCTGGCCTCGCAGGGTGCGAAAAAGGCCGAAATTACTCCTGAACTGCCGCTAACCGGCCCGACTTTACCCGAAATAGAGGTGCGCGAAAACGGCCTGAATTACCTTATTCGGCCCGGTGAGGGTTTTAGCCCCGGCCTCTTTCTGGATATGCGCGAGACGCGGCAGCGTCTGGGCGAATGGTCGGCGGGCAAAACGGTCTTGAATTGCTTTGGTTATACTGGGGCGTTTGGCTTGGTAGCTTCGGCTAATGGCGCTAGTCGGGCGCTAAACCTCGATGCGGCGCGTCTGGCCCTGGAATGGGGCAAGCAAAATTATCAGCTCAATAATTTGACCCCGGACGACTTTGATTTTGTTGAAGGGGATGTTTTTGACTGGCTGGCTCGCTTTGCCCGCCGCGAGCAAAAATTTGATATAGTAATTCTCGACCCGCCCAGCTTTTCCACCGTCAAAAAAAAGCGGTGGGTCGCCGAAAAAGATTATGGGGAACTGGCAGAATTGGCGGTCCGGACGGTTGCGCCCGGCGGTCTCTTGCTCGCTTGTACCAACCACGCCGGGTTATCGCGCAAGGATTTTCGCCGAATGGTGCTGCAAGGTCTGGAACATGCTGACCGCCCAATCCAGGTACGCGGTTATTTCCACGAACCAGAACTGGATTTCCCCCGCTCCGCCAACCTCGAAGGCTATCTAAAAATCCTGGCGATTGAGCTAGGGGGAGCTAATCGAAAATCTAAGGTCTGAAATCTGAGATTTTAGAGTCTGTTTTAAGAGGAGTTCACTGAGCAAAGTCTTTAGCATCGTTGTTAAAATACGATTTCAGATTTTAGATTAAACTATTTCCTCAAAGATTTCAGAAACAAGGCAGCTAAAGCCGGGCAGGAGCGGGGATTGCAAGTTATCGGTTTCGTAAAGGGTGGCGACAGCTTCTAAAGCTAAAGAGGCAGTGTCGCGGCGGTAGACTTCGACTTGACGTTTGGGACAGCTTATCAGCCAGTATTCGCTAACTCCCCGCCGGGAATAAAGTTTGCGTTTAACCTCGCGGTCACGATTCTGGTTGGTGCTGCCCGGCGAAAGCACCTCGACCACCAATTCGGGGGCGCTGTGAAAATGCCCGTCATTTTCCAGGGCGATGGCCCGCCGCGCTTTGCTGATCCAAGTGACATCCGGGGCTACGTTGTCATCCTCGGAAAAAATAACCCCCGGTGCAAAAGTCGCCGCGCCCAGACCAGTCTTTTTATTCCATTGCCACAAAAGGCCATAAATATTGCCGCAGGCCTGCTGGTGATTATAGTGGGGCTGTAATGACAGATATAATTCTCCGTCAATAATCTCGTAGCGCTTGCCGTCATCCGGGAGCGACTGCAAATCTTGAGATGTCCAGCGCACACTCTTCATAAGTTACTCCAATTATAACTGGATAGCCAAATTTGGCGAGTTGCCGATGGTTCGGTAATTTAATTATAGACCGAAAAAAGCCGGGTGTAAACTTTTATTTCGTGAGGAAATATTTATTTCGACTACTGCAAAGGGCGCACCTTACCCCGGATTTGGAGTAGGATGCGCCCCTTATGGTTGCCATGATTGAATAACATTAAATTACGATGTTCACCAGCTTGCCTGGCACGTAGATAATCTTTTTGGGTTCGCCATTGCCGATAGCAGATGCGACTCTAGGGATTGCCAGCACCGCCGCCTTGACTTCGGCTTCGCTCACACCGATAGGCAATTCCAGCTTATCGCGCACCTTGCCATTGACTTGCACGATTATCGTCACGACATCATCCGCCGCCAAAGCCGGGTCAAAGACTGGCACGCTCTGGTTATGCACGCTGTCGGTATGTCCGATTTGATGCCACAGCTCCTCGGTGATGTGCGGGGCTAACGGGGCTAACAGCTTCAGCATGGTTTGGACGGCTTCAAACCAGGCTTCGGTATGACGAATCGCCGAATTTTTGCTCGACAGCTCTTGCAGAGTGTTCGAGAACTCCATCAAGCTGCTCAGAGCGGTGTTAAAGGCCCAGTGACCCAGGTCATCGGTCACTTTCTGGATAGTCTTGTGAGTGGCCCGCTGCAATTGCCGGGTGTCAGCACTGGTGAACGGCTCTCCACTTGTTTCGGCTGGCATATCGGTAGCAATGGCCCAGACCCGGTTCAGGAAGCGGCTCACTCCGGTCAGCAATTGTTCGGTTTTGTCGTTCCACTCTGCGCCCTGGTCGAATGGCCCCAGGAACATCAGGAAGGCCCGCACCGCATCCGCCCCGAACTGCTGCACCAACACATCGGGGGCGACGGTTTTGCCGCGAGATTTGCTCATCTTCTTGCCTTCGCTCCGAATCATCCCCTGATGAAACAGCGAGGTGAACGGCTCTTCAAAGCTCAACAAACCCATGTCATACATGGCTTTGGTAAAGAAGCGGGCGTACAGCAGATGCATGGTGGCGTGTTCCGGCCCGCCGGTATACTGGTCTACTGGCATCCAGCGATTAACCCTCTCGTTATCCCAGGCTTTTTCGGCGTTGTCCGGGTCGCAATAGCGCAAAAAGTACCACGAGGAACACATGAAAGTGTCCAGGGTATCAGTTTCGCGCCGGGCCGGGCCACCGCACTTGGGACAGGTGGTATTGACGAATTCCGGCATATAGCTCAGGGGTGAAACTCCATCGGGCCGGAAGTTCACATCCTCCGGCAGAATGACCGGCAAGTCGGCTTCCGGGATGGGGACAATTCCATCCTTTTCGCAATATACTATCGGAATAGGCGAACCCCAATAACGCTGGCGGCTTATCAGCCAATCGCGCATCCGGTAAGTTACCTCGGCCTTGCCCACTCCCTTCTGCTCGATAAAGTCAATGAACTTCTGGACGGTCTCCTGACTGTCGGGCAGGCCGTCGAATGGGCCGCTATTGACCACGTGGCCCTCGTGAATCAGCGCTTCGGTCATTTCCTCACTCTTGATTTCGCGGCCTTCTGGTTGATAGACCAACCGCACTGGCAGCCCCATAGTGCGGGCAAACTCAAAGTCGCGCTGGTCGTGGGCTGGAACACCCATCACCGCCCCGGTGCCATAGCCCATCAGCACATAGTCCGTGACCCAAATCGGGACTTTCTCATCGTTAATCGGATTGATGGCATAGCTGCCAGTAAAGACCCCGGTTTTCAGCTTCTCGGCATTCTGGCGCTCAATTTCGCTTTCGTTGCGGGCCGTTTTGACATAAGCTTCCATCTCGGCCTTTTGGCCCGCGACGGTCAGCTTTTCGACCAGGGGATGTTCGGGGGCTAACAGGAAGAAAGTTACCCCATACAGGGTATCGGGCCGGGTGGTAAAGACTGGTACTTCAATTTTTTCTTGGTTCTCCTGGTCGGGGGCTTCGACCTTAAAGACTACCCGCGCTCCTTCGCTGCGTCCAATCCAGTTCTTTTGCATGGTCATGGTTTTTTCAGGCCAATTGACCCCCTTGTATTCCAGCAAGCGGTCAGCATAGGCCGTAATCTTGAAAAACCACTGCTCTAACTCGCGCTTGATGACCACCGCCCCGCACCGTTCACAAGTGCCATCACTCAGCACTTGCTCGTTTGCCAATACAGTCTGGTCGTTGGGACACCAATTGACCGGGGCTTTAGCACGATAGGCCAGCCCCGCTTCATACAGCTTCAAGAACAGCCATTCGCTCCACTTGTAGTAGTCGGGCAGACAGGTCACGACTTCGCGCTCCCAATCCCAGATGCCGCCCATTGTCTTCAGTTGGTCGCGCATCTTGTCAATGTTACTCAAAGTCCATTTGCCGGCCTGGACTCCCCGTTTAATCGCGGCGTTTTCGGCGGGCAAGCCAAAGGCATCGAAGCCAAACGGCTGCATAACGTTATAGCCCTTCATCCGCATAAAGCGCCCGAATACGTCCACCCCGGTAAAATTGTACCAGTGACCAATATGCAAATCACCGCTCGGATAGGGGAACATCACCAGGTTGTAGAATTTGGGCCGCGAGTCGTCATCGGCGGCGTGGTTCTGCCCGGTTTCCTCCCAGATTTTCTGCCACTTTTTCTCGATGCCCGCCGGATTATAGCGGGTTGGTTCGGGCCGTTCCGAGGCGGCCTTTGGTTTTTCCTGCATCTCAGTAGTCATGTTATTACCTCGCAACCGTTCAGAAATATATTCTTCCAGCTCTATCAGACTTTGCTCCAGATTTTTGGAAAGGTTGGCATGTTCGATAGCCCCTTCCTCGCCAAGTTCAGAAGCATAAGCAATCTGATATTGAGCGTCTTTTTGTAGAAATTGGCGCGTCTTATAGGTAAGGGATTGAAGTTGCTTTAGCCTAGTCGCCCGTTCTATACTCGATTGAATGTCACTTTGGTTTAACAGCGTCATTCGACACCTCTCTCAATATCCAAATTGATAATTTCTTCAAGAAGTTGACCAATTTCCTGGTCCAATTTTTTTAGCTCTTCTTCAAATCTATAAATCTTACGATACATTTGCTCTTTACCGTTCTCAAGTCTTCTCAACTCGACAGGCTCATAAGCTGGTGTTCCTAAAATTAGTTTATCGAAGTTATAAAGCAAATCATAGCCTTCTTTAATCACTTCAAGCAAGTGTCCTTGTCGTAGTATACGGGTCTTAATTAACTCTGCCCGCTGTTCAATTCTTGCTTTGATGAGCTTTATAGGCCAGCCTGTGGAATATGTAATTTCATCAGCCATTGTTATCAATTGATAATACATATTCCCGCATCGCCAGAACTTGACCGGGAAGATTAGCCTCAAAGTCGCGTTTGTGCTGAAAGCCCCGCTGCTCGTAGAAGGCGATAGCCGATTGATTATGGGCCGCTACCGCCAGAAAGAGCCGGGGCGGTCTAAGTGGACCGGGCATCGCTTTCAGTTCAGCCGTCAAACTTTCGACCAGGGAGCGGCCTAAGCCCTGGCGTTGCCAGTCCGGTAGGACATAAATCCGGGTCAATTCGGCTTCATGGGGGGATTGAGAGCGGATACTCACTTCGGCAAAGCCGATAATTTTTTGGTCGGGGCAACTCTCGGCGACCCAAAACCAGTTGTCGTGGCCCTCGCGCCGAAAGGCGCGTTGCAGGGCAAAATCCGAATAACTGGTGGCAATCATGCGGGTGCGATTGGTCTTCAGGACACTCTCGGCGTAAGTTGCTTCCCAGGTGATTTGGGCCACGCTGCGAATAGCGACGCAATCTTTAGCCTGCGCCTGGCGCAATATAAAGTTTTCGGTGGCAATCCCTGTATTAGCCATAATCCACCTTTATAAACCAAAAAAGCCTTCATCATGCTGGTTTCTAAACCCACTTGGGAGAAAAAACCAGGGACGAAAGGCCAACCTGATAGCATTACTATCAGAACCTTGCGCGGTACCACCCTGCTTGCTTTGACTTCGGGCAATTGCTTCGTAACTAACAAAGCTTAAGCCGAAATCAGTAAATTACAACCGGACTTTATAAGGTAAAAATGGTGGAGATGAGGGGGCTCGAACCCCTGACCCCGACACTGCCAGTGTCGTGCTCTCCCAGCTGAGCTACATCCCCAGTTTACCCAATAAGATTGGTCGTAATCCAGACCGCTCAATTACAGCTATAACGGGCTGACCCGGCTTCGGCTAAGTATTATCTAATACGGCTTACAGCTGCAACTCCCAGGCGAGTTCGGCCCTGACTGCCACCTTTCCACCTTCGGCGGCTCTCTATTTGGGGCGGGCTTACTACTCCTGCTCACCGTTTCTAATTATTCGGGTGTTAATTACCTGGCGAACTTGCCCCCAGGTGAAGGCTATATTATCACAGCCAGCCCCAAAATGCAAGCTAGTTTTAACTCTTTTTGCTGGGTAGTGGTCAGTGGTCGGTGGACAGAAATAAGCCAGGAGTGATGAATAACTAGGCGGGCCGCTATAGAAGGTCGCTTTTACCCCGATGCTGGTAGGGGCGGCCCTGGGTGGCTGCCCTTGAACACTGGTACTCGCTTGGGGTCTGAATAATTACGAATTTATAACCTATAACCCTGCCATGCTCAGACTATGAAGATGAAGCAGTTCGCCAGGCTGGATGGCCCGTAGCGCCGTCCCGATAGTTTGACCGCCCGTAATCACTGGTTGCCCGATGGCAATCGGATAGACCACGACTTTGTAACCCGCTGGGCCATCTTCGGCGGCAATTTCGATATGCGAATTATTCAGCATTATGGCTTCGCCCGCTTTGACGTAGCTTAATAACACCGCAACGTTATCCTCCCGCCCGACGACCAACGCCCGGACCGGGGTTTTGATGGCTATCTCTCCGACATCTTCGACTTTCATGTTTTTAGCTCCTGACTCAAACCCAAATCCGAGTCGGGTAACGCTTACCTATTTGGTTAATCAGAATAAGCCAGACCTGACCTTTATGAGATAAAGTGATTAAGTTATTGAATTATGTAACTGGTTAGTGACAGTCTAACCTAAGCGAATAACCACCGAGCCTGCTTCACCACCAAATAGCGTGAATATTTGGAAAATCTTTGACAAAAGCTCTACGCGAAATACAAATAACCCTAGTGAAGCGATTTACTATTATATAGTAAGAATATATGCGCTTAGACAATCTTTGTCAAGATACTTCACCGAATGTTATTACAATAGTAACAATAGATTATTCTGATTACAGTTATCAAAGAATCCAGGGGTAGCTAAAAACCTGATTTAATCTGATTTAGCCGATAGAAACCGCTATCGCTTATTGACAATCTCGCCTGACCTGCTTATAATTCAGGTAGACATAATATTCACGTGCCGCAAGCTGAATACCAGGGTCAAAGGTCTGAATTCAAAAGTCAAAACTCGAAAGCAAAAGTTTTGACCTGTAACCTGTGACCCAAAATAAAGAGGCGAGAGAATGCAATATTTTACCCCTGGTCAAATCTGGAAACAAACCACTAATCTTGGTCTGGCCCTGGCCTTGCTATTTGGGCTACTGGCGACTACCCTGGGTTTCGGCGGACGGATAGTGCTGGCCCAAACTCCCGCCTTCAAAGTAGATTGGAAACTACCTACCCCCCCGACCGAAGGCCGCATCGGGCTGCAAATGACCCTCGTCAACCTGGAACTGGGCAATTTGGGCAGTCAGCCCTGGCCCAAAAGCGGCCCGAACCAGTTGCGGCTGGCCTATCGCTGGTTCACTGGCGACAATACCAAACCGCTCGACCCCAAGAATAAAGATAATGGCTATGACGAATTGCGGGCCGATTTGCCGCAGGATATTGTTTCCGGCGGGCGGCTGCTCTATCCGCAATTTCTGGTAGCCGTTCCCGCCGCCCCCGGCGATTATGTCTTACATGTGGATTTGGTGCAGGGCGCAACTGGTTGGCTGGCGGACAAAGGTTCGCCCGACCTGAATTTTAAGGTTTCGGTCAAGCCCAGAGATACCGTCGCCCCAACCACCCGGACGCTACCGCTACCTATTTATACCGCCGCCAGTATTTTCCCGGTTAGTTGGGACGGCAAGGACGAGGACAATGGCAGTGGCCTGGTCAGCTATGATATTCAGTACAAGGTAGCAGGTGAGGCCGATTGGCGGGACTGGTTATTGGGTACAACCGTCACCAGTGCCACCTTTAGCGGCGAAAGCGGCAAGCTCTATCTTTTCCGCAGCCGAGCGATAGATAAAGCCGGCAATCTGGGCAAATATCCCGACAATGAGCAATCCGGGACACGAGTGGATACTTTGCCGCCTTCGGCCCGGATTGAGATTCTGCCTGGCAGCAGCCCGGAAGCTTTTCTGGTGCGCTGGAACGGCTATGACAATATATCGGGCGCGGCAGGGGTGCTATATGATGTCCAGTACCGGGAAGGGACCACCGGAGCTTGGACCGACTGGCAACTGAGTACCAGCGTAGGGTCGGCCCTGTTTCAGGGGCAGGTCGGCAAAAGCTACGGCTTTCGGGCGCGGGGGGTGGACTATGCCGGAAACTTGGGGGATTATTCACCCGAAGCCCAGGCTCTCACCACCGTTTCCGCACCTCAGAATAGCCTTTTCGGGCTGCCGATAGCCCAGATAATTAGCGGGACGGTAGCGGCCCCCCAATCGGCCTTCTTTCCGTTAGCCACCAAAGCCGGGGAAAATGGCCTCGGCACGACCAGTATTATTGTCGCCAATCCCGGCAAAGACCCCTTGAATGTCTTCGTGCGCTTTAATGCTCTGGCCGGTGCGCCGATTTCGACCACCGTCAGTGGGCAATTGCAACCACTTTCCGCCGATGGCGCAGCCGGGGCAGCGCGGGTCGAGACGGTTCTAAAGACTGTGCCGCCGGGCGGTTCGGTTAACGTCTGGGCCGGGCTGGTATCGCCGACCAATTATAGTGGTTGGGTCGAGGTGCGGGCCGCCGGGTCGTTCCAGGCTACCGCCGTGCGGCAACCGTTGATGGGGTTGCCAGTATCGTATGCTCCCGGTGAGGCCAACCGCCAGCTTTATCTGCCTTTTGTCAAGAAGGCTGACCCGCTTTCCTCGTCTTATCTCAATCTGGCGAATACCAGCTCTAATCCGGCGGACTTTACGATTACCTATTACGATGGCAGCAGTGGCAATGTGCTGGCGACTGACAAACGCACCCTGCCCCGCTTTGGCAGCACCCGAATTTCGACCAGTGGGCTGGCGACCCAGGACCCGAACTTGCGGTTTAGCGGAGCGGCGGTCATCAGTTCCAGCGTGGCGCTGGCGGTTTCGGTGGAAACCCGGTTGGAAGATGGCTCGTCCTTGACCTACCCCGCCCTGGTCACGGCGACCCAGGTTGCCCCCCAACTGTCGGTTTATCGGGAACTGGATGGGGTGACGACTTCGGTGTTGGTTCAAAATATCGGCAAAGACCCGGTGGCAGTGAAACTAGAGTTTTTGGACAGCGGCGGGGCAGTCGTGGCAACCAAAGAGCAAAATCTGGCGGGCTATGGGCGCTTGGCCCTATGGCAGGGAGATGTAAAAGAATTGAACTCCGGCTTTAACGGCAAAGTGCGAGTAAGTACTGGCAGCGCCGGGGGTCTGCTGGCGGTCACAGTGCTGGGGGCCGGACCGAACCTCAAAGGAAAATCTTTCCTTTAGACCTTTTTCATTTCCTATAAACACTCCTTGCGGAAGGAGGGTGTCAAAGACAGGCGGCGCTCTTTAGGGGTGCGGCCTGTCTTTTTTGGAAAAATTTTTCAGTGATTTAATTCATAGCCAGGATAACTGGGAAAGGGTATATTTAGCAATGGTAGCTGGTTGAAGAAAAGCTTGTCAAAAAGCTTTGGTAAAGCACCTGGTAGGCCCTTAAAAAATATATCTCAGACGGGAAGAAAAAGGGTAAACAGTATTACCCGAATGTTATATTTATGTCATAAAACCACCCCAATTCGTAACACTGTTGCAATACATAAGTATTAAAATACTTACAGATACGTCGAACCAAGATAGTAGCAACGTACTAGATTAGTTGTTCAAACGCAAAGGTCAAGAGGTACACAATGAATACCGCCATCGGAGAAAGAGTAACTTTTACGCTTAGTGACCGCCAGGCCACCGGGCGACAAGTTTTGCGGGCGCTAGTCAAGAGCGCTCAGGCGACCCTGGACGATTTCGCGCAGGTCGCCCTCACCTACGGTTTGAAAGCCACCGATATTGTCGAGGCTTACGCTTGCCGCTATAGCCTCTAACCCATTCGAGATATTTCCTACTGACCCAGGTTTTTCTCCAGGGTGGCGATAGCCCGCCCCCGCACTTCGGCTACTTTGGTCAGTAGTTCCGCAATTTCCGCCCTGGTGGTTTTCAAATATTCTACATCTTTAATCGAGTTCAAATTAATTCGAGCCTGAAATACCGCGCTTTGCAGTCCAGCCTCTGCCATCACCCCTGCCGATGCCGCATCGGTGATGGTTTGGGGATTGGCGGTTTCCGCCAGTTCTGCTGCCAGTCCTGCTACCCTCAAACAGGCGCGGGCGGTAGTCAGGGGGGCTTCCGTGGCGGCTTGCAAGGCCGGTTGGAGGGCCAGAGCGCGGGCGGATTTTTCTTCCGATGTCCCACGCGGCAAGCCGTAAGCCGCCATGACGGTCTCGAAAGCGGCGGCATCACCATCTATCGCCTGCAAGAGTTGGTGGCGCAGTTGGTCGCCTTCGCTGATAATAGCTTTCAGGCGGGCCTCGATATGGGCGAAGGCGGGCCGTCCTTCGGTCAAGCGGGCCACCATCGTTACCAGTCCGGCGGCGCTGGCCCCACTCAAAGCCGCTGCCCCTCCACCACCGGGCGTAGCCGCTTTCGACCCCAACTGCGCCATAAATTCTTGAATTGTCAGCTCTGCCAGCATCGAAACTCCTTTTTAGCAGTGGTCAGTGGTCAGTGGTCAGTAAAATGCAAGATCGAAGGCGGAAGACGGAAGAAATCCGGGGAGTAATTAGCATTTTAACTCAAAATTCAAAATTCAAAATTCAAAATTCAAAACTTTCCTACTGACCACTGACCACTGACCACTATGCCCCGACCTCGCCGCTTTCAGCACATTCTCCAGCAGCATTACATTCGTGACCGGGCCAGTGCCGCCGGGGGTCGGGGTGATGGCCCTGGCGATAGGCGACAGACTCTCAAAATTGATGTCGCCTACCAGTCGCTCGCCCAGCATACTCGTCCCGAAATCTACTACAATCACGCCGGGGCTGACCATATCTCCGGTCAGCAGATTTGGTACTCCTGCCGCCGTAAAAATATAATTGGCCTGAGCGGTATAGCTCAAAAGGGTGGCGCGAGGAGTAGATTTATGAGCAATCATGACACTCGCTCCGGCCCGGTTTAGCAGGGCCAGCAAAGGCCGTCCAACCGTGACCCCTATTCCAATCACCAGACACGATTTCCCAGCGACGCTATAGCCATAAGATTCCAGCAACTTCATTCCACCCAACGGGGTTGGGGCGGCAAAAGTGTCCAGGTGACAGAAAAGCCGTCCCAGGCTCAAAGGGTGCAACCCATCCACATCCTTGCGGGGGTCGAGGGCGGCAGTCACATCTTCAAAGCTCAAATGGGGCGGGGTAGGCCACTGGATCGTAATTCCGTGAACCGCAGGGTCGGCGTTCAACTCCGCCATTATCGCCTGATATTGGGTCAGGGTGGTGCTGGTCGGGTGATAGCTTTCGAGGGCGCTAAAACCCAGGTCGGTAGCCGTCTTGGTCAGAGTGCGAGTATAGGCGATGGAACTGGGGTCGTCGCCCACCAGCACGATTGCCAGACCGGGCCTGTAGCCAGCCTGAGCCACGAATTCGGCGACCTCCGCTTTGAGGCTCGTCCGCCGGGTTTTGGCAAAACTGCGCCCCTCTAATATCTGGGCGCGGCTATTGTCCACCTTCTCGCTGTTACTATTCCCGAAAACCATTTCTTCCAACAAATCGAAACCTTTCTAACTATAGGGGGTCGGGGGTCAGGAAAATGCAGAATTGAGGGGAATTTACGATTTACCCCCAAAGGGGGCGAGGCCGCGATTGGAGACCTCAGCCCTCCGTCCTGAATTCCCCCCGCCCCATTCCCCGCCGTGAATTATAACACAAGCTTTCGAGGCTGAAAGTAGACGGCTTGATTGACAAATGGGATAGTTTGAGGTACTTTGGAAAATACGGAGATATGAAACGCTGTTCCAAAATTCAGAGGAAAAAGCCCGAAAAAGTTCGTTAGGAAGGAGTTGCCCGCAATGCGTAAAGTAGATTTTCCACGCAAAAACGAAGCATATTTTGATTTTGTGGTTAGCCTCAAGGCGGCGGTAGGCCAACATTCGTATGGCAAGCTGCAAGGCGAATACCAGAAGCAAATTGCGGGTGAAGCCGAACCCAAGCGCCGCAACCCTGACGAAATCCGCGAGGTGGTCGGCGGTTGGCTGCCCTACAAATTTAATCGGGCCGTCGCTCGCAAAGCCCAGGAAATGATGTGGAGCGGAGTCATCCAGGCTTATCAACCCTACGAGCAAGAGTTAATCGAGTGGCTCAATACTATGCACCCCGAAGCGGGCAGCACTCTGGAACTTGACCCTGACCTGGAACTACCAGATTATTTTGCCAAAACTGAGTTTCATATCCAACCCGGCGGCTATTACGCCCATGGTGACATGTCGGGCATCCAGTTTGAGAAGGGCGGCAACCTCTATTTCCGCAAGACCACCAGTGAATTTCGGGTGCAGCGCGAACTGGCGAAAAAAATGCCGCCCGGTAACTATCAGCGTATCCTTGATTTAGGCTGCACCGATGGGGCAAGTAGTATCGGCTTTAAGCTGACTTACCCCGAAGCCGAGGTTCACGGGATTGACCTCTCTGCCCCCCAACTTAAACTGAGCTATCAGCAATCAATCGAGTATAACGCCCCTTGCCATTTTCACCAGATGAACGCCGAGCAACTAAACTTTCCCGATAACCACTTTGAGGCGGTAGTTTGCTATATTCTGTTCCACGAACTGCCCGCCGAGGCCATCCGTAAGGTTTTGCGCGAAGCTATGCGGGTCTTGAAGCCGGGTGGGATTATGTACAGTGGCGATGTAACTCCTTTCCGCGAAAACGAAGAATTCCGCTCGTTTATCTCGGCTTCGGAAGTGGAGAATAATGGCGAACCTTACTGGCGCGAAATTCTCGAACGCACCTATATGCCCACCCTGTTCGAGGAAGCCGGATACCAGCGAGTTCAGGAATTCGGGGTCGCCGCCAGCAAAGTTTCACCCAAATTTCCCTGGGTCACGCTGGGCTATAAGCCGGAGTAGGGGTCGGAGGCCAGGGGTCAGGGGAAATTCAGGACTAAGGATTATCGTTAGGTTACGGGCTGTTTTATGGCAGCCCATTTTTATTATTAGGACTTCCTTTGGAAGTTGGTTATAAAAAGGAAGAATCCAGCCACGATGGTGCAGTGGCTGGATTCTTCCAAACAACAAGGAAAGTGCCTGGAATAATGTGTAAAAGCGATGTGATAGCGTTTGGTTACTGCTTTAGAACTAAGCGAACGAAATGCTGGAACGATAAAAGACGAATTAGGACGTTAGAAAGCGATGCAAGGACTAGACAAAAGCGATGCAGAGACGTTAGAATGATGCTGCCAGGACGTTAGAACGATGTTGCATGACGATGCTACGATGTTGTAAGACGAAAGCCAGGACGTTACAGGACGGTAGAGCGATGTTGAACGACGTTACTCGACGATAGAATGACGTAACAAGATTGGTGCAAAGCGATATAAGACGAAAGCCGGGACGTTGCAAGGACAAAACAAGACGTTAAAGCGATGGTAAAATGACGTTAGGGCGAACTTGCTACGACGAAACTACAGGGTTGTAAGACGTTATCAGATTGAGATGTTCGCTTTTGTTCTTCAGACATTTATAATATACCAGAGCAACATTACGAAAGACATTAAGGCGCTTAACCAAAAGTACTAGGACTTACTTGCCAGTCTTGAAGTAGTCCAATTCCCTCGGAAGTACCGGGTTTGAGGCTATGGTTTCGGCCTTGCGACTGCCAAAAGAACTTTTGAGTCAGGCAATGACATTAAAAGATTAAAAAATTTATATGGAACAAAGCTAAATGACAGAAGATAGTAAGCCACTGCTAGAAGTGACCGACCTGGTGAAAAGTTATCCCGCCGAAGATGGCGGGTTTTTGGGCGGGCTTTTTGGCAGTGGGCAACGCATTCCGGCCCTCAATGGGATTTCTTTCAGCTTGCAGGAAGGCGAAATAATGGGGCTAATCGGCGAGAGCGGTTGCGGCAAAAGTGCGCTGGCCCGGATTATCTATGGCGAGGAAAAACCTGACCGGGGCAAGGTTCTTTTTAACGGCAAGTTGCTCACGGTGATGAGCGAGCCAGAACTTAAGACCGTCCGGCGAAATCTGCGCTATTTGCCCGAAGACGCTTTTTTGGGCCTGACCAACGACCCCAAGAACCGGGTAGATAATCTGCTCTATGATTTAATCGAGCGTTACCCGCCGACGGATGGCAAAGCTACCGGCAAGGCGGCGGCTAACTCCATGTTGGAACGAGTCGGGTTGGGGGAAGAGTATTTGGAACGCTTTCCTCATCAGCTTTCGGGGGGACAGCGGCAAAGGTTAGCGATTGCCCGCGCCCTGATGCTGCGTCCGCGCCTTATTATCGCCGATGAAACCGTCTCTAACCTCGATTTGGGGACGCGCACCCAAATGCTGAACCTGATGAAGCAGACCGGACGACAAAACCGCACCGCCTTTATTTTCATTTCGCACAATCCCTCGATGGTGCGCTATTTCGTGGGTGCTGGACGGTTGGCGGTGATGTTTGCCGGAAGACTGGTCGAGATGCTGCCCGCCAACGAGATTTTTGACCGGGCGGTACATCCTTACACCAAAAATTTGATGCAGGCCAATCCTACTCCCAGTCCGTTGCCAGGGGCGGCCCTTGACCCGGCTCTGGCCTTTTCCGAGGAAGCCCGGCTTGAGGCCGAAGACGTGTCATTGGAAACCCTGGAAAGCGAATTGAGCGCCGAAGGTAGCATGGCCCTTAGCGCCCAAATCGCGGCGGCAAGTCGGCCCGGTTGCCCCTACTATCGCTGGTGTCCTGAACGCCAACCGCGCTGCCAGACCGAAACCCCGCGTCTGCTGCCGGTAACTTACCGCAAAAACGGTAGCGAATACCAGCCTTTGCCCGCCGAGGAGGTCAACCCGGATTATCAGGCGGCGTGTCTGCCTTACACCCAACCCTAGCCTTTACCGAATAGCTGCAACGTGGTAATATAGTACTAATTTCCTATTAGTTCCCGCCAAATCCTGCGAGCAAAGCAACTTTATTTGTAAGGTTTCGATGTTAAAATAGTCCAGATATTATTTTTTTCGTGCATAAGGCCGCTTCCACCGAGAAGAGGCATATTACCAGAAGTGAATTGAGTAAGAAAAGAAAGGGTCCCCCTGGCTATGTCCCAACCCATGAATTCTGCCCCGGCCCGCCAGTGCCACCATATTCTGATTATTGATGACAGCGCCCGGATGCGTCACGCCCTGGCCGACTTGATTGTGTCGGCGTGTCTGGCAAGTGGCAAATCTTACCGGGTTTTCCATTGCGACAAGGATGGTCGCTTTATCCCGACTAACGAGAGCCAGAACCCGGCTTTGCTTTCCGCCCCGGTTGGCAGCCAGACCAACCAGGCTTCCCGGCTGGAAGAATTTGCGGTTTATACCGCCCCTTCGCCCAAACACGCCCTGTTTGTGATTAATTCTCCCCTGTTTACCCGGCTGACGATTATCAGCGACGTAATGATGCCCTCGGATACCGAAGTCGGATTGGTGGGAATGCTGGAAGCTTTAGCCCGGCGCAATCTGCCTGTAAACTTAGTCTTTGCCTCCTCCGATATTCAAAATCGCTATTTGATTGCCCGGCTGGTAGATTCAGGTAAAGCTTTCTTTATGGTCAAAGCCGATGGAGTGTGGGAAAACCTCTCTCACTCGCTGGTCAATAATACCAGTAACTTTCAGTACAAACAGATTACGGCGGCGGACTATGCCGGATTGCAAGGGGTTCCGACCTATGCCACCCGCAATGGTGGCTCGCTAGTCTACGGCAGCCCGGTAATGGAGACTCCCCCAATCGCAACGCCCCTGGCTAGTGCGCCCCAATTTGCTCCGCCTCGGCCTGTCAATCTCGCCCCTCCCGCGCCGCCCCCGCCCAGAGAGGTAAAGCCCCGCCCGCCGGTGGCTCCCAAAAAAGCGGGTTTTCATCCTTTTGCCGCCCTGCTACGCGCCCTGGGCTTTCGTTAAGAATAGGTTTATTGCCAGTCCCAAATTTTCACGGTAGTTTCACTTATTCTGCCGCTTGAAATGGCGGAATTGTTCTTTAGACTACTGGAATTCTTCGACAAATTTGTTAAGCTTAAAGCGTTCAAGTCAGGCAGTAAAGCAGTAGCGGTAGCGGTTCGGCGGTATGAGTGATTTGGGAGGACGCTAGATGGAATTTATTGGCTGGTGGTTTATGATTATAGCCGTCGTAGCGGCGGCTATCCCGTTTTTTATAGTCCCACGTCGGCGGTGGTGGCCGGGTGCGTTTGGCTGGGCGATTAATTTTCTGGCAATCGGCATCGCAGTTTCAGACAGTTTCCATACCTGGACCTCGGTTTCGATTGCCATGCTAATTGTCGGCACAACTCTGGGCTTTACTGGCTCACTGATTGGGCCAAATAGCCCCGCTTCCTAGAAACCGCCGCAGTTTAAAGATGCGCTGGTTAAACTTCAAGGCCGGTTTGGTCTAGCCATCTGGAAATTTTCCCTTCTAAATGTTTCAGATGGCTACCGTTATTTGCCATTCCCGCAAATTTCCCTCCAAATTAAACCAATGTGACCAAAGTCAAC
Organism: Chloroflexia bacterium; assembly: GCA_038245615.1. GTDB lineage: Bacteria > Chloroflexota > Chloroflexia > Chloroheliales > Chloroheliaceae > 54-19. Next base: position 13,726 of record JBBRSG010000068.1, on the reverse strand, counting down.
TTATAGTGTGCTATCGGTTAAATTAGCCATGAGCTTTGGTCAAGCTGAATGGTTAGCCGCATAAAAAATAAAAAATCACTCTTGAGGGTGATTTCATCTCCAAAAAATTAGCTATAATCTAAACAGTTCACCAAACACCAGTTTGACTGAACCAGCTTTGTCACTTCACCCAAGTTGAGGCAGAGCCGACTCGTCCGATTATTGGGCGGTCAAACAGGACCAATTTTCTTTTTAATCGACCTCATGTAACCACTTAATCAATCCACTTCACTCAAAATGACAGACAAAGCGGCTGGCTTAACCCACCAGCCGCTTATTTTATCAAGCAATTTTTCATTGTTTAAAGTAAACCCTAAATAAACCTTTGCCTGCGTGATTATCACATTATGAGAATAGCCTCCTAAAAAACCGATATGAAATTTGTCCAGCTAATCCATTGAAATTTATGTAAAAAACCATTATACTAAAGCTAGTAAGCTAGGAAAGCGTTGGGAGATGGTCGCCCAAAGCCGGACAGTCTAGGCAACTACAACAAGCCCCAATTTTGTGGGAAAGCTATAACCCTGGTGGGCATAAAGGCCACCCTTTTGGGGCATCACCGCCTTTTAACCGTTTTACGGTCATCATATTTAAAAGATTTATTCAAGATTGTTTATTTGATTTGCCCGGTTCCCCTGCTTGCCGGGCAGGTTCTCGCTGTTCATTTGAACCTAACATGAACCTAACAACTTGAGGAGAGATTAATGAGCTTTACCGAAAAACTTCAATCACCTTCGGGCTGGGTGGAGACTGCCCCCCGAAGCTGGGGAGTACGGGTGACAACTAAAACCATCCGGGTCAATACGCAAGGTCATAACGATGTCCAGGATTTAACCGAGGAGCTAAATCAAGTTTTGGCGGATAGTCACATGTCCGATGGCACCGCCACTCTTTTTGTCCAGGGTTCCACCGCCGGAGTTACTACAATTGAATTTGAACCCGGCGTAGTTTCCGACCTAGATGCCATGTTCGAGCGAATTGCCCCCAAAGCCGACCATTATCAGCATGAGGCCCGTTGGCAGGCTGGCAACGGTTTCTCGCACGTCCGGGCGGCTTTGCTTGGGCCTTCGATGGTCGTACCCTTTACCAACCGCGAACTGACCCTCGGAACGTGGCAGCAAGTTGTGTTGGTGGACTTCGATTCCCGCCCTCGTCAGCGCGAGATTGTAGTGCAGCTAATCGGGAACTAATAGCCCCTTTTGAAATAGAGTTAAGCAGGGATATAGTGGATAGTCAGGATAATTTTAATCCTGATTATATCCGGTATATCCCTATTGAAATTCCGCTGTAATATCCGCCATTTGCCCTATGACACCTCGCCCGATTTCAGGGATAATATATCAGACGAAGATTCGGAAATTACCCAAAATTAAAGGTCAGCAAGAAAGTGGACACAGTTCAAAAAGAAAATAGTAGCGGGCCGGAATTTGCGGCGGGCGAAATAGCCTTGCCTTCTAATCAATCCCCCAACCAGCCCCGGATTACCAAAAATAAAAGTTTATGGCGAAACTGGTACATCGGCAGCTTATTATTGGCAGTGGGTATTTCGTTTGTGGGGGTCGGCCTGGTCGCCCCCTTGCGAACCTTGTATGCCAGGGCCGAAGGCGCAAGCGGGGGCGAGGCGGGCCTGATGGCGGCAGCTTATCTTTTGTCGGCCTCTCTGTTTCTGATACCCTTCGGCTGGTTGAGTGACCGCATGAACCGCATTACCTTGATTGTCGTCGGTTTATTGGCTCATAGCCTGGTGACTTTGGCTTATCTGTTAGCCAGCAATGGCGCAATGTTTATCTCAATTCGCTTTTTGGAGGGAATAGCGGCGGCGGCAGTTCTACCGGCGGCGCGGGCGCTCCTGGCGGACATGGTGCCTGCTGGACGCAATGGCGAAGCTTTCGGCCTTATGAGCGCAGTAATGACTTTTGGAATACTCGCCGGGCCACCTATTGGCACATTCCTCGGAGAAGGGCTGGGCTATCAAGCGGCCTATTGGCTGGCGGCTCTACTATTTTTACCTGCCAGCCTGCTGGTTTTTCTGGCCTTCCGCAACTATCACCCGCCCCGCCGCGAACCGCCTCCTCTAAATCCCACCGAGCTACCAGTCCGCCACCGCCTTTTGACCGGCCCTATTCTGGTCGGGTGTCTGGTACGGGGCGCTCTATCATTAGGCCCAGGTCTGGCTATCGCTATCTGGAGTCTGTACATGGCTGACTTGGGCTACAACCTGATAGCTATCGGCTGGACCTACACGGTCTACGCAGTCCCGGCGGTGCTGGTCGGGCCGGGCGCGGGCCGAATCTCGGACCGCTATGGACGGCTCAGAATGATGTTCGGGGCCGGGCTGGTAGTCTGCTTGGTATGGCTGATTTACGGTTGGGGGATAACCCTTTTCTGGGCATTAATGGCATTGGGCGTGGTAGAAGGGTCATTCGATGCGATTGCCCGCAGCGCCAACGACGGCTATCTAGCCGACTATACCCCGCCCGAAATTCGAGGTCGCGCCCAGGGTCTTTTCAATACCGTGACCGAAGTCGGCAATTTAATCGGGGCGTTGGGAGCGGGCTTTCTATACGAGCTAGACCACAAAGCCCCCTTTATCATGGTTGGTGGACTGGAAATGGGTCTAATGTTACTAGCCCTGGGAGTTTGGGTCTATCTGCGCCGCCCGGTTCGACCCTCCTAAAAACTCTTTACAAACTGGCGGTTTTCGGTTATAATACTGCCCAGCGCAGCCGAGAGTCGGGCCTACAGAACCCACTCTGGTTTTTTATTTTCCCGGCCCATCATCCGTTAGTTAGTAACGGCGTGGTCAGGCGGTTCCGACTATCTTGGGTCTCTACAAGGGCGTGGAGGTCAGGCCAAAAATTTCAATCCGCAATGTATATCTCTTCGCGGTTGGAACGAGCATCACGGCTCGCCCAGTTTGCTTAACTAGGGTGCTATCACTCTGACAGATTTGCCCCAGCCTGTCCGAGAGTTCGCCTGAGGTTGGATAAAAGCAAATTGACCTCATTTTGGGTGATTTCAAGCGGCACCTGACGGTAGCTTTTCCGATATTCTCTGTGTAACTATTTGCTCCCAGCCAGGCTCCCCTTAGCATTCTGGTGCTATTGTCGGTAGTTCTTGCCGGGCAATCAGGCGTAACTTATCGTCTGACAAAGCTTTTAGATTGGAGGAATAGTCTAAAAAGTCGTCAAGTGTCCCGGTTTATCAGGAAACCTTTTCGCAAAAATTTGGTTGACTAGCTTACACTTACATTTTAAGCTGGTTGACCGAAAGTCGGCGAAAGGCGGGGCAATGTACAAAATCAGGATTCAGGAGACTCATTTATGAGCGATTTACGAACTGTTATTCAACTTACCGCCGATGGTAAGCGCAAACTGGAAGATGAGCTGACTAACTTGCGGACTGTGCGTCGCCAGGAAGTCGCCGAGCGAATTCAACAGGCCAAAGCCTATGGTGATGTCAGCGAAAGTGGCGAATATGAGGATGCCAAAAATGAACAGTCCATGCTGGAAGGTCGCATCCGTGAAATTGAGCAGTGGCTTTCGCACGCCGAAATACTCCCACCCGAAACCAAAGCTGAGAAGGGGATTGTCCACCTCGGCAGGCGGGTGACAATCAAAGATGAGTTTGGCGTAAAGGAGATTTATACCCTGGTCAGTTCGCCCGAAGCCCGCAGCAGCGAAAACAAGATTAGTAATGAGTCGCCCCTGGGACAGGCCATGATTGGTAAACGTAAAGGTGACAAATTTTCGATAGATGCCCCCGCCGGGCAGTTGTCCTTTACGATTGTCTCAATCGAGTAGCACTCTTTTTACGGAATACTGGCGGCTGGCAAACAACCAGCCGCCTTTTTTGTTATAATTCGAGGGAAGTGGTCGGTGGTCAGTGGTCAGTGGTCAGAAAGCCCTGAGTGCTGAGTGCTAAGTGCTGAGAAAATCCGGTTAATGAGCGGCATTTTAACTCAAAATTCAAAACTCAAAACTACCTTAATGACCCCCGACCACTGACCACTGACCACTACCAAAAGAAAGGTATGTTATCGTGAGCCAGGATTTAGCACTGAACGAATATCAACGGTTGCGGTTGGAGAAGGCCGAAAAGCTGCGGGAGGCTGGGCGTGACCCTTATCCGCCCCGCTTTGAGCCGCGCACCCATAGTATCAGCCAGATACTTGAAAGCTTCGATACCTTGAAAAAGGATGACCACGCCGCGCCACCGCTGGTAGGTGAGCTAGTAGGAGTGGCGGGCCGGATTTATAACAAGCGCGACCAAAAGGTTATCTTTGCCGACCTCTATGAGGATGGTCAAAAAGTTCAGATTTATCTCAAAGATAAACTTTTGGAGGGCGGCGCGGCTGACCTGGCCTTGTTCAAAGATACAATTGACCTGGGCGACATTGTGGGGGTAGTCGGCAAGCCTTTTATAACCCGGACCGGGGAAAAAACGATTGAAGTTCAGCAATGGTATGTCCTGACCAAAGCGATTAACGTGCCGCCCGACAAGTACGAGGGTCTAAAAGACGTAGAAGTACGCTATCGCCAACGCTATGCCGATTTATTGGCAAATAGCGAGGTGCGCGAGGTTTTCAGGAAGCGCTCGGCGATTATCTGGGCCATGCGGCGCTTTATGGCGGGCAAAGACTTTATGGAGGTCGAAACCCCCACCTTGCAACCGCTCTACGGTGGGGCGGCAGCCCGGCCCTTTACCACCCACTATAATTCGCTCGACCAAACCTTTTATCTGCGGATTGCCGATGAATTGTATCTCAAGCGGTTGCTGGTCGGGGGCTATGGCAAGGTCTACGAAATCTGTAAGGATTTTCGCAACGAAGGGATTGATTATCGCCACAGCCCCGAATTTACCATGATGGAATTTTATCAGGCTTACGCCGACTATAACGACATCATGAATCTGTTCGAGGAAATGCTGCCGTTTGTGGCCCAGGAGGTGCTGGGGACGCTCAAGTTTCAGAGCCGAGGACACGAGATTGACCTGACCCCGCCCTGGCCGCGCCTCAAGTTACGGGATGCTATCCGGCAATATTCGGGGATAGATTATGAGGCTTTCCCGGAGCAGGCCGATTTGTACGCCGAAATGAAAAAGCTGAATATCGCCGCGCCCCCCGATACGGTCTGGCCGCGCCTGGTGGACGAATTGCTCAAGGCAACGGTTGTCCCGAATCTGATACAGCCGACCTTTTTGTACGATTATCCCCAAAAGCTTTCGCCGCTTGCCAAGCGCAAACCGGGCGAACCCAATACCGTCGAGCGGTTTCAGCCCTATATCGCGGCCCTGGAATGTGGGAACGCCTTTAGCGAGTTAAATGACCCGATGGATCAGCGCCAACGCTTTCTGGAACAGGCTATAGATAAAGCTGCCGGAGACGAAGAAGCCATGCAGATGGACACCGATTTTATCAATGCCCTGATGTATGGGATGCCTCCAACCGGCGGAATGGGTATCGGGATAGACCGACTGTGTATGCTCTTGCTCGACCAATCTACTATCCGCGATGTAGTGTTATTCCCGGCGATGCGAAATCTGTCGGACTGAGTTCCACAATCTAAAATCTAAAATCGCAAATCTTCCGACCTCTCGCTCCACTAACCTCCAGCCCTGATTTTAGATTTTAGACCACTTTTCAAAAGGAGCGGTAATGATAGAGCGTTATAGCCGGGCAGAAATGGCTCGTATCTGGTCTGACCAGCACCGGATTGATACCTGGCTGGCAGTCGAAAAAGCGGTTTGCGAAGCCTGGGCGCGACGCGGGGTTATCCCTGAAAGTGCGATTCCGGCGATTCGGGCAGGGACAGTCAGCCTGGCCCGAATGCTGGAAATCGAAAAAGAAACTGACCACGATGTAATTGCCTTCTTGCGAGCGACGGGTGAAACTATCGGCCCGGACAGCCGCTTTGTCCACCTGGGGCTAACCAGCACCGATGTCGTAGATACCGCCCTTTCGGTACAGGCCACCGAGGCTCTGGATTTATTAATCAAAGCGGCGGGCGACCTGGAAACGGTCTTAGCCCACCGCGCCCTCGAATTCAAAGATACGATTATGATAGGCCGTACTCACGGGATGCACGCCGAGCCGTTGACCTTTGGTTTCAAGCTGGCGGTCTGGGTGGACGAAATGCGCCGCCACTTGAGACGGCTGGAAGAATTGCGCCCGGTTATGGCGGTTGGCAAAATATCGGGGGCGACGGGGACACATGCCAATGTCCCGCCCGATTTGGAAGACGAGGTTTGCGCCGCTGTAGGCTTGCGGTCTGCGCCGGTTTCCACCCAGACTTTGCAGCGTGACCGCCATGCCGACTTTATTACCACTTTGGCCCTGGTTGGGGCATCGCTGGAAAAATTCGCCACTGAAATTCGCCATTTGCAGCGCACCGAAGTCCGCGAAGTGGAAGAACCGTTTGGGGAAGGTCAGCAGGGTTCGAGTGCCATGCCCCACAAGCGCAATCCCCACCGCTCCGAGCGGCTGGCAGGCATGGCCCGGTTGTTACGGGGCTACGCCGTGACCGCCCTGGAAAATGTGGCTTTGTGGCACGAGCGGGACATCAGCCATTCTTCCACCGAGCGGGTGATTTTCCCAGACTCTTGCCTGGTGCTGGACTATGCCTTGTCCGAAATGACCGAAATTATCGCTAATCTGGTGGTATTCCCGGAGGTAATGCTGTATAACCTGGAGTCGAGTGGCGGTCTGACTTTCTCGCAACAGGTCTTGCTCAAGCTGATAGACAAAGGGCTAGACCGCCAGACGGCTTACAAATTGGTACAGAAACACGCTATGCGAGCCTGGAAAGAGCGGGTCAGCTTTATCGGAGGGTTGAAAGGCGACCCTGAGATTAATAGCCGTCTATCGGACGAAGAGCTTGAGGGAGTCTTTGATTATGCTTATCATCTCAAACATATAAATACAGCTTTTGAGCGGTTAGGCTTAGGCTAAACCAAACCTATTTACCACTTGAAATCGCACTTATGGTCTTAATCCCGCACTTGCGATAAGGCTCAAGCTCTTCCTCCGTTACTATTTCCTCGGTAATCAGATAGGTCAGCTGATTTAGTGTGCCAACCAGATAGGGCGCGGCAGTATTTAGCTTATCGGCGGTTGCCAGGGCGATGACCTGGTTTGAGTTGGCAATCATAGCCCGTTTGGTGCTGGCCTCTTCCAGATTTGGCACGCTAATCCCAATCTCAGGGTGCAGACTGCAAATTCCCAAAATCCCCAGGTCAGCCCTAAAATGGCCCAACGTTTCGATAGTATCTAAGCCAATCGCGGTCAAACCATCTTTGTAGAGTTTCCCCCCCAAAATGTAGACTTCTACCCTCGAATGTTCCGCCAGGGCTACCGCTACCGGCGGACTATTGGTGATAATAGTAACGTGCAAATCGGCGGGCAATTGCCGGGCCAGTTGCAGGGTGGTTGTGCCACCGTCCAGAATAATTACCTGCCCATCCCGGATAAATTGCAGGGCGGCCTGGGCGATTTCAGCTTTAGCCACCGTAGCCTGTTTTTGGCGGGCGGCAAAACTAACCACCGGCAATGACCGGATTAATGCTCCGCCGTGAACTCGTCGGATTAGGCCGGCCTCATCCAGTTCGTTCAGGTCGCGTCGAATAGTATCTTCCGAAACGTTGAGGGTCTGGCTCAGTTCGGTTGCCAGTACCTTGCCTTCGCGCCCCAACTGCCTCAGAATATTTTGCTGTCTTTCCTCTTTAAGCATTTTGGCTTATTTCCCCTCTAAACCCACTTATTTGATTTGACATTGCGGTATTTTGCGGGTATCATCGTGTTTGTGCATTATATTGCGGTTTTACTAAACTGTCAAGTGGAAAGTAGCAATCGAAAGTATGGAGTCAACTTTAAAAGAAAAAAACCCAGCGAAGAGCGCCATAATCCGCCCGCGCTGGCTAATCGGAGTGGCTTTTGCCGCCTTTATTCTGATAGGGCTAAATGATGGCGGGATCGGGGTCTTACTGCCCAGCTTGCAAGTTTTTTACAAAGTAGATAAAGCGATTGTGTCCCTGCTATTTATGGCGGGGACTTGCGGCTATCTGATTTCAGCCTTTAGCAGTGGGCCACTGGTCGCAAAGCTGGGCTTGCCGCGTTTTTTGCGGCTGGCGGGGGCCGCTTTCGTCATAGGGACGTTTTTGGTCAGCCTCAAGCCGGTCTTTCCAATTGCCTTGCTGGGCTATGCCATCATTGGTTTTGGAATTGGCCTGATTGATGCCGGATTAAACTCTTATATCGCCGCATTGCCGCGCAGCACCGCTCTATTGAACTATTTGCACGCCTTTTTCGGGACAGGAGCCTTGCTTGGGCCGTTAGTCGGCTCGACCATTTTAGCAATCAATTGGGAATGGAATATTGTCTACCTTATCTGGGCCGGGCTGGGTCTGACGGTTTTATTGGCCTTTGGGCTAGTATTTAATCAGGCGACTATTCCGGCTGCTCCCGTCGCTACCGGCCCGGAAGTCGGGGGCAGTGTGCTGGCGGCAACCCTGAAATTACCGATGGTCTGGCTGGCGGCGGTCTTCTTGGCGGCCTACACCGGGGCGGAAGTCAGCTTGGGCAGTTGGGGCTACACTTTTCTGACCGAACAGCGTCAGGAAGCGGCGTTGGTGGCAGGATGGGCCGTAAGTGGCTACTGGTTGGGCCTAACTTTAGGCCGCCTGACATTGGGTTGGGTCGGCGAAAAAATCGGTCAAAAGCGGCTGATTCAAGCCTGCCTGGTCGGGGTAGTCGTCGGGGTGGCGCTCATCTGGGCTGTGCCGATAGGTGGGGTTTCGGCTTTCGGGCTATTGGTCGCCGGGTTTAGCCTCGGCCCAATTTTCCCAACCACCATTGGCCTAATTTCGACAATTGTCCCAGAGCGGTTACAGCCGAGTGCTATCGGTTTTGCCGCCAGCATGGGCGGAGTTGGGGTGGCCCTGTTCCCCTGGCTGGCGGGGATTTTAGCCGAAAGCATCGGCATCTGGACGCTACTGCCTTTTGTCATGGCCCTGACAGCTATCATGCTCATTATCTGGCTCTCGCTGCAATCCGCCAAGCCGCAGAAATAGTGGATTGCAGCGAGAGGTTTAGGTCAAGTTTACATAATTTAGCGCAAATTCAGCACAAAGTTAAAGGTCGCCAGCTTGCTCCCGGCGCTATCCTGAATTTTCATTACCAGCTCAGGCCGGAAAATCGAGTCGCGTTGATTGCCCGGCTCGTTTGGAAAATAAAGTTGACTGGTTAGTATCGGCTGATTGGGGGCTTGCACCTTGACGTGAATATGGCGAGTTCTACCGGTATAAAGGCCTGGCACTATCGTTTCCACCGAAAAGCGCCCGGCATCATCGGTGAATAGGTGGCCTCGCAACTTAAATCCGGTGTTGTCATAATCCCCTTTGCTATCGGCCTGCCAGAATTCTATCAGGGCGCGGGCTACCGGCTTGCAAGCGCGGGTCAGGACGTAGCCCGACACCACCATTTTTGGCCCGGTTGTATTGGCTTCCAGCAGCGAGGTGCGTTGGGGTGAATTGGCCTTGAAATATGGCCCTTCGGTTTGGGCCTGGGTCGGCTCATCGTTATCCCGACATTCAGGGGTTGGGGCTAACACCTGAGCCTGAACGGGTTGGGTTGTGACCGGGGCAGAGGTAGGGGTTGCAGGCGCGACACTGCTCGCGGGGGCAGTCGTGACCGGACGAGTGGTTGCAACTGGTGCGGCAGTTGTTACCGGTTGGGTTGTAGCAATCGCCTGAGTAGCTGCCGCTTGGGTCGTGGGAGTGGCCTGAGCCTGGGTCGAGATAGCCGCCTGAGGTGTGGATGGCTGAGTTTGGGCGACAGTGGTCGCGGTAGCGGGATTAGTGGTCGCAGTCGCATCGCCACAAGCTGCCAGAGCCAGGGCTGGCAGCGCTACCGCCGAAGCTCGCACAAAATTACGCCGACTAAGTTTTGGTCTTCTCTGAATCATTATACTTACTCCTTAAAAAAGTGGTCATTGGTCAGACAGGGGCTGAGGGCTAAGTGCTGAGTAATACCGTCGCCGATTTGCAATCGTAAATCCCTTTTGACCTTTAATAATTTTCATTGCCTTATTTTACCGGGCAACCCGACAAAAATATTGGTATAGCTATAGCAAATTTCTTAAATCTTTGTAAAATTTGAGTCGAAGATCTTTTGATGCCGACAAAGCTCGTATTTGAGCGGTTTCGGTTTTAGGATATAATACTGCAAGATTATAACCAAGCTTTATTTACTAGATTTAATCGGAGATAGCGCCAATGTTCCCTAACCCCCAACCCCCGACCCCCGATGTCGTGATTATCGGCGCGGGTATTATCGGGGCGGCGACGGCCTATTTTCTGGCAAAGGCCGGGCTGCAAGTGGTGGTGGTCGAGCGGGGCGGAGTGGCAAGCGGAACTAGCGGGTCGGGCGAGGGCAATATTTTGCTGTCGGACAAAGCCCCTGGCCCGGAATTGGAACTGGCAAAAGCCGGGGTCGCCCTGTATCGTTGTCTGGCGGACGAACTGCCCGACGATTTCGAGTACGAGCCAAAAGGCGGGATCGTAGTTTCCGAATACGAGCGCGGGTTGGCGGGGCTATCCCAGGCCGTGAGCGAGATGCAAGCCGCCGGGGTGCGCTGCCAGCTTCTGTCTACCGCTGAACTGCGCGAGGCCGAGCCATTTTTGGCCCACGATGTCGGGGGCGCGGCTTTTTTCCAGGATGATGCTCAAGTCCAACCGATGCTGGCGACTGCCGCTTTGCTTAAAGGGGCGCTGCGTTATGGGGCGATTTTCCAGCCGCATACGACGGTGCAGGCGATTGAGTTGGACACAGCGGGCCGGGTCTGCGGCTTGCGGACCAGTGCTGGACATATCGCCACGCCCCGGATTGTATGTGCCGCCGGGCCGTGGAGTCCGGCTATCGCGGCGCTGGTGCGGGTAGATTTGCCGATTCGCCCCCGCAAAGGTCATATTATCGTGACTGAGCCACTGCCCAAACTGGTGCATCACAAGGTGTTTGATATGGGGTATGCCGATACGGTCAATAGCGGGGAGGCCGCTTTGCAGGTAGCTTCGGTAGTCGAAGCCACGAAAAGTGGCACAATGCTAATTGGTAGTAGTCGCCAACTGACCGAGTTCGATGCCACGATTGAGGTACGAGTTCTCAGGAAGCTGGCGGAACGGGCGGTGCGCTTTTTCCCAGTATTGCGCTCGGTCAACGCTCTGAGAGCTTATACCGGCTTTCGAGCCTTTGCCCCCGACCACCTGCCGGTTATCGGCGAGTGGCCTACCGTGCCAGGGTTTTATATAAATACCGGGCATGAAGGTGCAGGTATCGGGCTTGGGCCGGTCTCCGGGCAACTTCTGAGCCAGCTCATCACCGGGCAACCGACCATCGTCGCATCCGAACCATACAGCCCGGCTCGGTTTGGAAAAGGACTGAGTTCCCACGACCCCAAAGGAGATTTCAATGCGCTTTGAGAAAATGATAACGGCGGTAGATTCGCATACGGAGGGAATGCCGACCAGGGTGGTGACTTCCGGGATTGGGCCAGTGCCGGGCCGCACTATGTTCGAGAAGAAACAGTATGTGGAGCAGAATTTGGACCACTTGCGCCGCCTACTGATGTTTGAGCCACGCGGACACGGCTCGATGTCTGGCTCAATTTTGCTGCCGCCTACCGACCCGGAGGCCGATTTAGGAGTAGTGTTTATTGAGGTGAGCGGCTGTCTGCCAATGTGCGGACATGGAACTATCGGGACCTGTACCGTCGCCCTCGAAACCGGGCTGGTGGCGATGACCGAGCCAATCACCCGGCTGGTACTGGACACTCCCGCCGGGCGCGTCACTGCCGAGGCCACCATCGAGAATGGGCGAGTGAAAAGCGTCAAAATCCAGAATGTGCCGAGTTTTCTCTATAAAAAAGATGTATCGGTAAATGTGGCGGGGCTGGGAACAGTGACCCTGGATATAGCCTATGGCGGTAATTTTTATGGTATCCTGCCCGCCGGGTCGGTTGGCCTCAGCCTGGAACGGGCCAATGCTGGGCGTTGCGTCGAGGCTGGGATGCGGATTATGGAGGCGGTTGGGCAGCAAGTCGAAATTCGTCACCCCGAAAATCCTGGCATTAACGAAATCAAGCATACCATCTTGACCGGCCCGGCGACTGTCGCGGGGGCCGCCGCTAAAGCTGCCGTTGTGATTTATCCCGGCACCCTTGACCGCTCGCCGTGTGGGACCGGGACTAGCGCCCGCATGGCCCAGCTTTTCGGGCGGGGCGAACTGGCCTTGAATCAGGAATTTATCCACGAAAGTTTTATTGGGACGGTTTTCAAGGGAATGATGGTACAGGAAACCAGGGTGGGCGACATGACGGCGGCAATCCCGACCATTGAGGGACGGGCCTGGATTACCGGCCTGCAACAATTCGTCCTCGACCCCACCGACCCCTTCCCGGCAGGCTTTCTGATTGACCACGAGGGGTGAAATCTAAAATCTAAAGTCTGAAATCTAAGGTCGGGAGTCAGAGAATTTACGGTTTACCCCCAAAGGGGGCGAGGCCGCGATTAGGGAACTTAGTCCTCAGTCCTGTATTTTCTGATCTTGGATTTTAGATTTCAGGTTTTAGATTTCAGGTTTTAGGTTTTAGATTTCACCCGTTTCTCAGGCGGCGATAACGCTGAATTAAAATATTGGTCGAGCTATCGTGGGTTAGTTCTGGTTCGGCGGTGGCTTCCAGTTCGGGGATAATCCGGGTTGCCAGGACTTTGCCCAGTTCTACCCCCCATTGGTCAAACGAGTCGATATTCCAGATAGTCCCCTGTACAAAAACTTTATGCTCGTACATGGCAATCAGGCGGCCCAGGGTTTGAGGGGTCAGCCGCTCACCTAAAATAACATTGGTCGGGCGATTGCCTTCACAGACCCGGTGGGGGGTTTGGGCCGGGGCGCTACCCTCCGCCGTCAGCTCTTCGGCGGTCTTGCCAAAGGCCAGAGCTTCAGTCTGGGCCAGCATATTTGCCATAAGCAAATCGTGATGACGACCCAACGGGTTGAGGGTCTGGCAGAAGCCGATAAAATCGCAAGGTATCAGCTTCGTCCCCTGATGAATCAGCTGGTAATAGGCGTGCTGCCCATTCGTTCCCGGCTGACCCCAGATAATCGGCCCGGTCTGGTAATCCACTGGCTGCCCTTCCAGCGTGACGTGCTTGCCATCGCTTTCCATATCGAGTTGCTGCAAATAGGCACTGAGCTTGCCTAAATAGTGGTCGTAAGGCAAAATTGCGACGGTTTCCGCCCCAAAGAAATTGTTATACCAGATGCCGATAAGTGCCAGCAGCACCGGCAGGTTATTCTCAAAAGGAGTAGTGCGGAAATGCTCATCCATTTCGTGAAAACCGGCTAACATCGCTCGGAAGTTGTCCGGCCCAACCCCAATCATAAGAGAAAGTCCAATCGCCGAGTCGTAGGAATAACGCCCGCCAACCCAATCCCAGAAGCCGAACATATTGGCGGTATCTATCCCAAACTTGGATACTTCCTGAGCATTGGTCGAAACCGCTACAAAGTGTTTGGCGACGGCTTGCTCGTTGCCCAGGGTGCGTAAGGCCCAATCGCGGGCGGTGCGGGCGTTGGTCATGGTTTCGAGAGTGGTGAAAGTTTTAGAAGAAACGATAACCAAAGTTTCTTCAGGAT
>JBBRSG010000067.1:0-35373 GCA_038245615.1 Chloroflexia bacterium | reverse complement strand
GGGTCGGGGCGTATGAACTGGCCCAACGCTTGCAAGGAACGGGTGTCACTCTCAATGTGGCCTACCCTGGCGCGGCGGCGACGGCTATGACCGGCGCACTGACTCCCGCCATGGTTCCCTGGTTTATGAAGGCAATATGGCCGCTCTTTGGGGTGCTAATGAGCAATGCTAAACCAGCCAAGGCCGCCCGCTCATCCATCTATCTGGCTTCTTCGGCAGAGGTGGAAGGTGTAAGCGGCAATTATTATGACACCAATAGCAAGCTGGCGAAATGGCCCAAAGCTGTTTTGGACGAGAACCTGCGCCATCAAATCTGGAATCTCAGCCAGAAACTTACCGGCTTCAGTTCGGAGGTAGTGCTGACTTCCTGAGAATTATTGTGCTACTTAACTTGCCGGATACTCCATGCCAGTACATCAATCGAGCGGGAGAAAAGCAGATGCGGAGCGGTATCCGGCAATTCGATACCGTGCGACTGGGCGACAGTGTTAATTTTCAGGTCGGCTTCGGCGGGTTGTAAGGGCCAGGGAACATGGTTTATCTCACCCCGGTAGATTTTCCCTTGATGCACCGAGTAGAGGCAATAGCGGGCCGTCAGAAAATGTTCCAGGGTGTCCGGTTGGGAGTGAAAGACCGCCCCAGTCGGGCGATATGTGCCGGAAAAAGTCCCGGTGGGATAGCCGGGGTGGGTTCGCTCTGAGGAATATTTTATCTCGTCGCCGACTTTCTGGACGGACATTCTGGCCCGGAAATAGGGTAGATGATACCAGACCCGCGCCGCTGCCACCGCCAACCGATTGTTGGCATCCAGACTAAAGAAATAAACTCCCGGTTTATTGTCCAGCGTGACATAGGTGCGGACATTTAGTTCGGCAAAGTGGGAAATATAAGGCAGGCTAGGTATCCAGTAAGGGCGCACCTGGCTCATCAGAAACGGTACGACCCCGACCCAGGCCATGCCATCAAAAGTATCCAGCTTGAGGCCCGCAGGCATAAGCGGCTGTAAGACTTCGGGTGCGACAGGCCAATGCGCGAAAAGCAATTCGCTCCAACGCTGCGGCATCACTGCTCGTCCGCCCGGTATAGGCCATGTTCGGTAGTTTTCGTCCATTTTTTCCTAGCAGTGGTCAGTGGTCAGAGAATTTACGATTTACCCCCAAAGGGGGCGAGGCCGCGATTAGGGAACTCAGCCCCGTCCTCCGCCTTCCGTCTTCAAAACCGCTCTGGCGGCGAAATAGCCGCAGAGACCGTGAACTCCTGGGCCGGGGGGAGTCGAGGATGAGCAGAGATATAGCCCTTTGACCGGGGTGGTATAGGGTACAAGCCGGGCGGTAGGCCGGGTGAAAAGCTGCAAAATATCGGCCTGTCCACTGCTGATGTCGCCCCCGATATAATTGGGGTTATAGGCTTCAAAGTCGGCAGTATTCAGGGCGTGCCGCCTCAGCACCCGGTCGCGGAAGCCCGGCGCGAACCGCTCCAACTGGTTTTCGATGGCGGCAGTCATATCGCGGGTCGAGCCATTGGGGACGTGGCAATAAGCCCAAACGGTGTGCTTTCCGGCGGGGGCGCGGGTCGGGTCGAACAAACTCTGTTGAGCCACCAAAACATACGGCTTTTCGGGGTGCTGCCCTCGGCTCATCTGATGCTCGGAGAGTGCGATTTCCGCCAGGGTGCCGCCCAGATGGACTGTCCCGGCCTGAGTACATTCCGGCGACTTCCAGGGAATTGGGCCGTCCAACGCATAATCCAGCTTGAAAACCCCGGCCCCGTAGCGAAAGCGTTCCAGTTTGCGACGATAGCCGGGCGGTAGTTTGTCCCCGGCGATTTGCAAAAGCTGGCGCGGGGCGACATCCAGCAATACGGCAGAGGCGGGTGGCAATTCCGCCAGGGTCTTGACTTCCTGCCCGGTCACGATTTTGCCACCTAATGAGCGAAGATAGGCGGCAAGGGCTTCCATGATACTTTGGGAGCCGCCTTTGGGGATAGGCCATCCGACCTTGTGGCCCAACAAGCCTAGCACCAACCCAAAAGCGGCGGTGGCGGGTTGTTCCAGCGGTAAAATCGAGTGGGCGCTCAACCCGGCGAACAGCCCCGCCGCATACTTTTCCTTGAAGGCTAGATGGGCCAACAAGGTAGCCGGTAATATCGCCGGTAGCCCGAAGCGGGCCAGGGCCAAAGGATGTTCGGGAACGCGCAACGGGCCTAAAATCGCGTCAGAATACTTATCCCAAGACTTTACTAACGGCGCAATCAGGTTGCGATAGGCCTTTACGTCGCGGCCCAGGGTTTCGGCGGTAGCTTCTACCGAATTATAAAGCACGGCGGACCGTCCGTCGTCCTGGGGGTGGGCCAGGTTCGCGGGAGGCAGAATCCATTCCAGGCCGAATTGCGAAAGCGGCAAATCTTTGAAAAAAGCCGAACCCAACCCCATTGGGTGTATCGCCGAGCAGACATCGTGCCGGAAGCCGGGCAAAGTCAGTTCTTTGGTGCGTGCGCCGCCGCCGATGGTCGTTTTGGCCTCGATAACCAGCACCGAGCGTCCGGCGCGGGCCAACGTAACCGCCGCCGCCAGCCCATTTGGGCCAGCCCCGACTATCACCGCGTCATATTTTTCGCGTCCCGGCATATTTGGCACTTCTATCTGGTTAGCAAAATAATAAATACAATCAGAATAAAAGCCGCCAGGGCCGGATAAAACCGCTCGACGACCCATTCAAAAACTCGTCGGATGCGGTCTAAAAGCCCCAAAAGCCATCGGCTGAGAAAGCCGCCACTATAGCCGGTATCAAAGACCCGAAAAGGCCATTTAAGGCGGCTATTCAGCGCCCCAAAGTAATCTTCGGCGGTCAGGCGCGGCTCAGGCAGGGGGCGGCGCGGTACTTCCGGGCGGGCGGCAGCTTTCTTGAAGGCGCTGCTAAAAAACTCGTCCTCAAAACCTTCCGGGACTTCTTCTTCTGGCTCGATAACTTTGAGGGCCATTTTGCTGCGTCCAGTACGGGCGAATTTCGGTTTATCATCCCGCATCGGGCCATAGCTCAAACCGCCATTGAAGGCTGCTACCGGGTGGGCGGCTCGTCCGCGCCAGTATACCCCTAATCCCAACATCAGGGCGATGGCGACCAGTAACCCGGCCCAACCACTCGCTGCGACCAGTTCGGCGGAAAGGGTAGTCGGGGCGGTAGGTCGCACCCGGTCAAGGGCCGTCGAAATCCATCCGCCTGCCAGCGCTGGATTAAATCCTAATCCGAGCGATAATAGCGCCAGCACTAGCGGCCCGACCAATACCAAGTAACCTTCTTCGCCACGAGCGTTTATCGTGCGGCGCGGCCCGTTCAGGAAAAGCAAAAACCCCTGTACCAGGGCTATCAGTATCAGTATCATTCCGACTACAACCAGGCCGAAATAAAAGCGATAGCCGCCGTCCAGCAAACTGCTCAAGCTCTGCCATCGGGCGGCATATTCGGGCGAAAGCGGCAGCCCGGCGAAATTCAGCGCCCCTACCAGATACAGCCCGGTCAGGAGCGCCCGAAACAGGGCGGGACGGCCCAATGGTCGGGGAGTGGCCCGGTTGTCGGGATTCGGAGGCGGGGCGTTCTCGATTTGAAGCTGGTCGGCGCACAGAAAGAGCAAGGGAGCGCCAAGCATCAAGCTGATAAGTTGCTGGTAGGCGGCGGGAAAATTGCCCTGCCCCAGGCTTATCGCTACGAACCCAAATTGAGCCGCCGACAATAAGCCGATTTTGACGGTCAATCGGCTATGGTCGGCTTGCCGCAGGGCGCAAGCGGCGGTGAACAGAACGGTCAGTGCGCCGACTGGAAATAACAGCCAGCCGACGGAAGGCAGCAATTCGCTGCGGTCACTTACCAGATTTTGTAGACGGCTGGGTAAATAAACCGCGAAAGGGAAAATAATTCCAGCGGTTAGCAAAGCATAAGCCGCGCCGGGTAGTTCCTCGACTTCGGAGAGCCAGGCGTGGAGCGGGAATTGAGCGGCCTTTGCCAATAAACCGGCCATGATGAAGGCCAGCAAAGTACTATCTAGCGCCGCCGGGATTAAATCGCTATAAGCCGAGCGCCCGCCATTGCGCGAAATCACGACCAGCAAGGGGGCAAAGATAAGCTGCCCGGCGGCAAAGTTAGCCGCCAACGCCCGATAACTGACCGGCCTGGCTGATGCGCCACGCAGTCCCGGCCCACTCAGCAAATAGAGCGCCAGCCCGACTATTTCCAGCCAGAAATACATCACTACTAAATCGGCGGCATAAAACGCGCCCAAGCCCGCCCCTTCCGCCAATAGTATCAGCCCGTAGAGCCGACCCGGTAAGATGTCGTTCTGGGTTTCGGCCTGGGGACGGCGTACCAATAAATAGAGGACGGTCAGGAGCGTGAGGACGGTCAGGGGTAGGGCAAAGATAAAGGAAAGCAGGTCGGCCCGAAAGGAGAGCGCGACGCTGAACCCGCCATCGCCCACCGGCGACCAGGTATAGAGATTGGCGGTAGGAGTGCGAACTCCGCCGGGCCGGGCATAACCGACCGCAAGGGCCACCTGCGACAGAAATGCACCGAGGGCGGTCACAATCACAATCGTGTAAAAGCGCCGGGTATTGCCGCCCAACCCCGACCCCCAAAAGAACAGGGCCGTCCCGATTATTATCAGACTGAGCGGGGTCGCCGCTAGAATAATGTCCGCTAGGTTCATGGCTAATTAACGCTCCGCACACGAGAAACAAAAATCCAGCGAGGCGATTATCGCCGCCGCATCATCGGCCTCCTGACCGGGCAAGGTCAGGGCCAGGGTCGGCAGGTTCGCCAGGGTCGGCGGACGTAGTTTCAGCCGAGTTAGCTGACCGGCGCTATCGGACGCAACATAGCATAGCACCTGCCCGCGAGGGGTTTCCACCAGGGCCGTCGCTTCGCAATCGGCGGGATAGCCGGGGGGGATGCTGGCGGCGTTCTGGCTACTTTCCGGCACGTTCCGCAGGGCGTTGCTGACTAAATTCAAGCTTTCGAGGCTTTCCAGCGCCCGCACTGCCAGCCGCGAGAATAAATCACCCCGCCGTTGGGTCACGACCCGGACTTCAATTTCGTGGTATGCCCCATAGGGGTCGGTGCGGCGAGTATCGAGGGCTAGTTCCGCCGCCCGTGCTATCGGCCCGGTCAAGCCCCAGGTCAGGGTGTCCGCCGGGTCTATCAAGCCGACCCCGACTGTCCGGCGCTCCAACTGGCGATTATCGAGTAACTGGTTGGTGGATTCGTAGACGTTTTTGCGTAATTTCTCGACGGCGGAAAGAAAATCAGGGGTGAATTGGGGCGCACGCATCGCCCCGCCCAGTACACTAAAGGTGTCATAAATCCGATTGCCGGTGGCGGCGAGGAGTTGGCGCACCCCTTCGGCTTCGACTTCGAGCCGGGCCGCCGGAAGATTAATCCCCAGGAGGCGCAGAGTGCGGGCAATCGAGGTCAGGTGGCTGGCGGTGCGTTCCAGTTCGGCGGCAATCAGGCGCAGATAGGCGGTGCGGGGGGTAATTTCCAGCCCCGCCAGTTTTTCGAGGGCGAAGGCGACCACCGCAGTATTGGCAAACGAACATTTGCCGCAAAGCTGGGCAACCGGGGCTAAAATCAGATGTGGCAAAAGGCCGGGCAGCGTCTTTTCCACCCCGCGATGATTAAAGCCCAGCTCTAGCTCCACGTGTTCAATCTTGTTTCCCGCGATTTCCAGCTTGAAAACCACCGGCTCGTCCAGGGCCGGATGCCATGGGCCTACGGGCAAAAGATACGCCATCTGCGGTTAATTCCCAAACCCGGCTCACTGACCGGGGGTGTTACTACTTACTCGCTCAGGCCGGAGCAGACTGCAAAACTATTCATCAGAGGCTATTTTTTAGAAGATGTTCCCCAATAGCTTTTATCAGCAGTAAGGCCGCCCGGTTTCAGGTGGTTATACTAACAGCTACCCCTTGACCCGTCAAGTCCGCCTTCTTAACTTTTTTAACCGAGGAAGACTAGGAGAGTTGGTAAAGGTGTGGTATTATTGGCATAAGTAAAACGCTTAAAGGTCGCGCTATATGAGCCGTGCGGTATCAACATCATGCAAGAAGCCTTAAACCCGATAATCTATGACTATATAATTAAATATCATCAGAAAAGCAGTCGCTACGAAATTGATTTGAAGCTCCTTCGAGAGGGTTACACCCCCGACGAGATTGAAGCCGTCTGGAAGTATGTTGAAGCAGGAAATCAGAAAGCGCCTTTTTCGCTAAATAAATTTATTATAGGCAGTTCGAGGCTGTTAAGTATAATTGGTGGGGTAATAGAAGTCATTCTAGCCTTAGAAATGCTTTATAACCTTATAAGAGAAATTGTAAGATACGGTGGCCTTATAAGTATTGAGAGCGGGATACAACTAATCTTTATATTCTGGCTAGGTATAGGCTTAACATTAATAATTGCGGCCTTAAAAATCAAAAACAATTTAAAGTTATACCGAAAAACCATAGTGGTGACGGGCATAATTAGTTTTGTTTTCTCAGTACAAAACCCTTTCTTAATTGCCACCAGCCTTGTTTTGATAGCGGCGGGATTAGTGACCTTATTCGCTTCGGATTAATTAGCCACTATTAGCAGATTTAAGATGTTAAAGAATTCCCAAAATCAGCCGCAGAAGCTGAAGGTTTCTTATAACTGGTTCTATTTTCCCCAGCGATTATCCTGTCTAATAGACCCTAATGACCCTGAGCAGGAAAAAATAATTTCAGAGCTATTCTTGAACGCCTCTCCTAAAATGCTTGTGGTAATTCTCGGAAGAGGTTACAGCTCTTACCCATAGCAAACCGCCTAGACTTCTTCCAGTCGGTAGCCTGTGACCGAGTCTTCCCAGGCTTCAAAATCGTCATCTTTGGTCGCTTCCATCAGGACGGGGCGGGCGGCTATCATGGCTTCTTTGCTATCCCAAATCGCCAACCCAATCAATGCCCCACTTTCGGCATCGCGCAAAGTATGGACTTGCTGTAGACCGGGCTGAGTTTTGGCGGCCTCGCCAAAGCGGTGCATTGAGGCGATTAAAAGCTCTTCCTTGCCCGCCTTCGGTTGATGAATAGACATGTGAACGAACATCGTAACCTCCTTTTAGCAGTGGTCAGTGGTCAGTGGTCAGTAGGAAAGTGCTGAGTGCTGAGTGCTGAGAAAATACCTCTTACCACTTTCAATCGTAAATCGTAAATCCTGTATATTTCTGTTAAAACGGAAATATAGAAAACCTCTTGCGATAAAGTTTTCCATATTTCCGAACAAATGTCAATAATTTGGGTGAGTTAAGTACGGCGGCGGGGTCGCCAGAGCCAGATACCTACCCCGATTAATCCCAAACCGACCACTAGATAGAACAGGCTTACCAGCCATTCGTAATTGGCGGAGGCTTCGACCTGCCCGGTATTGGGTAGACCGGGGAGCGGGGTCGGGCCGGGACTAAGCTCAGTCGCGGCGGTGGTAGCTGGCGCAATCGTCGTTGTGGCTATCGCCGTCAGGGTTGGGCCGGGGGTCAGCGTGACCGTCAGGGCGGGGGTCGCCGCCAGCGTCCGGGTCGGCGTGGGGGTGCTATCGGCTGAACCGCCACCGGGCCGGGGACTGAAAGCCGGGGTCGCGCTGGCGGGAGGAGCGTTAATCGGAATAATCTTGACCACCGTATTGTTGGGCTGGTTGCTATTCCCGGTCAGGCTGCTGACGTTGGTGCTATTGCTGACGGCGTTCCCCTTAAAATCGGTATCCAGCTTCACAATCAGGACAATACTCGCCGTTCCACCGCCGGCGGGCAGATTGCCGACATTCCAGGTCAAGGGGCTAAGGCTGACCGGGGCAGGTTGAGCCGAAATATAAGTCAGGCCCGGTGGCAAGGGGTCGCGCACCATCACATCTTTAGCCTCGATTGGGCCGGTGTTCCTGACCGCCAGGGTATAGACATAGGCCTGACCGCGCTTGAGCGAGGTGACGGCGCTATCTTTGGATAGCACCAAATTTGCCAGCAAACCCACTTGCGGGATTAATACCGGGTCGGTGGTCAGGTTGGGATTGGCGTTAGGCGTGTCGGTTTCCAGCCCGGCGGAATTCGAGACGGTTGGCCCGCTATAACCGAGCGGGACTTGCACCGTCAGATTAATGATTTGCGAACTGGCGGCGGGAACGCTGGCAATCCGCCAAAAGAGGGTAGTTGAGCCATCCGGGTTGACCCGACTAGTGGTAATTGGCGGGGTGGCACTCCCAAAAACCAGGCCCGGCAGCAGGGTATCGGTCATGGTGAACCCGCCCGATGCGCTCATCGCGCTCTGATTGGTCACGGTAATACGATAACTGACTGGCAGACCGGGGCTAAAATCGCTACTCAGAGTCGCTTTGGAGACGGTCAGATTCGAGCTGTTGGCGACCTGACTATTGACGGTATTGCCAGGGGCAGTGATGCGAGTTGGGCCGCGCCCAAACTCGACCTGGGCGGTATTGGCTACCGGCGTGCCGGGAGTTACGCCCGAAGCCCGCACCGCCAGCGAAATCAGCTTTGAGTCGCCCGGCTCAAAATGGCCCATATTCCAGCGCAGGGTCGCCCCGCTCACGAAGGGCGGCGGGCTGGTTTGTTCCGGGACCAGGGTCAGGCCCGCCGCCAGGGTATCGGTCACAATTACGTTATCGCCGCCCATCACACTCGATACTCGCAAAGTGTAGATAAAGACCTGATTGGAGGCGATAGTTGGCGGGCCGGTTTTAATCACCTGAGCGTCTACCGGAGCGGTATTGCCCGGTACATCGGCCTCGGAGGTATTATTGCCGGGCTGGATTTCGGGGGTGCCAGAGCGGATTCCGGCCCGGTTCGAGAAGCTGAGGGCGCTGCTATCCACCCGGACGGTATACGAAATCGAGCTGGAAACCCCGGCGGCAAGGTCGCCCAGTTGCCAGGTCGCCAGGGTGCCAACCAGGGTCGTGGTGGGCGGGACACTGGCGATAAGGGTCACGCCCGTCGGCAACGTATCGGTCATCACCACTCCAACCGCTACGCTTGGCCCGGCGTTATAGCCTTCCAGCCGATAGGTGATGAGAGTCCCCACCGGAACAGGTGCGGGCGGCGGTGGCAGGGGCGGGCTGACATTCTGGACATACTTGACCGCCGAGGTATCCGCCGCATTGCTGACATTGTGCGACACCAGCGATGAACCAGTCGTGACTCCGTTAGAACTGGCGTTGGCCTGGTTTTGTAGTAGCCCACTGGTCGGGCGATTTATCACCTTCACTCGCAGGTTCAGGGTGGCGCTGCCATTAGGCGGCAAAGGCGGAATGACCCAGCGTACCAGATTGCCCACCACCGATTGTGGGGTGGGGCTGGCGGAAACATAGCTCGTGCCGGGCGGGAGCGGGTCCTGCACCACCACCGAGCCAGTCGCCACATTGCCGAAGTTATTGACTGTCAGGGTGTAATCTATATTATCGCCGATACTGACACTAGAGCCAGCCGGAGGCGAGGCAGTTTTGTTCAGGGCCAGGGTCGCGGCGGCATTGACCAGATTGCTGACCCCGTTGGAGCGGAAAACTACCCCGCCGCTTTCGTTGCTCGTCCCCAGGGCCGCGTTAGCAATGGCGACGGCGGGTGGAGTATTGGGATTGACCCGTACCTGCAAAGTCAGGGTGCGAGTTTGACCGGGCAGTAATTGCCCCGCGTTCCAGACCAGTTCGCCGCTCCCACCGACTGCCGGGCCGCTGACCGGGGCGGGTGAAGCCGCCACGAAACTGGTATTAGCCGGGGTAGTATCTCGAATAATCGTATTGGTGGCGGTGTAGTTGCCCGAATTGGAGACCTGAATGGTGTAAGTCATTATATCGCCCGGATTGACGATAGTGCTGGGATTTACCGACTTGACCAGACTCAGATTAGGGCTGCCGCAATCCAGTAACGCCCCCAAATTGCCAAGCTGGAAGTTAGTCACGGCATTAACGGTGTGACGGTCAGCATAAAAAATATCTATGCTATGCACTCCGGCTGGAATCACAAAATTGCCGGTAAAGGTCGCGGGTGGATGAATCCCGCCATGGTCAATCTGTAAAACGCCATCCAGAAAAACCCATCCGGCATCGTCCAGGGCGAAAGCATAGGGAATGGTCAGGCCACCGGGCGGAGCATACAGATTAGCGTGCCAGTGGACTGCGAATAAATCCTGGGTGGCGGGTAGGGCGGCACTGGCGGCGGGCGCGGTTCCCGGCCCGAAATAGGGGACGGTGCCGGGTGTAGCATCGTTGGAATAGCTCAAAGGATTATTGTCCAGCCGGGTGAAGGCCTGATAATCCGGGGTGTACCAATCGAACTGGCGAATGCTGGTAGTCGGGGCGGCAGTTGGCGGGTTCGGGCTGGTCGGGACTGGCAGGCCACTGACCAGATTGGGCTGGAACTGGCCTGGAATATCCGCCAATAAAGATAAGGGTTGCTCAAAGTCGGGATGCGAGCCGTCGTCGGGTAGCCGGTAATAGCTGCCCAAATACAGGTTTGAGCCGGAGCAGGCGGCGTGGGCCACTGGGAGGCGACCCTGAAAAAAAGCCGGGCCGAACAGCCCGACTCCCACTCCGATTATCATTAGGCTCATCGCCAGGGTGCGGCGCACCGAAAAATAGCGCGTCCGCGCCGGGAAATTAGTCGTACCGGAGACTAAGCTATTCTGCTTTTGATTCATTGCAAGCACCTGCTAAACTAAAACTGAGCATTATGCATGTTATGGTCTACACGATTAAACTGAAATGAGTTGATTGGTTCTGATATACCACAATTTAGCCACAGATGAAATAGTACTGAAATAGTACCTTCTACCCCCACCCCAAATCCAGGCGGGGATAGCTTGACTTAGCCTGACCGCTAATTTATAATACCTGGGCCATAGATGGGGGTGTAGCTCAGTTGGGAGAGCACTACAATCGCACTGTAGGGGTCAGGAGTTCGAGCCTCCTCACCTCCACCATCCGGCAAACCCTTTTTTTATTTGTTTCCCAAAAATTCTCTAAAATACATTTAACAGGGATGGACAGGAAATACAGGATAAATTATCAAATCTTGACCTATTTGGTATACTTGTAAGTTTCTAATGACCTTACCTTAATACACCCTTTACCGATTTTACCCTCTCGAATTATTGACAGAGGATAATCTTGTGCTATACTTTAATAGGTCACTATGACAGGTCAAGGTGATAGGTCTAAATGACTGTGATTATATTGGGAAACCACAATTATGTATGAACTACTGATACTCAAGCTGTTGATACGTCATCCCAAACATGGCTACTTAATTGCCAAAATTATCAATGACATTATTGGGCCGTATGCCAGGGTCAGTAACGGACGGCTGTATCCTCTACTGGCAAAGCTGGAAGAGGCCGGATTGGTGCGGCTGGAAAATGATAAACCGTCCCACGAACTGGCGGCACTGGCGGAAGCTAGTCGTCCAGTTCATACCTACCATATCACCGAGGCCGGAAAGCAGCGTTTTCACGATTTGATGATGGACACCACCTCTAATCCCGGCGAATACAAACGGCTTTTTCCTTTGAAGGTTAGCTCCTTTGGCTATATTAAACCCGAAGAACAGGTGCAGCTAATTGAACACTATCTGCACTACTCTCAGGCTCATATTATGCACCTGAAAGCCGCGTCCGACGATATGTGTAAAAACCATCTGGAATATCTTGAAAAAACTGGCGATATAGATAATGTTTTGGAATTTATGTATCACCAAATTAACCAATGGCAATTGGAACTGGATTGGGCCAAACAACTGCGCGAAAAGGCTCTGACCGGGCTGGCTAATAATTCAAAGTCCGAAACCGATAGTCTAGCTAAAGTATAAGGCTCGTGACCGTCAATAGGCGGATTATGATAAATGCGGGATTATAATAAATTGTGAAGGAGAAGTTTTGTGGAAGAAAAAAGTAAACCGGGCGCACCGGCGGGCGGCGGGTGGGGCGGGCCACAACCCGTCTTGACCTTGCCGGGGGGTCGAACTCTCAACCCCTGGATGACCCTGACTGCCCTGATGTTCGGCTTTTTCATGTCGCTCTTGGATGCGACGATTGTCAATATTGCAATCACCGATATTCAACGCAGCTTTAACACCGACCTGACCAGCGTCAGTTGGGTACTGAATTCCTACAGTCTGGCTTTTGCGGTATTGCTGGTGACGATGGGTCGGCTGGCTGACCAGTTCGGGCGCAAACGGCTATTTATGATTGGGATGGTAATTTTTAGTATCGGGTCGCTACTTTGTGCCATCGCCCCGACCATCGAACTATTGATTATCTTCCGTATTATTCAGGGGGTCGGGGCTGCTGCTCTTAACCCGGTCAGTCTGGCGATTATCACGGTGGTTTTCCCACCTGCCAAGCGGGGAGCAGCCATCGGCGCATGGGGCGCGGCGGCGGGGCTTGCGGCGGCCCTCGGCCCGGTGCTAGGGGGCTTCCTGGTGCAAAATTTCGACTGGCGCTGGATATTCCTGGTCAATTTGCCTTTCTGCATCATCGGCCTGTTTATGGTGTATTTCTTTGTGCCGGAAAGCCGGGATGCTAACGCCAGCAAAACCCTTGATATACCGGGCTTCCTGACCCTGAGCATTGGCATGTTTTGTTTGGTCTTTGCCATCATCGAAGGTAACGATTGGGGTTGGTCTTCGGGCGGGATTATTGCGCTCTTTGCGGGTTCGATAGTCGCCATGATCGCGTTTTATTTCGTGGAAACCCGCCAGGCCCAGCCAATTCTCGATTTCAAGCTCTTTAGAATCCGCTCCTTCACCGCCGCCAATATCGTAATGTTCATGTTCAGCGTGGCGATGCAGGGCGCGTTTCTGATTCTGGTAATTTATCTTATCTCGGTTCAGGGTTACAAGGAATTGGATGCGGCTTACGCCCTTATCCCGATTCCGCTGGCCTCGTTCTTTGTGTCCGCCGCCAGCGCCCGGCTAGGATCGCGTTTCGAGCCGCGCATATTGGGCGGTATCGGCATGGCCCTGATTGCGCTTGGCTACTTCTGCTTTTTCACCCTTAATCTGGAGGCTGGATATATAGATGTGGCCTGGCGCGGGATAGTAATCGGCCTGGGAATGGGCTTCTGCTTTACCACTTTCCCGACCCTGGCTATTTCCGAAATACCGCGTCCCAAGCTGGGGGTCGCCAGCGGGACTTTCAATACCTTTCGACAGCTAGGTTTTGCGATTGGGGTCGCCGTCCTGCTTAGTCTCTACACTGGGCAGGTTAAAGACCAGACTACCGTCGCACGGGCCGATGCCATCGAGGTGGTAAAATCCAGTGCCGCCCTGCCTCAGCCGGTCAAAGATGGCTTTATCACCAGCTTGCAAAATCCGTCTAACCAGCAGGGCCGCACCACTTCGGCGGCTTCATTTATACCGGCGGGTCAGCCCGCCAATTCGCCGATAGCCCTGGTGGGCAAGCAGGTCGAGACCCGCTTCAAACAGGCTCTGCTCAATGCCTTTACTACCACCTGGTTTGCGGCGGCGATGATTGCTCTGTTTGGGTTAGTGCCGTTGTTCTTTGTCCACAAGAGCTTGACGGTTGCCACCGGACACGGGCAAATTGCCGAAGCGCCGGAAAAAGCGGTAGTCGAGATGGCTTAGGTTAAACTTAACCAAAAACCCCGCAAGCGACGCTTGCGGGGTTTTTGGTTAAGGGTTTCCCCTGGTTAGAGAGTGGGCCGTGAGTCGATAAAAATAAAATAATAAGGTATAATAAGAAATAGAAGCGAAATAGCTCAACCGGGCTGGTCAGGGGCAACCTTTGGGATACGAATGTTAAACGAAAACAAAAAACTGTATAGTGAGCTAAATGTGAGGCCGTCGGAGGGGCATTCTCAATCTCAGGAGAACGAGGCGGTTCACATTTTAATTATTGACGACAGCAATCACATTTGCAGCACCCTGGTTACGGCGATTGTACGGGCTTGTGCCGAAAGCGGACGCTCTTGCCAGATTATTCAATCCGGCCCGTTTGGTATGATTGAGACCGTTCCGATGTGGTTTGCCCCCAAGATGCCTGACCCGCACAGGTTTAATATTTATATTGCCAACTCGCCCCGCAACGCCTTGCAAGTTTTGAACCTGCCCGACATCCAACATTTAACGATTATTTGCGATATAATTATGCCTTCTGATACCCAGGTTGGGTTGTTCGGATTGCTATCGGCCCTGACCAGCCACCAGTTGCCGGTCAATCTGTTGTTTGCCAGCAGCGAAGGCCAAAGCCGCGAGTTTGTCGCCGAATTGCTCAAGAATCGCAAAGCTTATTTTGTCGAAAAAGGTACGTCGGCCTGGCTGGAATTGCCGTATGCCCTGGTCCAAAGAAATAAGATGTTTCAGTATCGGGTGCTGGAACGCAGCGACTACGATAAAGGCCGTTTAAGGTTGGCGGCCCACAATATTCATCTGAATCGGCATCAGGCTATTCGGGCGGCGGCTTCAAATACAAGGCTCACTCGCAAGGTCGAAACGTCCAGCTTGCCGGTTCAAGAACTGGCTAATGCTAAAGTAGAAGCGGTTGCCCCGGTTGTCCCGGCAAGTCCCCGCATGAAGAACAGTACCGGATTGCTTTCGATATTAGCTTTCTGGCGCTGGGGTAAAAATCAGGCTGCCTGAATAATTCACTAACGAGGAATAATGATCAAATCCAGGAATGCTGCCCGGTGGTTGGGTAGCGGGCTAACCCTATGTCTTTTAACCAGCCTGCTGCTGGCGGCCTGTGGTGATACTGCTACCCCTTTGCCCGACCCCAATAAAACGCCTACCGCCGACGCGAGTACCAGAGTAGTGCAACCGAGCGCCACCGCCATTCCGGTGACAGCGACTCCGGTCCCGCCCACCGCGACTCCTTTGCCCAAACCACCCGAACCGCTCTATCTGGCGATAATTATCAACCAATATCAGCAGGCGACTGGCGGCGAAAATGGCGGGCAATCCCGCTCGTTGCGCGATTTTTATGGTCTGACCGCCCAATTGGAAAAGAATGCCGGAATGAAGCTGACTTTCAGCCTGGGTGGAACGCTTTTGCGTCAGGTCGGAGATAGCAATGCGCCGGGAGTCGCCGATAAAGACCGCTTTACCGCGATTGCGGCCAAGAATGCCGCCTTGCTGACCCCCGATGAAAAGCTCTTCATGCTGGGCAATTTCTTTGAGGTCGGCGAGGCCCAGGTGGTACGCTTCCCCCGTTTTCTGGAATTGCGGCGCAAGCGGGGAGACCGCACCGATGCTGCCAGCCTGAACCGGGTCATTCCGCTCTTTACTGAAGAAGACTGGCGAGATTTGCAGGTAGTCTATAATCTCTCGGCCCTGCCGCCGGAAGTCCAGCAAGCCGAGCCGATTAGCTCGATTATTTCCAAAGTGGTAGGTTTTAGCGAAGATGACAAAGTGGCCCTGAGTGCCGCTTTGGGTAAGCTCAACCGCAATGTGCTGGAAAAATATCAGAAGCTGCAAAAATCAGGCCAGATTGAAGTTATAACCTCGCCCTATGCTTACCCGATTGTGCCGCTTTTGGTGGATGGCAACGCCGCCCGCGAGGGCAACGGCGGCGATAAAGCGGTTCTACCCGAAAAACCTTACGCTTATCCAGCCGACGTGACCGCCCAAATCAAGAAAAGCCAGGCGCTAATAAAAGCCAGCTTTGGCACGACCCCGGTTGGACTTCTGCCGCCGGAAGGCGCGGTCTCCGAGGCCAGCCTTCCGGTCTTAAAGGCCAGTGGGATAAGCTGGATTGTATCGGACGAAACGGTGCTGGCCCGCTCTTTGAACCTGCCGCGCTTTACTCGCGATGCCAACCAGACCGCCCAGCCTGCCGCCCGGCTCTATCAGCCCTACCAGACCGCCAACAGTGACGGCAAACCCCTGACGGTCTTTTTCCGTGACCAGATATTATCGGAATTGATGGGCAGTGGTTATGCCACCAAACCGGCCCCGGAAGCCGCCAAAGATTTTATCGCCCGGCTCAAGGCCATTCCGGGCCAGCTAAAAAGCGAAGGGCTAGAGGCCAGCGAGCCGCGAATTGTGACCCTGGTGCTGGATGGCAATAGCGCCTTTAGTGGCTACCCTAATAACGGCGACAGCTTCTTGCAAGAGCTTTTTAGCGGACTGGCGGCGGAGAAAAATATCAAGCCGATTACGCCGGGTGAATATATCCAGTTGCGCCCAGCTACCGCTAAACTCGGCAAACTGGCAACCGGGTCATGGAGCGGTGACAACCTGGAACAATGGGTCGGGCAGACCGATAAAAACAAAGCCTGGAATTATCTGACCCAGGCGCGGGCCGCGCTTGACCCCTATCTCAAAGGCGAAAAAGCCACGCCCGCCGCTAATCTGGAAAAAGCCGCCGATTGGCTTTATCTGGCCCAGTCCTCCGGGATTTTCCGCAGCCTGGGGGAGGAGGACTCGGATGAGGCGATGGCGGCAGACCAGACTTTCCGAGCTAACTTGCTGAACGCCTTCAAGGAATTGGGTCAGCCCGTGCCAGACTATCTGAATGTACCGATTACCCCTAATGCGGCCCTTGCCCCTAATCGCCCGGTGGCGGACTTTATCAGCCCGCAAGTCAATGGACGGGTGAGCGACAAAGAATGGGAAGATGCCGGGCTTTTTAGCGAAAATATCCCCGCGCCACCTACTGCTCAAACCGGGACACCGCCCCCGCCCGGCCCATCTCTGACCGCGACCTATTTCGGTTGGGACGACAAGAATGTTTATTTCCGGGTGGATAGCAATCGGCGCTGGTCGGACATTGACCCGCTGGCGACGGTCAGTGTGTATCTGAGCGCCCCCCGCCAAAAGGACGAAAGCAAGCTGAATTTTGTCAGCCGCAATTCGACTAAAGATAAGCGGACAGTCTTGGGGTTTGGGGCGGGCTACGAGCTGGAAATGCAGGTGGATAGTAAGAAAAACGCCGCCAATGCCCAGCTTTCGGTTTCGACGGGCGGGAACGGCTGGCAGGTGGTTGAGAAAATCGAGCCAGTTTTTGCCGGGTCGCAAACCATCGAGATTGCGCTGCCCTGGAAGAGCTTGCCCCAGGTCGAACCGGGCGGTAAAGTCTACTTTACGGCGGTGCTGAACAAAGCTGGAACGGATTTGCAGCAAGTTCCCAGCGCCGGAGCGGGGACGTTGCGCGTGCCAGACTCGTTTGGCCTGACTTCGATTCTGAGCGTGAAAGACCGGGAAGGCGATGACCATGGCCCCGGCCCGTATATCTATCCGGTCAATCGGCTCTACAAACCGGGGATTTTTGACCTGACCGACTTTTCGGTAGCAAAAGATGAGGCTAAAAATCTGATTATCAAGCTGCGGGTCGCCGGGCCGCTGGAAAATCCGCTCAAAGCCCCCAACGGCTTTTCGTTCCAGACCTTTGATGTCTATATCCGCAATCCCCGCAGCAAAGACCCGGCGGCGGCGGCGCTATTGCCGGGCCGCAATGCCCGCGTCGGCAATGCCGAAGCCTGGCAATATGCGATTGTCGCCGAGGGTTGGGAAGCCGCGATTTACAAGCTGGACAAGCAAGGCCAACCAATCAAGTCCGATTTGCCGCTCAAACTGAGCGTGAGCGCCGCCGACCGCACCCTGACCATCAAAGTGCCTTTGGCGGGTTTAGGCGATGACCCGGAAAACTGGTTTTATCTACCGGCAGTGCTAGGGCAAGATAGTAACCCCGCGCCGGGAGTTTTGCGGGTTAAGGATGTCGAGGTTTCATCCAGCCCCGATAAATTTGGCGGTGCGCCCAACAATCCGTCCGATGGCAATCATACCCGCATCCTGGATATTATTATACCGTCCGGCGGTCAATCGCAGGAAGCCTTGCTGGATAATTACAAGCCTAGCCCCGAACTCGACCCCGCCAAGCTCGACCCCACGACTTTCGCGCTCCTCTCGATGCTCAGGCCGCGCCGGTAATGGAATGGGGGTCGGAGGACGGGGACCAGGGAATTTGCGATTTACCCCCAAAGGGGGCGAGGCCGCGATTAGGCAACTCAGTCCTCAGTCCTCAGTCCTACTTTCCCCGACCCCCGACCACTAGACTTCCGGCCACAAGTCACGCCAGGGTTGAGCGGCTTCGTAGGCGGCAGCGGCCCGCAAAACCATCGGGTCGTCCAGGTGGCGACCAATAATCTGCAAACCGACTGGCAGTCCATCGCGGGTTTGTCCGGCGGGAACGGAAATCGCGGGTTGCCCGGTCATATTCAGAGGATGGGTGAAACTGAGCCAGTGGCCCGGCCCGACCTCGCGGCCCTCGATTTGGGATGGCCCGGCACTCCCCAACTCAAAGGGGGTTACGCAGAGGGTCGGAGTCAGCACGAAATCGAAATTCCGCATATACCGCCACATTTTATTGACCACTAATTGCCGCATTTTGGCGGCATCGCTGAAATCTTCCGCCGTCCAGTTATTTTTTAATGAACCGACCAACCGGGGCAAGGTGATGCCGCCGTTTTCGACCATTTCCCGCATCCCGCGCAAGTCGCTATCCCGAAAGACCAGCGCCCAAAAACTGGCAAGTTCGGGAAAGCCGGGGTGGGCTTCGATTATTTCGCAGCCTAGCTGGTCGGAAAAGACTTTGACCGCTTCAGCAGTGACCCGCCGGACTTCCGGGTCTACCGCCGCCCAACCCCAATCGGGACTCCAGCCAACTTTCATACCTTTCAAGCTCAAATCGCCCTTGATAGTCTGTTGCCAGTCGAAATTAGCTTCCGGTAACGAATGGCGGTCACGGTCATCCGGGCCGGTCATCACCGCCATCATCAGGGCGGCATCGGCGACGGTGCGGGTAATCGGGCCTAAATGTTCCAGCGACTCCCAGCTACTCGCGCCCGGAAATTCAGGCACGCGGCAACCCGGATAAAGCGGTATCCGCCCAAACGAGCCTTTGAAGCCCACTAATCCGCAAAAGCTGGCGGGTATTCGCACCGAACCGCCGCCATCACTGCCGACTGAAAGTGCGCCCATACCAGTGGCTACCGCTGCCGCACTCCCGGCGCTCGAACCGCCGGTGGTTTTTTCCAGATTCCAGGGATTGCGGGTGGTGGGAAACAGGTCGTTGTGGCCCGCCGCCATATAGCCGAACTCCGAGCAATTGGTTTTACCCAAAATAATCGCGCCCGCCGCTTTCAGTCGCTCTACCGCCACGTCATCTTCGTCGGGGATATAATCTTGATAGGCTTTTGAACCAAAAGTAGTGCGAATATCTTTGGTGCAAATCAAGTCTTTGATCGAAACCGGAACACCATGCAGCAAGCCAAGTTCTTCCCCGCGCAGCACTTTCGCCTCGGCTTCTTTTGCCTGGGCCTGGGCTGCGTCCTCGACCACAGTGCAAAAAGCGTTGACGATAGGATTTACCCGGTGAACTTGCTCCAACACGGCTTCGAGCAACTCGACAGGCGATACTTTTTTGGAACGCACCAGCGCGGCCTGTTCCAGCCCACTGAGTTTGCAAATTTCGGCTCTAGTTGTCATTGGCTACTCGTTTCTTGGATTATCTGAAATCTAAAGTCTAGTGACAGAGGCAAGGAAAAATTCAAAATTGAGGGGAATTTTAGATTTCAGATTTTAGACTTTAGATTTTAGTCTCCCGCTCCCAGGTGAGGCGGGCTTGGAAGCCGGTGGAACTTTGGGGCGGCGGGGAAGAAAGAATCAGGCGATGGTCGGAAAGCTGGTAAAAGCGTTTCATGGTCAGGCCAATCCAATTGGGAAACAGGGCGCACTCTATGATATGCCACACTGCGTCTTCGGCCTCATCCAGGCGGTAGCGTCCAGCGTAGGCCACATATCCCTGAAAGGCGGCCTGAACTTCATCGGGCGTACCGGAAGTATATTCGCTGGCGGCAAAATTGGGGCGGCCCAGCCGCATTTGCTGAACCGAGAGATAGCCGTCGGCGGTGTAAATCAGCCGCCCGTCTACTTCCTCACCCCAGGGACGCACCCATTCTTCTCCGACGAACTGGCGCTGATAGCCTACCAGTTTCCATGTGCCGACCAATCGGGCCTTTATATCCTCTTTTATATGCCCTAATGAGCCACTATTTTGATTATCTGACATAAGCTCCTGTCTGTAAATTGGGCCGACTGTACTCGCCCTAAGCCTGGATAATACCGATAAAACCGGGTAATTGCAAATCTCGCCAAAGCAGTTTACCCGCAATCTATTATCGCAAAAAGCCCCAAAAAGCCGCCGATTTACTAAACCAGACGCTACAGGTATA
The DNA here is from genome assembly GCA_038245615.1 of Chloroflexia bacterium. Taxonomy (GTDB): domain Bacteria; phylum Chloroflexota; class Chloroflexia; order Chloroheliales; family Chloroheliaceae; genus 54-19. Next base: position 15,127 of record JBBRSG010000067.1, on the reverse strand, counting down.
ATCTAGCTATCGGATTAGTGCTGCTGGATTTTGTCGGAGGTAGAAAGGATTTACCCTTGTCGAAATTATTGCTAAAGCCCAAAATCGTGGGCCGCTTATCGGTCTGGCTGGTAGTCGGGATGCTGGCTGCTTTACTATTGAGCGGGTGTGGCGACCCAACGGCTATTCCAGCGACTTCTACTCCCTTACCTTCAGCCTCGCCAATTCCGGTGACGGCGACGGCGCTGCCTCCGACGGCGAGCCAAATTCCGGCGACGGCCACGGTTCTGCCCTCAACTCCCGTTCCGACACCCTCACCCAATTCGGTAGCGACTTTGCCGCCTACTCCTGCCGCCGCGACTCAGCCGCTTCAACCCGCCACCGGGCCGGGTGGCAAAGAGTATAGCTATGGGGCAATAACCTCCAATAATTATGGTACAGGCGAAGAAGGCTACTATATCTTTGAGCCAACCCAACCCGCCCCCGATAAGGCGCTGCCGGTGATAATCCTGCTGCATGGCTTTGGTGGGGTAAACCCCAATGTTAGTTATCAGGTCTGGATTAGCCATCTGGTGCGACGCGGCAATATCGTGATTTTCCCGGTCTACCAAAGTATAAGTGGTTTCGAGGGTGAGAAATTTCTGGAAAATACCTTGGTGGCGCTGGAAGGAGCTTTTGCCCGGCTCAAAGACGGCAGTCACGTCAAACCCGACCTATCAGCGGTAGTCGTGGCCGGGTATAGCGCGGGCGGAGTTATTGCTGCTAACCTGACGGCTCTGGCTACCAAACGCGGTCTGCCCGTTCCGAAAGCCCTTTTTGCGATTACCCCCGGCGGTTGTTCCAATTGCAGTTCTTTTTCGATAAAAAACTTTTTGTTGGGCGAAACTGCCGCCGATTTTTCTCAAATTCGGCCTGACACCAAAATGCTGGTTCTGGTCGGCGACCAGGATAGAACCGTTGGCGAAACTGCCGCCCCGCTTATCTGGAATGCCACTTCCCAAATTCCGGCGGCTAACAAGAATTACATCAAGGTTATCAGCGATATTTATGGTCAGCCGCCCTTGTTAGCCGATCACGGCATGGCGAATCGAGTTCCGCCGAACACTTATAATTATTACGGTATCTGGAAATTGCTGGACGGTTTGCAAAGCTGCGCCATATCAGGCAAATTCTGTGAGTATGCCCTGGGTAATACGCCCCAACAGCGCAACCTGGGCCAGTGGAGCGATGGCACGCCAGTTACGCCACTCAAGATTGTGTATTAGGGGGTAGTGGTCAGTGGTCAGAAAATGCAAGACGAAAAACGGAAGACGGAAGAAATCCGGGTGGTAGTTGGCATTTTAACTCAAAACGTAAAACTATCTTACTGACCACTGACTACTGACCACTGCTAAGGAGAAACCGATGATTTCGAGGATTGACCATATCGTTATTCTGGTGAAGGATTTGGAGGCCGCGATTGGCGACTATGGGGCGCTGGGCTTTACAGTCACGCCGGGTGGGGAACACGCCGACGGCGCTACCCATAACGCTCTGATTTCTTTTGCCGATGGCAGTTATCTGGAATTAATCGCTTTCAAGCGAAATGCGCCGGAACATCGCTGGTGGCGCTTTGCTCAAAGCGGCGAGGGCTTGATTGATTTTGCCCTGTTGCCGGGTGGGTCGGCCATCGAAAGCATCAATGCTATTCGGGTGCGGGGTCTAGACTATAGCGGGCCGCATCAGGGCGGACGCAAGCGGCTTGATGGCATCGAGATTGCCTGGGTGACGGGGATGCCGCCCAGCCCCGACCTGCCTTTTCTGTGCGCCGACTTGACCCCGCGCAATCTGCGCGTCCCGGAAGGCCCGGCCCATCTGCACGCCAATCGGGTGACGGGAATTGATAGCCTGACGATTGCAGTCAAAAATCTGAATGCCAGCATCCAGCATTATCAGGCTTTGTTGGGAACTCCGCCCCACCGGGGTGAGTACCAGACCAGTGCCGCTCCCGTCGGCCCGGCGGGGATTATTCTGGCGGAAGCCGCCCCCGACAATCGGTTACAGGATTATATTGATTTGCGGGGCGAAGGGCCATACTTGTTGACCCTACGGACTGAAACCGCCCCGACCCTGCCCGGCTTGCTCAATCTTATCCTGGCGCACGGAGCTAGAATTGAGTTGGTTTAGAGAACGGGGAAGGCAGGACGGAGGACTGCGTTCCCCAATCGTAAATCGCGGCCTCGCCCCCTTTGGGGGTAAATCGTAAATTCCTTTGACCCCCGAAAAGAGGTGTTACATGTTACCGGCTAGTTTGCCGCTCGATTTTGCCAGACAGATTAATTTTGATGAAGGGTTTTTGGGGATGGCGACGGATTGGCAACCCAACCCGACTGACCCCGAACCCAATCGGCCCGGCAAACGGCTTTCGACGGCTTTTTATCTGCCGGTAAAGCCCAGGGCGGCATGTTTGTGCGGTAGTGGTCGGGCTTTTGGTAAGTGTTGTCGGTTGGAACGCTATTGGTATCCGATGGCGATGAACCCGGATGGACAGAGCTATAGCCGATATGCTCCCCAATCGGCGACTTTTGAAATAGCCGATAGTGCGACCCTGGCCCGCCAGCTTGCGGCAGATTTGCGGTTGCTAGGCCAGGACGAAAATCCCGACGATGGTTTCTGGATATTTTTTGGGGAAAACCCGGTTCGTGGGCCACGCGGGACGTTGTGTCTGGGCGATTTGAGTCTCAAGCAAGGAAAGCTAGTTGCCAGCGCCCTGACCAAGATTCGGCTTGAGGCCTTATTAGACGTAATCCGCGACGTGACCGATAATAAGCTCGGTGAGCCGGAAATCAAGTACGAACCACTGCAATTTATAGATAAACGCACCCGCCAAACCCTGACCCGGCGGGTCTAGGAAAGGCAGGACTGAGGACTGAGGACTGAGGGATTTACCCCCAAAGGGGGCGAGGCCGCGATTTACGATTGAAAGCGGTCAGAACTATTTACTTAGCACTCAGGACTTTTCTGACCACTGACCACTGACCACTGATCACAACCCCGGAGAATTTCATGATAGATGCTCAATTAGACGAACAATTATTGTTGGCGGCGCTGGATGAGGCTCGAAAAGCCGGGGCGGATTACGCCGAGGTGCGCGGGCTGGCGGGGCTGACCGATACGGTACGCCTCAAGAACGGGCAACCTAACAAAATTCAGACTGACCAGGATAACGGCTGGGGTTTAAACGTGCGAGTTGGGGCAGGCTGGGGTTTTGCCAGTAGCGCCCAATTGACCGGGGCAAGCGTCAAACAACTGGCGGCTCAGGCTTTTCGGATTGCGGCAGCCAGTGCCAAAGTCCAGCCCCGCCAGCAAGCCGAAAGCTATGGCCCGCCCTCGACCGCAACCGGCGAATACGTTACCCAGGTGCAGATTGACCCATTTAAAGTGCCACTGAGCGAGCGGCTGGAAATGCTTTCGGGCATGGAAGCTAATTTGCAGCGAGCCGGGCGGGTCAAAAGCACCTTTTCGCAGGTGACAGCTTTTCGCACCTGGAAGTTTTTCGCCAATACCGCCGGGGCGCTGCAACGCCAGCTTATCACCGAATGTGGCGGCGGGCTATCGGCGATTGCGGTGGAGGGCAATTATAGCTATCAGCGCACTTTTGGGCGTTTTGGCAACTTTAGCCAGGCCGGGTACGAGTATATTATGGGCCTGAATTTGGAGGATGAAGCCTTACGCATCGGACAGGAGGCCGACGAGTTGGTGGCGGCGGACTGGGTTCCCTCCGGCCCGACTACCGTCGTGATTGGCTCGAATTTGGCGGCCCTCATGGTTCACGAAACCTGCGGACATCCGACTGAGTTAGACCGGGTGTTGGGTTACGAGAACGCCTTTGCGGGCGGGAGCTTCTTGCTGCCAGATATGCGGGGACAATTCCGCTATGGTTCGCCCGCCGTAAATCTGACCGCCGATGCCACAATTGCCGGGGGTTTGGGCAGCTTTGGCTGGGATGATGAAGGCACTCCGGCCCAGCGGGTACCACTGGTCGAAAAGGGCATTTTTAACGGCTATCTGTCGTCGCGGGATACGGCGGCGGCAATCGGTCTGCCCAGTGGCGGCATGGCGCGGGCTTCTTCGTGGGGGCGCATCCCTTTGGTTCGTATGACCAACGTGAATTTAGAGCCGGGCGAGGGCAGCTTTGAAAGCTTGTTAGGTGAGGTCGAAAATGGCCTTTATCTCGAAACGCCATCGAGTTGGAGTCTGGATGACAAGCGCATGAATTTTCACTTTAGCGCCGAAATCTGCCGCGAGATAAAGAATGGACAGCTTGGCAAGTTTTACAAAGGGGCTAGTTTTCAGTGGCGCACCCCCCTGTTTTGGGGTAATTGCCAGAAGGTCGCCGGGTCGGAAGAATGGCAGCTTTGGGGATTTTTGGGCTGTGCCAAAGGTGAGCCGCTCCAAAGCACCCACGTCGCGCACGGGGCTGCCCCGATTTTGGTAAAAGATGTGGATGTGCAGCGGGAGGGCCAGGAATGAGCGAGAGCGAGAATAAGGCAACTTTTACCCTTTATGGGCGTGACCGGCTGTTAAATCTGCTGGAAGATTGCCTGAAAGGAGCGACTGCCGCCACCGAATTGGTACTGGAAGCCGAGCAGGTCGCGGTCACGCGCTACGCCGAGAATCGAATTCATCAAAATGTGTGGCAAGAGGATACCCGTCTATGGGTGCGGGTCGAGGTCAATGGCTCGCTGGCGACTTTGGCCTGTAATTCGCTCGACCCGGCCCTGATTAGGCAGACCATTTCGCAAGCTACTACCCTGGCCCGCCGCTTGCCCAATCGGGGCAATCTGGGCTTTGCCGCTAGTAGCGACGAAAGCGGGATGAATGTCGAACCGGGAGCGGAAGGTTTGGCAGCCTTGTCCCATGAAACCGCCCCGGCCTTCTTCGAGAGTACCGCCAACCAGACTGCCGATAACCGCGCCGAAACTATCGGGCAAATTGTAGAGTTGGTCGCGGGAGCGGGCTATTTGGGTTATGGAACTTACAAAACCACCAGCTCGGAACTTGCAGTTGCCAACACCCAGGGTTTGCGGGCCTATGCTCCGGCGACTTCCGGTTATATCAAAGTGCTGGCGGAGAGTGGCGATGGTTCGGGCTATGCCGATTGTCTGGCCCGCGATGTGAGCTTGCTTGAACCCCTGGCGACGGCCCGAATAGCCATCGAAAAATGTCGCCTGAACCTGAACCAGATAGATTTACCGCCCGGCAATTATAACGCGGTGCTGGAAGCCAACACGGTTGCCGATATGGTGCGCTTTATGGTGATTCACGGAGGCGGGGCGCAACAGCTTCAAGACCGCCGCTCGTTTATGACCGACAGCTTTGGGCAGCTAGTCACGGGCGCAAATATCAATCTGTGGGAAGACCCCGGACATCCTGGCGCAATGCCTTTTCCGCTCGATTATGAGGGGTTGACGGCCCGGCCTGTGCCACTGGTCATCGGTGGCAAGGCGGCGGGGGTGGCCTATGACCGCTATACTGCCAGTCGCGCCCCCGGTCATGTTTCGAGCGGTCATGCCGCCACTCCCAATCAGCTATCTTTTCAGGACGGGCCGCAGCCTCATCATATTGTGATGCAGGGTGGGACGAAATCGGTTACAGAGCTTATCGCCGGGCTGAAACGCGGGCTGGTCGTCACCCGGTTGCATTATACTCACTGCCCCGACCCTAAACGGGTGGTCGCTACCGGCACGACCCGCGATGGTACTTTTTTGGTCGAGGATGGGCAGATTGTCGCGGCGGTCAAGAATTTGCGGTTTACTCAGAGTATTCTGGAACTATTGGCGGGAGTCGAGGAGTTCGGGCAACCGCGTACCGTTCAGGATTGGTGGGCCGCCAACGGCATGTCTATCACCAATTATTATCTGCCGCCACTGCGGGTCAGTCGGTGTAGCTTCAATGGCGCGACGACTTTTTGAGTTTTGAGTTTTCAGTTTTAGAAGCAGGTCGTTCCTACCGGGATAGACACTTGGTCAGGCGAGTTCAGTTTGGCGTATGCTATAATTGACCGGGCAACTTAATAAAATCAGACATTTTAAGAACGATAGGGATATATAAAAAATGGCAGTCGTGAGTTTGAAAGAGCCGATTCTAAAGCTCTCGCAGAGCCGCAATATGAAAGGCTTTGTGACCGGCAACAAGTTGGGACGCAAGCTGGCCCACCGGTTTGTGGCGGGCGAAACCGTCGCGGATGCAGTGGCGGCGACCCGCGAGATTAACAAACAGGGAATCCACGTCAGCCTCGATAATCTGGGCGAAAATACTACCAGCACCGAAGAAGCGCAGTTGGCGACCCAGGCTGCTTTGGATATTCTGGCGGCAATCGAAGCCGAGAAGCTGGATGCCAATATTTCGGTCAAGCTGACCTCGATGGGCCAGGATGTTGACCACGACCTTTGTTTGGAAAACATCGGCAAGGTGATTGCGCAGGCCCAAGCCCAGGGCGGGATATTTATCCGGCTCGACATGGAAGGCTCGGCCTACACTCAGCGCACCCTGGATTTATTCTATGAACTGTGGAATAAAGGTCATCGCAATGTCGGGGTGGTGCTGCAAAGCTACCTATATCGCACCGAAAAGGATGTCGAGACCGCAATTGCTGACAAAGTGCGAGTGCGGCTATGCAAAGGGGCCTATCTGGAATCGGCGACGGTAGCTTATTCCGAAAAAGCCGAGGTGGATAAAAACTATGTGGCTTGCATGGAACGGCTTTTGAGCGACGGGAATTATCCCGGTCTGGCGACCCACGACGAGAAAATCATCAATCACGCGATTGAGTATGTCAAACAGCACAATATCCCAGCCGAGCGATTTGAGTTCCAAATGTTGTACGGCATCCGGCGCGATTTGCAAAAAAAGCTGGTTGGGCAGGGCTACAACGTCCGGGCCTATGTGCCTTACGGGACGGAATGGTATCCTTACTTGATGCGCCGCATGGCCGAGCGCCCCGCGAACCTGTTGTTTATGGCCTCTCAATTGTGGAAAGGGTAAGCAGTGGTCAGTGGTCAGTGGTCAGTAGTCAGAAAAATACAGTTTTGAGTTTTGAATTTCCTAATCGTAAATCGTACTCAGCCCTGTATTTTCCGACCCCTGACCGCCGACCCCGACCCCCAACCGTTATGAATAAAATCAAGCTGAAATTCTTCGCGGCGTTTCGAGAGATAACCGGGCAGCCCGAAATGGAATGGGCGTTAGGGGCGGGCCAGACCGCCGCCGGGGTCTTGGCAGAGCTAATCGCCGAATATCCGGCCTTGTCTGCTGGGGCAAAGAGCGCCCTGGTGATGGTCAATCGGCGCTATGCTGACCGCACCTCCGCCCTGCAACCGGGCGACGAAGTGGCCTTTCTGCCGCCAGTCGGGGGGGGCTAGAGTGAAGCGCCGCCGCCCCCCGCCCGTAATTCCCCCCTATGGAGTGTTGATTGGTCGGATGGTTTTTATTGGTGGAATGGTGCTGGCTTTGCTGGGGTTGGGCTTTCTGGTGATGCTGGGGATTGTCGGCGGGTCGGTACTGGCTTTGCTTTTGTTCGGGGCGCTCGTATTGGTAGGGGCGGTAATAAGCTTTCTGGCAGTGCGCGACCTGACCGGTCTACCAACTGAGATTTCGGCGGTGGTTCTTTCCAAAAAGCAGCGCCCGGAAGGTGGCAACCCGGTCTATGAGGTTCGGCTCAAGCCTAATCCGGCTCTAAAACCCGACCAGCCCGAAATAAGTTATAATGTTACCAGGCCAGATTTTGAGCGTCTCAGGGTCAATGACCGGGTGATAGTACGCTATTCAGCCTTTTTCAAGCTGCTAATTGACATAAACCCGGATAGATAGTTTTCACCACTAAAAAAGGTACAGAATGATAATCAGGATTACCGATAAACCGATAGATTTGCAAGAGCTTATCGCCGAGGTTTCGCTGGAAGCTAACGGCGGGATTGTAGCCTTTTTGGGAATAGTCCGGCGCTGGAATAATGGGCCGGATGGTCAGCCGCGTGAGGTTCATTGGCTGGAATACGAAGCCTACCAGGAGGCCGCCGAAGAAGTTATGCGAGATATTGCCCGGCAGGTCGAGGAAAAATGGGGCGTGACCAGCCTGGCAATGGCCCATCGAGTTGGGCATCTGGAAATTGGTGAACCGGCAGTCGGGGTGGCGGTTGGGGCGGCCCATCGCGGGGTGGCTTTCGAGGCCTGCGAGTATGCGATAGATACTCTCAAGGCGACGGTACCCATCTGGAAAAAAGAGTCGTGGGAAGCCGGAGACGAGGCTGGTCAGAGCTGGGTGGTCAATAAAGAAGCCCTGCAAGAGGCACGAGGAGAAGAAAATGGCTAAAAGCAAAAGGGATACCGAGATAATAGCCTACCGCAAAATATTGGAACAACGCAGCAAGAACGTCAAGCAGGCCGCTAAAAGCGCCCATAAGGAAACCAAAAAGGAGACCAAGCAAGAGCGTGGGCTATCGCTGTTCTCGCTGTTGGGTCTTTTGCCCAAACCAGCCCCGAAACCCGCTCCCACCGCCGCTAAAAAAATAGTCAAGCAAACTCGCCGGGTCTCGAAAGGCTTTTCAGGGCTACCGACCTGGCTAAAGGTGGCGACAATCTATCTGGCCTACCGTAGTATCAAAAACGCGACCCGCAAAGACCGCGAGAAACGCGATTTGAAAGAGGCTCGCCGCTTTCTGAGCAATTTGCGGAGTGGGGATTATAACAAGAAATAAGTTGCAGGAGTAGAGATAACTAATGTCAGACCGAAAACCGCCGTCCAAATCCGGCCCGAAAAGTTCTTCCACTTCCACTAATGGGGCGGCCCGGCCTTCCGCCAGCTCTACCACCCCCCGGCGCAGAGGAACGCCCCCGCCGCCACCAAAATCTTCGGCTTTGCCGATTATCATTATTGTGGTGGTGCTGGTGGTGGGAGTAGTCGGCTTTATTTTAGCGCTGGTGCTATCGGGTGGGAATTCCGGCAAGAATACTACTTTTGATCCGGCAGTGGATATGTTAGTAGGCCCGGATGCTAACGCTCAAGTGCAAACCTTTCCCGACCAGGGTAGCACCCATCTGGAGAAGAAAAGGGGTGAAACTGTCTTGACGGTGCTGGGAGTACCCTATAACTCGAATCCGCCGACCAGTGGGCCGCACTTGCCTAATTGGTCAGATTGGGGGGTATTCAATCAACCGCTCTCGGACGAACTGACCTTGCATAATCTTGAACACGGCGGGATTGTAATCCAGTACGATTGCCCGCAGGGTTGCCCTGGGGCGATAAATGCGCTTTCAGCCTACGCCCGGCGCTATCCACCCCAGAGCTTTACCGGGGTGCTGCTTGCACCTCGCGCCGGGGGATTGCCGGATGGAGCGCGAATTGTGTTGACGGCCTGGACCAAACGGCTGGCCCTCAAGTCACTCGATACCGATAGAATTAATCAGTTTATTTCGACTTATATAGGTCAAGGCCCAGAAAAAGACCCTAACTTCCGCAAATAGGCAAGGAGCAAAATATGTCCATCGAAAAAGCTCTTAATCCAATCGAATTGTACTACCAGGAGTATCCAGAGGAGCGCGATATGTCGGAAGGCTATCAACATCGGCTGATCAGCATGTATATGCAGGAAATTCTGGAATGGTATTACCGGGGACAAGCCTGTATCGTGACCGCCAATCTAGTGATATATAATGCGGCAATCAAGACTTCCCCGGATGTGGCGGTAATCAAGGGGGCGCAGTTATCAGACCAAGACCTGAGCGAGGAAGTGTTAGGCTGGTTGGTAAGTCCGCCAGAGCGCCCCGCCCCGGCCTGGGTGCTGGAAGTGAGTTCGCGGGAGAATTGGGACAAGGATATAGACCCGACCAAGAACCGCCGGAAATATGGCGAGCTGGGGGTAAAGGAGTATATCGCCTTTGACCCGTTACGCTACTGGGGGGGCGATGTCCGCTTGCGGGGCTGGCGCTATCGGGATGGTATTGCTGAAGAAATCGCGCCGAATGCCCAGGGCTGGCTATGGAGCGAGCAGCTAGATCTCTGGTTGGTACCGGATGGGGTAAATTTGTGGCTTTATGACGCAAATGGAACTAAATTGCCGACTTCCAAAGAACGGCGCTTGGACTACGAGGCCCAGCGTTTACTTAACGAAGAGCAACGTTTACTCAATGAAGAGCAACGCTTAATTAACGAAACCCAGCAGTCAGTCATTGAAGCCTTGCGTGCCAAAATGCGAGCTAACGGCATTGAGCCGGACGCACCTTAATTATTATGGCGCACCCGAAATCGGCCCACAGTCAAGATAATTTTGGCAAGAAGCCTCACCTGACCGCCGGGCAGAAGCTCAAGCAGCGTAATCGGGAGTTGGCGATTCTCAAGGCGATTGTCGAGGAGTTGAACCGGGCGGTTAGCGTCAGGAGCGCCCTGGAAAACTCGCTGGCGCTAGTAGCCGAGCTATTGGAACTCAAGGCCGGGTGGGTCTGGCTGTTGGACGAAGAAAGCGGCGAACCCTATCTAGCGGCGGCACGGATGTTGCCGCCCTTTTTGTCAGAAAAACCGGCCCGGATGCGCGGCAAGAATTGTCTGTGTCTTTTGACCTTTATGGCGGGGGATTTGGTCGGGGCGGAAAACATCAATGTGATGGAGTGCAGCCGTCTTTCGGAAGGCGTGACCGGGACTGACGGCCTGACCTATCACGCTTCTATCCCGATTTACGCCCATGATAAGCCGCTAGGGGTTATGAATGTCGCCAGTTCGGACTGGCGTAGTCTTGAGCCGGACGACTTGCAACTGCTCTATACCATTGGGACGCAGATTGGGATTGCGGTAGAACGCGCCCGACTTTTCGACCAAAGTGCTAGGCTGGCGACCATCGAGGAGCGCAATCGGTTGGCCCGCGAAATCCACGATACGATTGCTCAGGGCATGGCAGCAGCGATTTTTAATCTGGAAAGTGCCGACCTGTTGCTGGACGACCCCGACCCGGCGCGGCAGGCTAAAGGCCGCGAGAAGCTTCGCAAGGCCCTGTCCCTCACTCGCGCCAATCTCGAAGAGGCCCGTCACTCGGTGCTGGACTTGCGGCTTGCGCCTTACCTGGACAAACCATTGGGCGAGGCTCTAGCGGGCCTGGTTGAGGCTTTCGCCACCGAAAACGAGGTCTCGGCCCACTTCGAGTTAAAAAGTGTCACGCCTGACCGACGCTATTCTTCGCGGGTGGAGATGGCCCTGTATCGCATTGCTCAGGAAAGCCTCACTAATATCGGAAAGCACGCCCAGGCCCGGCAGGTGCAAGTCACCTTTCAAGCTGAGGTCAAGGACGGTAAAGAGCAATTACGGCTGATTATTCAGGATGACGGCAAGGGCTTCGACCCTGCCAGACTCGACCAGCCACCTCTGACCGATACCCATAAGCTGCGAGGTTGGGGCTTAATCGGGATGAACGAGCGGTTACGGTTTCTGGACGGGCAGCTTATCCTCGAAAGCTGCCCCGGTCAGGGTACTCGAATTGAGGCGATTGTACCGCTGGGGTAGGGGTCGGGGATTTACGATTTACCCCCAAAGGGGCGAGGCCGCGATTTACGATTGAAAGCGGTCAGAGGTATTTTCTCAGCACTCAGCCCTTTTCTGACCACTGACCACTGACCACTGACCACTTTTAACAAAATGAGCAATGAACCAACCAAAATCCGAATATTGATTGCCGACGACCATCCGGTAGTCAGGGACGGGCTGAGTGCCATTTTGGAGACTCAGGCCGATTTCGTGCTGGTCGGGGAAGCTGGAAACGGGCGCGAGGCGGTTGTGCTGGTCGAGACCTTGCAGCCGGATGTCGTGTTGCTGGATTTAGATATGCCGGAGCTGGACGGTTTGGAAGCTCTGCGACTGATTATGGCCCAGCGTCCCCAGACCAAAGTGATTATTTTTACGGTCTTCGATACCGACGAGCGGATTTTGACGGCAGTGCAGGCCGGGGCGCAAGGCTATCTGCTCAAAGGCAATGCCCCGCGTCAGGAGATTTTCAGGGCGGTGCGGACGGTCTATGAGGGTGGGGCGCTGCTCCAGCCAGTAGTAGCGGGCAAGCTCTTGCGTCAGATGCACAGCCCCAAAGGGGCGGTTAATGCCCCTTTGCCGACGGGGGTTGCCGGGAGCGAGGAGCTAACCCGCCGGGAACACGAGGTGTTGGAGCTGATGGCGGCGGGGCTGGCTAACCGCGAAATTGCCAACCGGCTGGTTATCAGCGAGCGCACCGTAAAATTTCACGTCAGCGCGATTTTAGCCAAGTTGGATGCCGCCAATCGCACTGAAGCGGTGACGATTGCCGCCCAGCGCGGTCTGGTGCGGCTTTAGCATCTAAAGTTTAGATATTGAGTAATTATCCTTACCGGCTGATTTATGGTTGTATTTAAGGCGCTATCGGCCCGACCATTCACTTTGGCAATTTCAAGGAAATTGCTGCTGCCGAATAAGGCTACCAGTTCGCCCGGTCGGGCCTGGCCATAGGTTTTGCTTATACCCTTGATTTTGGCGATAGGCCCACCGAGCTTGACCCTTATTTCTATTACCACTTCGCTCAATTGCTCATCGCTAAGGCCAAAAAATAAGGTCTGCGGAATATTGGTGACAAGATTGCCGAAATGGTCAATATGGACAATCTGGCCCAATACTTCAACCTCTCCTTCTAAGTTTCGGGTTATCGTCGGCTGCAAATTGGCAAGTTTTATCAGATTATTACTTTCATAGAGCGGCCCAACCTCTTCAAAGGCTACGCCATTAGCAAGCTGGGCGGCGGTCGGGGCAAAAATATCGCGCCCATGAAAAGTATTACTGAGCGGCAAGCGCATAAAGGCCGGGTTGGTTATCAAGCGAGCGGTCAGGGTCGGATGGTTGGCGACGATGTAGCTGAAAAGACCGTTGTCCGGCCCGATAAAATAGCCGATTTCCGGTACTTGCAAAACTACCCCCAGCCGCTCGGTCCCAACCCCAGGGTCAACCACCGCGACATGCAGCGTCCCAATCGGGAAATAACGATAGGCCGTGTGCAGCAAAAAAGCGCCTTCCAGAATATTTTGGGGCAGCACCTGATGGCTGAGGTCTACCAGTCGGGCTTCGGGATACAAACTGTAAATAACCCCCTTCATGACCCCAACATAGCCACTCTTTTCGCCAAAATCGGTGGTCAAGGTAATAACTGTTGCGCTCATGGCAATAAATCCAGCAGTTGCTCAAAATTACTGATAGTTGCATCGGGCTGAATTATCGGATCAGGTTCTTCCTGCCGAAAGAGGGTGAAATGGACCGCCCGCATTCCGGCTTTTTGGGGGCCTTGCACATCTTCAATCAGCCTATCGCCGATAAATAGACATTCGCGGGCGGCGATTTCCAGCCGTTCACAAATCGCTTGATAGATATTTGGAGAGGGTTTGCGCCAGCCGACCTCGCACGAAAGTACGCTTTGGTCAAAGAGTTCTAGCAGCCCGACCTGGGCGATATTGGCATAAGCCACCTCTGGCAGGTTGCAGAAATTGGAAACCAGCCCCAACCGATAACCCCGCTTCTTGAGTTCGCCCAAAGTGGCAATCGCCTGGGGTGCGACCTCGACCACCCTTTCATATAGCAGACGGTGTTCGAGGGCCACCACTTCCCGCAAAAAGGCCGGGTCGTTGCCCCGCTTATGCCCAGCGGCCTCGAAAGCTCGTTGAATCAAGGGTAAAAAATCCACTTCCTTTTCCGATTTTTCGCGCCAGGTGCGAGCCATCGCGCTCTGAACATGCTCCTGCCAGGCCCGCCGAATATGAGCTAGTTCCGGGACATCGCGCAGGCCTTGCGGGTTGATAATCTGGCGGTAAATTTCCTCCCAGACGCTTTCGGTCTGCCCGGCGGTAAAGTTGCCGTGAATCAGAGTATCGCCCAGATCGAAAATCACGGCTGAAATTTTAGTTCCAAAGGCAGTATTTTGGCGGGAAGCCTCTTTATTTGGCTCGTTAAATGTATCTGAACTCATTTCAACTCGCATCTCTCATTCCTTTGGTCAGGCATATTTTCCATCGGCGAGGCGGACGGATACATCTCCCGCCTGCACTTTATGAGTTTTGCCAAAATTATCCACTACTAGGAGTGCGCCGGAAGGGTCAACCCCGGTGGCGAGGCCAGTCAGGGACGGTTCAGAATTTGGGGTTATCAGCCCGGCCTGGAAGACCTGAATCGCCTGACCGAGATTAATCAGTCGGGCGGCCCATTCCTGCCGGACAGTTTCCGGCTCAAGGGCCAGTTTTGCGCGATATTCGGCGAAAATTGCCAGGAACGTCGCCAGTAATATTTCCCGGCGAAGCGGCGGGCTACCGGGCGGGATAATATTGGTAGCCCTCTCGGTCAGCCCGGCTTCGGCAAAATCCTGTTCGCTCAGGCCAGTATTGAGGCCGCAACCCAACGCCAGCCAGGTTTCAGCCCGGTGCGGGCCGAGGCCGCCTTCCACTTCCGCCAGAATACCGCCGCATTTGCGTCCGTTGCGCAGCAGGTCGTTAGGCCATTTGATTGCCAACGCGACCCCGGTTTGTTGCGCCACCGCTTGTTGTAGGGCCAGAGATAGGGATGCGGTATAGAGATAGGCCTTTTCTAATAACAAGGGGGCGAGCGGTATGGTCATAGTAAAAAGCAGCCCCGACCCGAAAGGCGCTTCCCAGGTGCGCTGTAACCGACCTCGGCCCGCCGTTTGTTGGTCGGCAATCAGCAGCATTTCGGCGGGTTGGGGAACATTTCCCAGGCGCAAGCGGGCTTCCTGATTGGTTGAGCCGATGGTAGCAAAATAGTGCGCCCGACCCTGCCAGGTCGGGGCGTAGGCCAGAAAAGCCGCTAAATCAAACGCTGGTGGTTGGTTCATTTGCGCCCGGTTTTGTTGGATATATCAGGGTTGCCACGCTGCTTGACCCCAGGCGGGGTGTTACGGGTGGTATAGGTCGGCGTAGTTTCGGGTTCAGGGTCGGGTAAGTCCGGGACTTCGACCTGAAACGCAGGAGGTTTGCCGTCGGTTTCGAGGGCGGCGGCCTGCTGGCGCTCGCGCTCCAGAACTGCCGATAGCGCCCGGTTACTGACCAAAGCGTGATAAGTCATGCCAACCAGGATAACTGGCAAAAACACCAAAAAATAAGAGGCCAG
>JBBRSG010000066.1:0-35523 GCA_038245615.1 Chloroflexia bacterium | reverse complement strand
TTGCCCATGGGCAATGGAAGCCTTTTTAATTTTACCGATTATTCAGCGGTTGTCGCCGTCGTCGGAACATCTAAGGGCAGACGAGTGTCGTCTTTACCCGCGATGTAATCTTCGACCATGATGCGGGCTAAATCGTCGTGGTACTGTACCGGCGGACTCTTCATGAAGTAAGCCGACGGGCCAGCCAGCGTTCCGGCAATCCCCCGGTCGAGGGCTAACTTGGCGCAGCGTACCGCGTCAATCACTACTCCGGCGCTGTTGGGGCTATCCCAGACTTCCAGCTTGAGTTCGACCATCAAAGGCACATTCCCGAAGGTCGTACCTTCCATGCGGATGTGACACCACTTGCGGTCTTCCAGCCAGGGAACATAATCGCTCGGCCCAACGTGGACGTTTTTCGCCTCAATTTCGGTGTGGTCGAGTTGGCTGGTGACGGCATTGGTCTTGGAGATTTTCTTGCTCTCCAACCGGCTGCGCTCTAGCATATTGTAAAAGTCGGTGTTGCCGCCGAAGTTCAATTGATAAGTGCGCTCCAACTTCACGCCGCGCTCCTCGAACAGGCGGGTCAGCGCCCGGTGGGTGATAGTCGCCCCGACCTGGCTCTTGATGTCATCGCCGATAACCGGCAGACCCTTGTCCAGGAAGCGGCGTTGCCAGTATTCCTCGCGGCCAATAAAGACCGGGATGCAGTTCACAAAGCCGCATCCAGCTTCCAGAATCTGCTCAACATACCACTTGGTCGCCATCTCGCTACCTACTGGCAGGTAATTTACGACTACATCGGTCTTGGTATCCTTCAAAATCTGGATAATATTGGCGGTCGGGCCAGGCGCTTTGGTGATGATTTCACTCAGATATTTACCGAGGCCGTCGTGGGTCATGCCGCGATGTACTGGCACGTTCAAGAACGGCACATCCGAAAACTTGATAGTATTGTTTGGCTCGGCCCAAATCGCCTCGCTCAAATCCTTGCCTACTTTGGTGACGTTGATGTCAAAAGCAGCACTGAATTCGATGTCGCTGATGTGATAACCGCCCAGGTTGACATTCATCAGACCCGGTACAACATCATCCGCATTGGCGTTTTTGTAAAATTCGACCCCTTGCACCAGCGAGGAAGCGCAGTTACCTACTCCGATAATCGCCACCCGCACTTTTTTATTAGACAATCCTGAATGCTCCTTTCTCAATTCTCGAAATGTTATATAAAGAACAGGCTTGTTTATATAACTAAAATCTTTCTGGGAAGACCCGCCTTACCACTCATATCTTGCGGTAGCTCGGAATAAAAGGTATTGCACCTCTATTTCTCCCTTAAAAATACGTTATTGCCGTCCCAAACGTTACTTTAAAGGAATGAGTAGTATGTTAGAAGATTGAGCCAGTCCCACAAGGCGAAATTTTCTCATTTTAGAGCCAGATTGTCAAATTTGAGGCTACTTTAGAGCAACCGTGCTTTTTGCAATTACCCTTACCTCACGAGGTCAGAACCTCGTTCCAAGTTCAGGTTGAATCTGACCCGGCTTTATGATACAATCCTGCTTGCCTGTAGACCAGCTTTTGGCCTCAGTCGCGAATATAAGGTAACGGGAGAGGTCGCATAGCTGGTCTAGTGCGCCCGTCTCGAAAACGGGTAGGGCAGAGATGTCCTCGTGGGTTCGAATCCCACCCTCTCCGCCATCAGCCTTTAAATTTTATCCTCAGCCGTTGAGGATAGGGTATTTCAAATCGTAAATCGTAAATCATTATGGGGAGGTCGCATAGCTGGCCTAGTGCGCTCGCTTGGAAAGCGAGTAAGGTGTCAAAGCCTTCGAGGGTTCGAATCCCTCCCTCTCCGCCACTCAACTTTACGTTTGCTTTATCCTTTATCTTTACCAGTTTACGAAGGCAAATTGTAAGATAATTTCCTCCATCGTAATCCCAAAATGCGCCCGTAGCTCAGTGGACTAGAGCATCGGTCTTCGGAACCGAGGGTCGGGGGTCCGAATCCCTCCGGGCGCGTCCCCTTCAAAATCAAAAATCAAAGTAACTACCCAGGGTTTTGGGTAGCCATGTCATTCTGAACGAAGGCGACCAGTTACCTCGCTTGTCGTGTAGCTCCTTAGAGCCGAAGTGAAGCATCTTAACCTGCCAAAAGTGAGATTCTTCGGGACTTGAGGCTGGGCTAGTTACCAAACCGGCTAAATCTCGTCCCTCAGAATGACATGGGCTGAGTAGTTATAACTCAAAAACAAAAAACCCGCGATAGACCGAGACCGGATATACCGGATTTTAGTTTCCCTTAAATTTAGAAATTTGGCTAAATTATCATATTCGTGAGGTCAGGAAAATGATCCTACCTAAAGAATTGCGAATAGCATGTTAAAACCATTCCAGGGCTATGCTATAATGTTTAAAAGACCGGGCCTACTGGGTACTAGCGTCGAAGTATTTAATGAATAAGGTTATTATAGTCAGGTAGCTAAGATAACCTTCGAGCAAATAAACAAGCTTGTTATACAAAAAGTCAGGTAGGGCGCAAATGGAGAAAAATCAGTCTGCCGGATTTAATTTCAACCCCGCCGATTGCACGGTTTTGGTAGTAGACGACAGTGAGAACGTGGTTGAACTGGTCGTAGCCTTGTTAAGTGTTCAAAAATATAATGTGGTTTCGACCAGTTCGGGGGCCGAAGCTTTGACCCATCTTCGAGGCGGGTTGCCCGACCTGATTATCACCGACCTGATGATGCCCGATATGGATGGCTTCGATTTGATTTCCCGTATCCGGCAAACTTTCCCCGGCTTTATTCCGATTATTATGTTTACCGCCAGTAACAACGAAAATGACCGGATTAAGGCCCTAAACTGTGGCGCGGACGATTTTCTGACCAAGCCAGTCAGTCGTCATGAATTGCAGGCCCGCGTTCGTAATCTCTTGCGCCTCAAAAAGACCCAGGATAGCCTCAGCGCCAATCTAATTGAACGTGAGCGGCTGTTGAACGAAGTTACCTCACGTTATCTGGAACTGGAGGCCGCCCAGACCAATGGCCCAAGCGCCCAACAGCCAGTTGAAACTATGTTGACGACCATCAAGGCGATTTATACCCAGCTTCAACAGCCAATTCAGAGCGCCCAGGCTTATATTGAACTGGCCTCCCAGAACTATATTTCGCCTGGCAGAGAGTTGGACTTGGCGAAAAATGAGCTAGACCGGATTAGCAAAACCCTGCTTGGTCTGGAACAGGTGGTTAAGACTGGTCGAATGTATTAAAGTCAGGCGACCCTGGCCCAATTTTATTTCACGTATTTTCTGAATTACACATAACATGGATGTGCAAGATGTAGAGGATTTTATAATCTATTCTGTACATTCTGTACATTGCTGTTATATTAGATTGGATGCTAAACCCTGGCACGGTTTTTGCTATTTATTTTTAATTATGCGGTTCTAATAGGCGTTTTGCTATTTGTAAGGGATAACTAGCTGATGCACAATCAAAGTAAGCCGGTCGGTTCATTTCAACGGATAAGCCGTCTTTTGATGCTTCGGATACCCCAGTCAGCCCTTTTGCGGCGATACGGACTGGCAGTAATAGTGGTGATGGTAGCCGTAGGTCTCAAGCTTATCCTCAATCTGGTTTCTTCCTCGTCCGGGGCTAGTACTCCTTTCTTGAACCTGTTTCCGGCGATAGTAGTGGCGGCCTGGTACGGTGGTTTTGGGCCGGGAGTATTTGCTACCTTGCTGGGGGCAATCGCAGCCGACTTTTTCTTTCTACAACCTACCTCGCAACTTGGCGGACTCAGTACCGAGGATGCCATAAATCTGACGATTTTTGTTCTGGATAATTTACTTATAAGTCTGCTTTGTCATATTTTGCGGCAAGCTGTGACTCGCGCTCAAAGCCAGGTCGAGGAATTGTTCCAGACCGACCAAGCTCTCCGCCAAAGTGAAGAACGCTTTCGACTGGTTCAGGAAGCTACTCCCGATAGTTTTGTAATTCAGACTTGTCTTAGAAATGCTCAGGGCCAAATTGTGGATTTTACCTGGGATTATATCAATCCGGTAACTGAAAAAGCCATGAAAACCACAATTGAGAATTTGAAGGGTAAAAGCGTCCTGGATATTTATCCCACCATCAAAACCAACGGGCTATTTGATACCTATGTCAAAGTGGTTGAAACCGGAAGGCCGGTTGATATGGAATTACATTATGTCGGCGAGGGAATTGATCGCTGGTTTCGGAATGTAATTGTAAAATCAGGCGATGGAGTAGCGGTCACTTCCTTAAATATCACCGAAATTAAGCTGGCGGAACAAGCCCGGACGCAAATGCTGGAAGGGGAGCGCGAAACTCGCCGCAAGGCTGAGGAAGCTCAGGCCCGTTTAGGTTTTCTAGCTGAGGCTTCCAGGGTGCTGAATTTGTCCCTGGATTATAAAACAACTCTTCAAAGTGTAGCTGAATTTGCCGTCCCGACGATGGCAGACTGGTGTACCGTCCATATCCTTGATGAGAAGGGCTATCCTCAAGAGATAGCTTTGGCCCACAAAGACCCGGAAAAGATAGCTTGGGCGCGAAAATTACAAGCCGAGCTGGCAGACCGTTACCCTTACGACCCCGACGCTCCGACGGGTTTGCCAAATGTGCTGCGAACCGGTCAACCCGAATTGTATCCCGATATTACCGATGAAATGCTGGTAGCCGCCGCTCAGGATGAGGAGCAACTCCGGCTTTTGCGCGAAATTGGCTATAGTTCGGTGATGATTGTCCCTCTAGTTGCACGGGGCCGCGTCGTGGGGGCGCTTCAATTGGTTGCGACTGAGTCGGGTCAGCATTTTAACGCTCAAGATTTGGAATTGGCCCAGGAATTGGCCCAACGCGAAGCTATCGCGGTGGATAACGCCCGGCTTTATCAGGAAGCCCAGGTTGCGATTGCAGCCCGCAACGAATTCCTTTCGATTGCATCCCACGAATTAAAGACCCCTGTGACCAGTTTGCGGGGTTTCGCCCAATTATTAATCCGGCAGCTAGACCGCCAAAAAGCGTTAGACCCGAACCGGGTGCGTCCGATGGTGGAAACCATGGAAAAGCAGGCCGACAAACTGGCCCGGCTTATAACTCGTCTGTTCGACCTTTCCAAACTAGAGGCGGGTCGGTTGGTACTCGAACCCGAAACAATTGACCTAGTTCAGTTATTGGGTGATTTGGTTACACTCGTTCAAACTACTACCGAAAAGCATCAGCTGGTGTTGCACTCACCGCCAGTATTAGAATGGCTGGTAGACCCGTTACGTTTTGAGCAAATAATCATTAATTTAGTTGACAATGCCATCAAATACAGTCCCAATGGTGGCTTAATTGAACTCAGCTTGAGTACGCCAGACCGCGATACGGTCTGTTTGATGGTAAAAGACCAGGGATTGGGGATTTCCCCGGAGCATCGGGCCAATATATTCGAGCCGTTCTATCAGGCTCACGAGCGAGGCTATGCTGGGCTTGGCATGGGCCTCTATATCAGCCGCCAGATTATCGAATTACACGGTGGTCAAATTACTGTAGAGTTTCCAGATGAAGGCGGCACATGTTTTATTATAAGTTTACCGCGTAATCACAGTTACACTTTACAACCTATTACGAATATAGATAGCGAAAAGGGAGCGCAAATTAAGGATGAGTTCAGAAGTGCAAGTGCTAGTAGTAGATGATGATCGGGATATTCGGGAACTAATCAAGACAACTTTGCTAGACGAAGGTTATAAGGTGATGACGGCGGAAAATGGGGCAGACGCTTTAACGATCCTTAACCGGGTTCAGCCCGATTTGATATTGCTGGATATGCGGATGCCGATAATGGACGGTTGGGCTTTTTCTAAAGCCTATCGCCAGAGCTATCCTAACCCGGTTCCAATTGTCGTGCTGACGGCGGCGACTGATGCCGCTCAGTTTGCCAGTCAAATTAAAGCTGATAATTTTCTCGCCAAGCCGTTTAATTTGCTGGATTTGCTGGATATGGTGGAACATTACGTCTGAGGTCAACTCTGGGCTTAGGTTCTAGTTGGAATTAGGGTTTAGGACAAGTTTGATTTGATCATGCTACTCTTACCCAACCCCCAAAGCGGGTTCGGTTCTCTTTTCCAGAATTAAGGCGCTCTGCCAGAGAACATATTATATGCCAACAAAGCAGGGGAGGTGATTGCCATTGAGCAGTCACCTCCCCTGCTTTGTTAATAAAGTGTAATATCTGAGTTAAATCGGCATATAAATATGCAAAATTCGGGTAAGTGTGGTAAATTCTATTTATGCAAAACGCATGGCTGGTTCGTTAGAGCTAATTGCCCGAAAAATAAGTAGTTGGCGGCAAATACTCAGCAATTGCATTTCGGAAAGCTTATTTAACACATTCATGGTTGAGTACATCAACCTTAGCCCGACTTTGTGTCAATTTTGTTATCCTTGTTAAAATTTTTAGAGGAGAGCCATGGGTGTCTTTTCCTGTTCGCTTTTGACAGGGTTTTACTCCGAGGTAGCAGCTTCGGTAGTGGCGCAAGCCGACAAAGGCTTTGATTTCACCACTGAATTGCGGCTGGTCGTCAACGGTCTGTCTTTTGGCAGTATTTATGCTTTGGTAGCCCTGGGCATCGTCCTGATTTACAAATCCTCGGATGTAGTAAATTTCGGACACGGCGATATGGGTACCATAAGCACCTTTATCGCCTTTGCGGTTTTTGGCGCACTTTTACCCCCCCGCAAAACCAACGAACAATTACCCGATGCTGTAGATATTCTGACCTGGATTGCCGGTTTAATCCTGGCCCTGGTTTTCGCGGCAGTTCTGGGCCTTTTAATCGAGCGCATATTATTGCGGCCCTTGCAAAAAGCCCCCCTTCTAAGTCAGGTTATGGTCACAATCGGGTTGGGGGTTTTGCTTTCCGGCATTGCCAGCTTTATCTGGAAAGCCGACCTTAAAGCCTTTCCCCAATCTGAATTGGTCAAGGAAACCCGTTTTACGCTTGGTTCGCCGCCTTCCAGCATTCTGGTTTCGGGCGATGTGATTGCTGCCCTCCTGGTGAGCGGAGTAGTTTCGCTGGCTCTTTTTCTATTCTTCAAATATACCCTGGTCGGGACTGCGATTCGGGCGATGGCCCAAAATTCCAGTGCCGCCAGCCTGATGGGGGTAAACGTTGGGCTTTTGACCGGGCTGACCTGGATGATTGCCTTGATGCTGGCCGCGGTGGCCGGGGTGCTGATTGCCCCCAAAGTTTCGTTAAGCCCGCTATTGATGGCTGATATTGCGGTCAAGTCCTTTACGGCGGCGGTTCTAGGGGGGATTACCAGTCTGCCGGGCGCGGTAGTCGGGGGTCTTTTGGTCGGAATTATAGATAGTTTGGTAACATATCACTTGACTGGTTGGCAAGGAATGGCGGCTTTCCTGATTATCATAGTAATTCTGACAGTGCGACCAAACGGCTTGTTGGGTAAAACGGTGCGGAAGAAAGTCTAAGATGAAAAACTTGATTGATACAATAGCCCGAATAATTAACCCGCCGTTGGTACGCTGGCCGCTTTTAATCGCTTTTTTACTGGCTTTGCCCTGGATTATTCTGCTCATCCCGATTTATGGGGCAAACAACTTTACTTACTCCCAGCTAAATACCTGGCTAATCCTCAGTGTGGTAGCCCTCGGTCTTAATTTATTGACTGGATTGACCGGGATGATTTCGCTGGGCCATTCGGCGATATATGCGATTGGGGCGTTTGGGGCGGGCTATTTTGTCAGTAAAGCCCAATTCCCGTTTATCGGGGCCGTGATTATGGCGGCAATTTTGGGCGGGCTGGTCGGACTCATTCTAGGTCTACCGGCTTTGCGGTTGAGTGGGCCGTATTTGGCAGTGGCGACTTTCGCCTTTGCGATTGCCGTCCCGCAATTGCTTTCCAGCAGCAAAGAAGTGGGCGAACTCTTTGCCGACCCTAATGACATCACCACCAAAATTGGGGTGTTCAGAGTGCCAAAGCAGGTTTTCCCCGGCTTTGAACTCAAGAACGACCTGGGGCGGTATTATCTCTTTCTGCTCATCACCGCCATAATGGTAGTGCTGGCAATTGGGGTCTGGCGCAGCCGCACCGGGCGGGCCTTCCGCTCTATCCGCGATAGTGAGACAGCAGCTCAGGCCATGGGGATTAATATCGCCCGCTACAAATTGTTGGCCTTTGTGATTAGCGGGATGTATGCCGGGGTCGCGGGGGCAATGCTGACCGCCCAGCTAGGTCAACTCGAAGCTACCGACCTGCAATTTAGCGGGGTCGAATCGGTCTTGTTTTTGACCGCGATTATCCTGGGAGGGCTGGGTTCGATTCCCGGCTCGATTATCGGAGCAGCCCTGCTGACGGTCTTGCCCAACGCGATTAATGAGCTAAACGCTCGCATCAAGGATATTTTTGGGTCAAAAATCGAAAACTTTGAGTCGGTTTTCTATGGCCTGATAATCATTTTGTGTATTTATTTCTTGCCAAACGGTCTGGCGGGGGCGTTCAAAAATCTGGTGGCCCGCTGGCGGGGGGAGCGCAGTAGTGAAAAGCTGGCGGACTCGGCCTTAGCCGCCGAACAAGCCGACCTGGAAAGTAGCCTGCCCATCTCTCAGGAAATGGTCGAGGATGCTTCTAAGTAAATCTGAAATCTGAAATCTGAAATCGAAAATCCAGGGTTAAAAGTTTTGGCATCTCAGCTTTCAGGTTTTCGCATCTCAGGTTTTCGATTTTCGATTTTCGATTTCAAACCAGTTTTCGAGGGAGTTTAGGGTATGAGCGTTGAAAGCCAGAATCTGCTGGAAATTCAAAATCTGGAAATCAGCTTTGGTGGTCTCAAGGCGGTCAACGATTTTAGTATGAACGTCAAGCGCGGTCAGATTGTCGGGCTGATTGGGCCAAACGGGGCGGGCAAAACGACGGTGTTTAACTGTGTCAGCCGGTTCTACAAACCTAACGCCGGAAAAATTATTCTGGACGGAATAGATTTGACGCATAAAGGGGCAGATGCAGTTATCGGGCTGGGAGTGGCTCGGACTTTCCAGAACGTCGAGCTTTTCAAATCTATGACTGTGTTGGAAAACTTGCTGATTGGGCAGCATTGCCGCATGAAGCAGACCGTCTTTGAAGATGCTCTTTCGCTGCCAACCAGCTTGAAAACTGACCGACAGGCCAGGACGCATGGAATGGAGATTTTGGCGGCGCTGGGTATCGAGCGTTTCGCGGGGCGGGTGGTGCAAAACTTGCCGTTTGGGGTACAGAAGATGGTCGAGATGGCGCGAGCGCTGGTCTCCCAACCCCGGCTTATCTTGCTGGACGAACCGGCTGCCGGGTCTAACCCTCACGAAACCTATAAATTGGCAGCCCTGATTAAGCGGGTGCGCGACGATTTTAAGGTCACGGTGCTTTTGGTGGAACACGATATGTCGCTGGTTATGGACATCTGCGAGAGGATTAATGTGCTGGATTTTGGCAAAAAAATTGCCGAAGGTCTTCCCCAGGAAATTCAAAATAACCCGGCGGTCATTGAAGCCTATCTGGGTGTGAAAGAAGAGGTATTGGACTAGATGCTCAGGCTAAACGATGTCCATACTTATTATGGTCGGATACACGCCTTAAAAGGCATCAGCCTGGAAGTGCCGGATGGCGCGATTGTGACCCTCCTGGGGGCAAATGGGGCGGGCAAAACCACCCTGCTGCGGACGATTTCGGCCCTCACCCCGGCGGCTCAGGGTTCGATTGAGTTCGATGGCAAA
The DNA here is from genome assembly GCA_038245615.1 of Chloroflexia bacterium. Lineage (GTDB taxonomy): Bacteria > Chloroflexota > Chloroflexia > Chloroheliales > Chloroheliaceae > 54-19. Next base: position 25,766 of record JBBRSG010000066.1, on the reverse strand, counting down.
CCCATCGAGAAAATACCCCCCCAGAAGATTGTCCAGCTAGGGATTGCTCAATCCCCGGAAGGTCGCCAGGTGTTTACCGAGTTGAGCGTTCTGGAAAACCTGCGGATGGGGGCGTTTTCGCGCAAGGACAAAAGTGGGGTTAAAGAAGACCTGGAGATGGTTTTCCACCATTTCCCCCGGCTCAAGCAGCGAGTTAATCAGGCGGCGGGAACGCTTTCGGGCGGAGAGCAACAGATGGTGGCAATGGGTCGAGCTTTGATGGCAAAGCCCCGGATTTTGCTACTGGACGAGCCTTCGCTGGGTCTCGCACCGCTTTTGGTCAAGGAAATCTTTAACATTATCGAAGAAATCAACAAATTAGGGGTTACAATTTTGCTGGTCGAGCAAAATGCCTATCTAGCCTTGCGGATTGCCAATTACGGTTACGTTTTGGAGACTGGACGGGTGGCGCTGCAAGGGACCGGCGATGAACTCCGCCACAATGAGGAGGTTCGGCACTCTTATCTTGGCAGATAAAGATAAGCTAGAGTTTGCAAAGATAAAACCGCATTTTTGTCTTTGCTCAAGGATAGTCAAGTATAATGTATTAGTTGTGGGAAATTGCCTCGCGCAGTGGTGCGCGGTGGCAATTCAATTCAGAGAGGAGAGTTTCTTAATGAAGCAAATGAAGCAAAAATGGTTTGCGCGGCTGTCGTTTATCGCGGCCCTGTTTACCTTGACCAGCCTGCTATTGGCGGCTTGCGGTGACTCCACTGCGACCACCGCCCCAGTAGCAACTACGGCGGCGGCGACCACTGCCGCTGCCGCGACCACCGCTGCTGCGGCTGCCACTACTGCTGCCGCTGCGACCACCGCCAGTGCGGGTGGGGCGGTGACGACGATTGCCCCGATTGCCAACGGCAACAAGACCGGCGTGACCGATACCGAAATCAAAATCGGGAGCTGGGGGCCGCAATCCGGGACGGCGGCTGGCTACGGGATTGTAGACCGGGTATTGGAAAAATATTTCCAGATGGTCAATGACAATGGCGGGATTAATGGGCGTAAGATAAAATTCATCTACGAGGATGATGTATATCAGGCCGCCAAGACCTTGCCGATTGTCAAGAAGATGGTCGAGCAGGAGAAAGTTGCTTTCTTTGTGGGCGGCATCGGGACGGCCAACAATCTGGCGGTCAAGGAATATCTGATCGGGGAAAATGTCCCAAATGTGACTTTCTCCACCGGATCGGGGGCGTTGGTCAATCCACCGGTCAAGAACTGGTTTGGCCTGTTGACCAACTATACCTTTGAAGGTACGGTCTTCGCCCAGTACGCCGCCGATACTCTGGCAGCTAAAAAGGTCGCGGTAGTCTACCAGAACGACGGTTTTGGCAAGGAAGGCCAGCAGGCTTTCGTGAAGGCTGCTAAAGACAAAAAGATGGATGTGACCGCCGAAGTGCCTTACGAAACTGGCGCGACTGACCTCAGCTCCCAGGCTCTCAAGTTACAGCAATCCGGGGCGGATGTGGTCTTTGTCAATGCAGTCCCAGGGCCGGGGGCAGCGGTTGTCAAGGAAATGGACAAACTGGGCTTCAAGCCGAAAATTCTAACCACCTTCGTGCTGAACGACCCTTCGTTCTTCGCGGCGGCGGGTAGTGCAGTCAATGGAGTTTACACTTCTTCCTTTACACCTTTGCCGGACTCGGATGATGCTAAAGTGGTCAAGTACCGCGATTTCATGAAAAAGTACTTGCCGACTGAACAACTGGGCAGCTTCTCGCTGTGGGGCTACCTGAGCGGGCAGATTGTCGAGGAAGGCTTGAAACGAGCCGGAAAAGACCTGAGCCGCGAATCGCTGGTAGCAGGCCTTGAGTCAATCGTGGATTGGAAGGATAGCATTGCGGCTAATATCAGCTACGGGCCGAACAATCGCGCTCCCCAAAACTCGATTTTCATTATCCAGTACAAAGATGGCAAGTTTACCAAAGTAACCGAGCCACTTAGTGCCAAGTAGATAATATAAACCAAAAATCGGGTTGCCGTCGCAACCCGATTTTTGGTTTATATTCGGAGGATTAACCCCGATACTAGCCCCGGCTAATCGAAGCGGGTTCATCATCGGCGGGATCTTGGGGGTCATCGCTGGCTTGGCCGGCCTTGCGATAGATAGCGAGAGCCTTGAGCGAGATAGCGTTAGCGCGAGTAAACGCAATCCGCTTTTCTTCCAGGGTTGGGTCGGTTAATTCTGCCGCCAGCCAGTAATCGTATTTGGCGACATCCTGTCGCAACGAATCAAAATCATCCGCAGTGCCTTCTTCATCGGCAACAGCCTGACTTAGAGCCACCGCTTTCTGATACAAAGCTAAAACTTTGGTATACAGGGCTTTCAAATCTTCCGGGTTGGCAGTCCCGCTTTCCTGGGATTGGGTGTTGCCCAACCAACTATCCAGGTCGGAAACTTCTTTGCGAATCTTTTCGAGGTATTTGTAAGAAATAGAAGGCATCGTTTTGCTCGCTTTTTGTTATTAACTTTATCATACCAGAATGGCTGACCCGGCTCTGAAATTCAGGTGGAGAAAACCTGGCAGGCTTGAACCCAGGCTAGTGTACTTTAAGGAATCTATCGCTAGTGTAAAACAAACCATGCGGCCCTGTCAAGGTCTATAGTTTGCGGGCCAGAAAATCCACCAAAAGTTTGTAAACCCGCATTTTCTGTTCCACATCCTCCGAGCCATGCCCCTCATCCGATAATACGCAATACTCAAAGTTTTGGTTTTCCTTATAGCCCAATTTTAAGAGGCGGTCTCGAAACCGACTGGCCTGGGTCAGGGGGCAACGCGGGTCGTTTTCGCCCTGTAACATCAAAAGCTGCCCACTCATATTCTGGGCGAAATTTATCGGGGAACGGTCAAACCACAGCTCGGCTTTCTCTTGCGGGTCGCCGAGTTGTTGTCGCAAATAATATTTGAAGTGAACCGGCACATCCTCATACAATAGCGGCAGGTCGGTAATTCCGGCCCAGGCTACTCCGGCTTTAAACAGGTCGGGGCGGCGGGTGAGAGCAGCATAGGTCATATAGCCGCCATAAGAACCACCGAAAATTGCCAGTCGCTCTGGGTCAACGTAGGACAATTGCTTCAGGTAGGCGGCGGCGGCAGCCACATCTTCCAGGTCGCCTCCGGCCCAATCGTGCAAGGCGGCATCCCGGAATTCCACCCCGTAGCCAGTCGAACCCCGTACATTCGGCTCGAATACTACATATCCCCGGTCTACCAACACCTGCACAAAGGGGTCAAATACCCGAAAAAATTGGTCGGTTGGCCCGCCGTGAACAATCACAATCGCCGGAAGCTTCTGGCCTGGCGGCAACTCCTGGGGATGATACAAGATGGCTGGAATATCCCGTTTGTCGTAAGACGAATAATAGAGATGCTGCCCGGCGACAAAACGGGTCGGGTCTAGCGTGCCATATTCGGCGGGTAGTAATGGCTCGTAGTGGTCAGTTTCCAGCCAATAAATACCTCGCTCCGGGCGGCGGTCTTCTGTCACCAGATAGATAAGTAAAGCCCCGTCGCCCAATAGCCAGTCCGTCGCCAGGCTCTGACCGGGTGGGAGCTTTAGTTCGCGGCGCTGTCCGGTGGCAACTTCGTAGAGGACGGTGCGCTGTTCGGCCTCGAAATTGCGCTCACAGGCCAGCCAGCGCCCGTTGCGCGAAAACCGCCCGCTAACCTCGCTGATACTGCCATCGGCCTTGCCGCCCAGCCAGCGCACCTTGCCGCTCTCCAAATCGAGAATACCAGGGCGCGGTACTCCAGTAGCATCGGAGGTAAGAGCGATTTGCCGCCCGCTGGGATGCCAGTCGCCCAACTGGTCGTCCGACCCCTCCCGCACCCGCAAAACCCTTTTACCGTCTTCGGGTCGGGTTGGGCCATCCGCCCGGACGAGGTAGCCATCGAAATTGAGCAGGTCTTCGGACTGGTTGACATTAAAGGCCAGCCATTTGCTATCGGGACTCCAGTTGCCGCCCGAAAGCACCGGGTTGGGATAATCGGTCACTTGGGTGAGGTCTGCCCCGTTGGGCCGAATTTTCCAGAGATTAAGCTGTCCACTCCGGTTAGATAAAAAGCTCAACCACTCTCCATCCGGGCTAAATTCAATCGGGTATTCCTGTGAGCTAGGGTCTTGCAAAATCGGGCGGGTTTGGCGGGTTTGCAGATTTATGGCATAGAGGTCGTGGTTTTCATCGCCGAGGTTGTCTTTGGCAAAAACTACCTCGCGCCCGTCCCGACTCCAGCACAGGTTCGAGCGCACCGAGCGAGGCGCTTCGCCATAGGTAAGCTGGCGAATTTCGCGGGTTTTGAGGTCGAGGCTATAGAGTTCAATCCGGCCCGATTTGTCAGCATAAAAAACGATCCCATCTCCGGCATAATTGGCAGAAGGGGCATAATAGCTGGGAAGGGCGGCTAACTCTTCGAGCGAGATATAACCGGCCTGGTGGTTATGTTGGTCGGAGCGGGCAGATTTTCGGGCCATATCTTAAACCAAATTAAAGCTGGGCTTTACAAGCTTTTAACCCGGTTGTATACCTGGTTTCCAATCTCTTTAGTCTCTTTATTTTTTATCCAACTTCACCAGTCAGAAAAGGTACTTACTTAACTAACACCTGCGAACTATTCTGGTAATAGGCTTATTAGATAGATTATAACACGTTAAGGCAATGGAGCGGCGTTGTAGCTCTGAAATCTGAAATCGAAAATCTGAAATCTAAGGTCTGAAATCTGAAATCGAAAATCCCTTCAGTTCTACGTTTTCCTCGACTCCCGATTTTCGATTTCAGATTTCTATCTAATTCTGATTTGCAGAATTTCCTGCATCATGGCAAAAGTATCCAGCCCGGCAAGGTTGCGGTTTAGCACTCCCCAGCTATAGAAGAGCAGGGCGATTACCATTGGGGCAGCCAGCCACCGGGCCACTTTGCCACTGAGGTAATCGGCAAAAGGTAGCAGAACCGCCAGGGCGAAAAAAGGAATCGAGTAGCGCAAGACATCGCTGTGCAACAAAAACAAGGTGTAGAAGAAAGCGGCAAAGCTGACCCAGAAAATATCAAAGCGGCGTTGTCGCCAGAGGGCAATAAGGCCGATGGCTTCCAGCAGATAGGTTAAAATCAAGGCCGGGCTTTCAAATAGCCCGCTCATAAGAGTGGGAAAGGGTATGAGGCCGACATGGGTCACATTTTCGGTAATTTTGAAGTAGGCCAGGAAATCGCCATAGCGCCAGGCGAAGATACCAAAAGTTGTTATCAGGCCCAATGGCAGTAGCAAGAGCGCCCCAAAAGCTCGCCAGTTGAATAAGGCCAAAAACTTTGGCAGAGATAAGCCCTGAGAGTTCCAGGTTTTGAGGGCGGCCTCGAAAACCAGAAAGGCGACTAATCCGGCCCATAAAAACATCCCCGGCGGACGGGTCAAGACCGCCCCAAATCCGGCTAATCCTGCCAACCAGTATTTTTCCTTCTTGAACCAGTAAATCGTCAGCACTTCAAAAAACATAAAGAGCGGTTCGCTGCCGCCGACATTATGGTATATCAGCCAGCGTACCGGCAGAACCAAAGCCGCCAGCGCCAGCCACAACGGATGGCGGGCGTAACCGAAGTCGCGTACCAGCCGATAAAAAACTCCGGCGAAAGCGGTTGAAGCCAGAAAGTTGACCAGCAAAGGGGCAAATAGCCAACCGACCAACGGCCTTGCCAGCATGAGGGCCAGCGAAAAGCCGGGGAAGTGCGCCCCCCAGTAAAAGGGTGAGTGCTGCCCAAAATCGGGGATAGCCAAAAGCGGCTCTTGGGGGTCATAGAAATTGTTGGCTATAACTACATATTCCGGCCCATCCCAGTAGCGGAAAGTCGGAGCGATGCTGCCGCTTTCCAGAACCAGTTTGCCGACAAAAATGGCACTGAGGGCCAGATTGAAAGCGACGATAGCGACATAGGCGGTAATCATTGGGTGATTAGCTCGCCAGTTGATGGTTTTAGCGTTCACCAGTCCAAAGAGGGTGGGTCTGCCGGGTGCGCCAAAACTCCATCCGGCGAAGGCCAGCCAACCGAAAAATATCGTCAGATAGAGCGAGGCGGCGGCATACAGCCAGTATAAATCAAGGTTTAGTTCGCCGTTATAACCGACCCGCGCCACTAACAAGAGCCAGAGCGCCATTAATCCGGCTGCCCCCAGCGTGAGGGCTACCGCCGCATATCCGATAATAGCCCCGGCCTGCCCCGCTTTCAAAACTCGTAACTGTCCGATTTTGACCAGTAATATCAGGGCAACCAAGCCGGGTAGCAGCCAGATGAGCCATCCTCGCCCCGGTCTGAGTAGGGGCGACCAGACCTCGCTCACATCCACCGTAACGGCTTGCAGCATAAAGCCCAGTTCGCGGGGGTCGCCGGGCGGTTTCCAGGCCGGGGTTTCAAAGACCAGCCGAATCCGGTGGTCGTCGGTATAGGCCGGAACAAAAGTGAAGCTGAAATCCTGGAAATCGGCCTGTCCTGCCTTAAACTTCATTTCGCCGATTGGTAGACCGTTGGCGCTGATTTTGGTGGAATTGACCGGGCCACCCGCCGCGCTTGCCCCTCGCGCCCTGATTGTGATTTTCACCGGACGCGACGAAACCGTGCTGGCGGGAACGATAAAGAGTGATTTGCCGGTCTTAGACCAGACAAACCGCCGCCCGGCGGGGTCAGTTTCGGGGCGGTCAAGCTGATAATCGTTCTTGTCTGAAACGGCATTGGTCAAGTTGTCGGTATCCCAGGTCTTGAGGGTGACAGGTCGGGCCACCAGCAAATAAACCGCTGACCCGATTGCCAGCAAAATCGCCGCCAACCATAAAAAGTTGGGAACATTAATCCAGCCGGGCAGAGGTCGGGTCAGCACCTTATCTTCAGTTGGAGCAACCCCAATTTCGATTGTCGGTTTCGGCGCAAGTGTCCGCATCCCCATTTAGCCCTTGTCTATCCTAAAGCCTGCTCCAAATCTTTAATCAAATCGGCGGTGGTCTCAATCCCGACTGAAAGTCGTACCAGACCGGGGTGCATCTCGATTGGGCTTCCGGCGAGGCTGGCATGGGTCATCGCGCCGGGATGCTCGATTAACGACTCTACTCCGCCCAGACTCTCAGCAAGGGTAAAGATTTTGGTTTTGGCTACCAGTTCGATAGCCGCTTCGTAGCCGCCTTTAGCGATAAATGAGACCATGCCGCCCGCTCCATTCATCTGTTGGCGTACCAAATCGTACTGGGGATGGCTGGGCAGACCGGGGTACATCACCCGCTCTACTTTGCTATGTTCGCTTAAAAACTCGGCGACGGCACGGGCGTTTTCCATGTGCGCTCGCATCCGTATTGGCAGGGTCTTGAGACCACGCATTACTAGCCAGCAATCAAACGGGCCGGGGGTGCTGCCAGTAGCATTCTGATGAAAGGCCACGTTATCGCGTAACTCGCGGTCTTTCGTCACCATCAGGCCCAGTACCACGTCACTATGCCCGCCCAGATATTTGGTAGCACTGTGAACTACCACATCCGCCCCTAGTTCGAGCGGACGCTGCAAATAGGGCGAGGCAAAGGTATTGTCCACCACCAGTTTTGCCCCAGCATTGTGGGTCATTTCGGCGACCTGCTTAATGTCAATCACCTTGAGCCAGGGATTAGTGGGGGTTTCCAACCAGACAAATTTGGTGGTGCTGCGAACTTTGCCCGCCGCCTTTTCCAGGTCGGTCAAATCCGCCAAGTCGTAGGCGATGCCGTAATTTGACAGAATCTTTGAAAACAGCCGATAAGTCCCGCCATAGACATCATCGCTCAAAACCACGTGGTCGCCGGGCCGCAGCACGTACATCAGGGTGTTAATAGCCGCCATCCCGGTGGAAAAGCCCAGTCCGAAAGTATCTGGCCCACCTTCCAGCGAGGCGATACAGTCTTCCAGGGCGGTGCGGGTCGGGTTATGAGTGCGAGAATATTCGTAGCCTTTGTGTTTGCCCACCGCCTCTTGCGCGTAGGTCGAGGTCTGATAAATCGGGACTGTCACCGCCCCGGTAGTGGGGTCGGCGGGCTGTCCGGCGTGAATCGCACGAGTTTCAAAGCCGGATTTGTGGTAATCACCTTTCATTGCTGTTCCTTTTCTATTTCTACAGGTTTTGCATTTTCATCTAACTTTTGTAATATTTCGTCAACTTTGAGGCTAAGGCTTGCGTTTCATAAGAGTTCAGCTTCCACTAAAATCCGGTCTTTTAAATACGAGCTGATTCCTCTTTCACTGATAACGTCTACTTTGCGGCTTAAAAGTACTTTGAGTTGTTGTTCAAGGCCAATCAAATCCAGCAGACTTCGACCAGTTTCCATTGTTACCAAAAAATCTACGTCGCTACCTGGCCCAGCCTCGCCCCGGACTACTGAGCCAAAAACCCCAACATTCGATGCTCCGTAACCGGCTGCCAGCCTCAAAATGGCTTTCCGCTCACTCTTTAAGGTGTCGTAGATAGCGTGTCCGGTATGAATTGCGCGGGTCTCGAACCCAGCTTTTCCCGTTTTTTCATCCTTCATCCTTTATCCTTCATCCTTGCCCCACCCTCGGTGGTTAAACCCCTTCGACTATTACATTACCTAATACGTAGCACCAGTGCTAATGCTTTGGTAATTTCGGCTAGGTCAATGCTTGAAAGGTTTCCTAGCTTACGAATAAATCTTTGATGCGAAACTGAACGGATTTGAAAGGTATCAGCGGCTGAAATTTTGCTCAACCCGTTACCGCTACTAGGTGTAAGCCTAACCTGCCACGATACCGAACTGTATGTACTTTTCCAGTCAGTAACCGGGACAATCACCTTAAGTGGCAATTTTCCGATTGTATCACTGCTTACTATAATGGCAGGCCGCGTTTTCTTGATTTCTGCGCCGAGGGTCGGGTCGAAATTAATTAGCCATATTTCACCTCGATTCATCAAGAATATCCTCACCATCTAAGGCTGTAAAAATCGTTAATTCCGGGTCATTAAGATACTCGCTTAACATTATTTCTGCCGCAGCCTGCATCTTGCGGTCTTCTTCTTCCCAATTTATTGAGGCTAAAACATTTCTAACGTAATCATCTTGAAGAAGCCGCGTAAGCAAATCGTAGATTTCCTCTTGTTCGGTTCTCGATAAGCTTTTGATTTCCTCTATAATATCCAGCTTAGACATGACCTATCTCCCTTTTTAGAAGCCGTCAGCTTTCAGCCGTCAGCCATCAGCTTTTTCCGTCTTCCACCTTCGGTTTTTTCATCCTTCATCCTTGCCCCACCCTCGGTGGTTAAACCCCTTCGACTATCACGATTTGGCCCAGCGAAGCTTTCCAGCGAATTTCTTTAGCCGGGGTATATTCGTCGGAAGAATACCATTTCTTGAGTTGCTCGATGCTCTCGAATTGCAGCACTACCAGACGGGTAGGCCTCCAGTCGCCTTCCAGCACTTCGAGCGGGCCACCTCGCACCAGAAATTTACCGCCATATTTTTCCAGAGTTGCCGGAACGAGCTTGCGGTACTCCTCATAAAGGGCCGGGTCAGTCACTTCGATATTTGAGATAAGATAAGCGGACATTGAATTCTCCTTTTAAAAGTGGTCAGTGGTCAGTGGTCAGTGATCAGTGGTCAGTAGGAAAGTTTTGAGTTTTGAGTTAAAATGCCAAGCCCTAATCGGACTTTCTCAGTTCTCAGTCCTCAATCCTCAGTCCTGTATTTTCTGACCACTGACCATTTTTACTGCCGAGTACGCTGGCGGGCCACAAATTCCAGCAGGTCGGTACGGCTGATAATGGCGACAGGCAGGCCGTCTTCCTCAACTATCAGAGCCGGGGAAACTGCGCTGAACAATGGGAAGATATTTTCTACTTCTTCATCAATTGTAACCGTCGGCAAAGGCGCATCCATTACCTGTTCAACCGAGGCGCTGACGATTTCGGGGTTCTTGAAGATTTTGTCCAGCAAAGTGCGCTCTTGCAGACTGCCGATAATCACCGAATCGCTGCCCGACCCGACCACCGGCATCTGCGAGATACCATGCGCGTGCAGTCGGTCAATCGCCTCGCTGACCGGGTCATCTATCCGCACCGTAATAAAGGGCGGACGGCTCTTGCCGTCGTGGGTGTGCAGCAAATCCTTTACTCTGGGATGGGTCGGGAAACGCTCGGTAAAGCCCTGGTCGTGCATCCAGGCATCGTTAAAAACCTTGCTCAGGTAGCTGCGCCCGCTATCCGGTAATAGCACCACAATAACTTTATCTTCCGGCACGCGCTTGGCGACCTCTAGCGCCCCGACCAGGGCCGAGCCGCACGAACCGCCAATAAGTACTCCTTCCTCGCGCACTGCCCGCCGCGCCATCAGGAAAGAATCGCGGTCGCTGACCGTAACCCATTCGTCAATCAGGCTCAGGTCTACCGTGCCGGGGATAAAATCCTCGCCAATTCCCTCGATTTTGTAGGGGCGCACTTTGTCGCCAGTGTAGAGCGAACCTTCCGGGTCTACCCCGACGATGCGGACTTTAGGGTTCTGCTCTTTGAGATATTTGGCGACCCCGCTAATAGTTCCGCCCGTACCGACCCCGGCCACGAAATAATCTATTTTCCCGGCAGTCTGCTCCCAGATTTCCGGGCCAGTGGTGTCGTAGTGGGTGCGAGGGTTGGCTTGGTTAAAATACTGGTTGGGCTGAAAACCGCCTGGAATTTCGCGGGAAAGCCGCTCGGCGACACTGTAATAACTTTCGGGCGACTCGCGGGGTACAGCGGTGGGAGTAATCACGACTTCTGCGCCATAGGCTTTGAGCAGTGAAATCTTTTCCTGGCTCATCTTGTCAGGCATTACGAAAACAGCTTTGTAGCCTTTAATCGCGGCAGCAATCGCCAGTCCGACCCCGGTATTACCGCTGGTCGGCTCGATAATCGTCCCACCTTTTTTTAAAAGCCCTTGCCGCTCGGCTTCTTCAATCATTCGGATGCCGATGCGGTCTTTGACACTGCCGCCGGGATTGAGCATTTCCAGCTTTGCCAGCACCATCGGTTTCATCCCACGAGTCAGGCGCGAAAGATGCAAAAGTGGGGTATTCCCCATCAATTGCAAGATATTATCGTAAGCCTGGATTTGGCCCGGCTGGAACTTTGGCGGTGGTACTACCCCAATATTGTCTGATTTAGTTTTATTAGCGATTTCTTCGGGGGGCATCGTCCCAGCCGTTCTTTCAAGCGTATCCATTATTCCAAAAATCCTTTCTGACCTGGTAAAGGTTGAGCTATTGCGGCTTTTTCCCCGGTTTCGGTGCAGTATTTCTAAAAAGCCGCCAAAATTTCCAATTGATTTACGATTTGCTTTATCAAATTTGTTTATTTTAGGTCTATTACCCCTCTGATTGTAACAAGCTACTAGGCTGAGTGTCAATTGAACTGAATTCCTATGAAAAAGTGGTCAGTGGTCAGTGGTCAGTAGGGTAATTTTGAGATTTGAGATTTGAGAGTAGGGAATTTTTACAGGGATAGAGAGGATTTACGATTTACGAATTACCAACTCAGCCCTCAACCCCGTAGCTCTTAGACCTTAGATTTTAGATTTTAACGCAGGTGCAACCGCCCGGAATTACAATCGTTTTATTGTTACCGGTACAAACGATGACCTTGTGGGTACAGTCTGATAGCATCCGGTTGGAGCGCGCCCGACCCGATGAGTTAGAACCAAGTTTATACAGGAGTAAATTTTATGAAGTTTATGCTAACCGCCAGCGGGAACATATTCTATCGAGCCGGGCATAATCGCTGGCGCACGCTGCTAGTTGCCTGGCTGATGTTGTTGCCGATGTTCAGTCTGGGACTATATACCAGCCCAACCGCCTCCGCCGCCCTTGCCCTTGACCCCAATATGGAGACTACCTGGAAGCGCACCGACCAGTTTGTGGCTCAGGGTAGCCAACCACGCTCGTGGCTGTGGGGGCCGCAAGCTTTCAGTATTGTGACCGAAGATTACGATGGTTCGCCCGGCAGCGGCGACGTTCCGGCGGGCAAACGGTTGGTGGCTTACTTTGACAAGAGCCGCATGGAAATCAATAACCCGATGGGAGACCGCAGCAGCAAATACTTTGTGACCAACGGCCTGCTGGTCAAGGAGCTTATCGGCGGGCGGCGACAGTTCGGCGATACTAACTTTGCCTCGTATGTGCCTTCCGACACTCCGGTAGTAGGGGATCGTTTTAACAATTCCAAAGCCCCGACCTACTATTCGTTGGGCGAGGTGAGCAGTCTGGTATTAGGTCAGAACTCGGCCAAGAATCGGCTGAATCAATCTGTCACGGCTTATATCGAGCGCGATGGGGGCATCCGCGAAGACCTGACCTATGGCAAATACAATGTGAGCATCGCTTATTACGACCCCACTTTTGGTCATAACGTGCCGGGCGTGTTCTGGGATTTTATGAATAGTCGGGGCAAGGTGCTGGAAAACGGGCAGACCGTAGATGGCCCGGTGGTGGACTGGATTTTCTCGACGGGCTACGCCCTGACCGAACCTTTCTGGACTAAAGCGGTGGTGGCTGGCAAAGAAAAAGACGTGCTAATGCAGTGTTTTGAGCGACGCTGCTATAGCTATACTCCCAGCAATCCGGCGGCTTTCCAGGTGGAGATGGGCAATGTCGGGCAGCATTATTACAATTGGCGTTATCGCGCTCCGGTTCTTAATTGTTCGACTGCGCCCATCCGAGGCTTTGGCAAGCTGTGGGCTGATAATCCGTCGGTCAAGGCCCGGATTGGCTGTCCGTATAGCTATTCTGCCGAGCAAGTTACCAAAATTGCGGTGCTGAATTTTGAACATGGCAAGATGGTTTGGGTAAACTCCAGCGCTGGAACAAGCTATTATCTGCCCTTTGCCAAGACAATTTTCGCGGTGTTTGACGATGGCAGTTGGGCGACGGTAGCCGATAGTTGGGATGAAAGTCAGCCCGAATCGGCGAACCTGGTCGCACCTCCCGGCCTGTATGAGCCGAAACGCGGCTTTGGTAAAGCCTGGCGCAATGAAACCGGCCTCAAACTGCGTGAGCGGTTGGGCTGGGCCATCGAGAAATACGAACTCGGCGGGGTAGGAGCAGTCCAGAATTTTTGGAGCGGTCTCATGCTCTGGTTCGGCCCGACCAAAGAGATTTTCGTGGGCTTCCGCTATTATAACCGCACTAACGTCTGGGAAACCTATCCTGATACCTTTGTCGGCTAATTCGTCAGAAGATTACTTTCCGCTCTTATTAAGAAGTGAACCAAAGGCCGCGAATTATGACAATTCGCGGCCTTTTATTTTTCATCAATACGGTCTAAATCCCTCTTTGATTTGCCCTATTAGTAAAGACAGCTTATTATACCGAGGCAGCAATAAACAACTTATTCAGTCTATTCAATAATAAGCAGAAAGGGTCAATCGGTGAATACGGAGACCGACTTGAGGGCTGACAACCCCCGAAAAGCACGTCGCCCAGGGGGGTTTTGGACCGGCTTTATCAGTGGCATCTTTGGGCTGGTCGTGGTAGGTGGGCTGTTGGGCTTTTTACTTTCACCGGAATTGCTCAAACACCGCAGCCCGTTTCCATTGGAAGCCGAAATTGGGGAATCGCGGATTTCCGCCGCGATAGATGGCAGCTACAAGAACAAGGCCAATCCGGTAGCCCTTAACGAGGCTAATGTCACTACCGCCCGTCCGGTTTTCTTGGGTAATTGCTCGGTTTGTCATGGGGCGACGGGTAAAGGCGATGCTCCGTTAGGCAAAGGCTTGTTTCCACCCGCCGCCAATTTGCTGGAAAGCAGGACGGTTGAAAAGACCGATGGCGAATTATTCTGGATTCTGGAAAACGGCCTATCATTTGTCGGTATGCCTAAATTCAAGGATATAATCAGCGAGCAGGATATGTGGAAGGCCGTAACTTATGTGCGGGCATTGCAAAAAGGAACAGCCACCGCCGTTCCTGCCAACCCCGCCGTTAGTGTCACGCCAACAGTAATTGCAGTGGCGACCACTGCCGCTGCCGCTAATACCACTGCTGCTGTTGCCGCGCCTACAACCCAATTAGCTACTACGGCGGCGGTTGCGACTACCGCCGCCGCGATTGCCCCGACTACGGCGGCGGGAGGCGATGATGTGACCAAAGGACTAGCCGTATTCAATAATCAAGGTTGCGCGGGTTGCCACGGGGTGACGGCGACGGGCGGCATCGGCCCGAAAATCGCCAACCCTGCCTTTCCGTTTGAGGGTTTGCTACGGCAAATTCGCAGTGGAGGTGGGGCAATGCCGGCCTATCCCGCCGCTCAACTCCCTGACGGGGATGCCCGGCTAATTTATGCTTATCTCAAAAGCTTAAAGTAAAACTTGGGGCTGGGTTAAAAGCTGGCAATTAAAACAGGGTCAGTTCGGGGTTATAGCCGGTGGCCTCAGCGATTCGGCTCAGGACGGTTTCGGCATCGGCGGAGCGCAAGCTGATGTCGAAATTGTCCATATCTATGACCAGCTTTGGGCCAATCTGATATTCATCCACAAAGCGGTCATAGGCGGTGTTCAAGGCCTTTAGATACTCGCGGTCTACTCCCCTGGCCTCGTAGCTGCGCCCACGCAAGGCGATGCGGTGCAATAAAGTATCTTCGCTGGCCCGGAGATAGACCAGTAAATCGGCGGGCCGCACCAACCCTTCAAATAGCAAATACATATCTCGCAAAGTACCATACTCGCGGGCGGGCAAAATTCCCTGCTGATAAAGCGAATCGACAAAGACCATAAAGTTTTCGGCGGCGCTGCGCTCCTGGACGGCGTTGGCTTCCCCGCGAGTAATTGTAATCTGCTGCCGGAAAGTCCGCTCCAGGAACACCAATTGGCTGGCTAAGGCCCAGCGCGAGCGGTCATTATAATAATCCGCCAGATAGGGATGGTCGGCAACCGATTCGGCGAAAAGCTGCCAGCGCCATCGCTCGGCAATCATCCCCGCCAGGGTAGTTTTACCCACCCCGATATTGCCACAAAGGGTAATATATAGCGGCACATTCCTCCTGTTAAAAAGTGGTCAGTGGTCAGAAAAGTGCTGAGTGCTGAGAAATTCCGGCTAGGGGTTGACACTCCTAATTTAACTCAAAACTTTCCTATCCCCCGACCTGACCTACTAAGGGCACATGGGCTTCGGTTAGCATGTTGGCGGGAACAAGTTGGGTGACTTCGACGGGTTCGGGCAAACCGCGCAATATCACCCGCATAGTTTCGCGGGGCGTATATCCTCCTGCCATGAAAGCTTGTTGTACCGCAACATCTTCCAGAAAAGCCCGCGAAACCACAATATCGCCGCCTTTGCTGAGGCTACCAATTCGGGCGGCAGTATTGACGGTTGTGCCAAAATAATCGAGGGTATCATTCAGATTTACATTCAGACACGGCCCGCTGTGCAAACCTATCTTTAGAATCAGGGCCTCGCTGCCGTCCAGGTTATTCTGGCGATTAAACTCGGCAATCGCTTCCTGAAAAGCGACCGCCGCCCGCGCCGCATCTACTTCCCGGACAAACGAGGCCATTACCGCATCACCTATCGTCTTGATGATTACCCCACCAAAGCGCCCGGTTTCGCGCACCAGCAAATCAAAGTGCTGGCGTACCAGATTGTAAGCTAAAGGGTCGCCTTTTGCCGCGTACATCGCCGTCGAACCCCGTAAATCGGTAAAAATCAAAGCGACCCTCGTCACTTTGAGGCTGACATGAACCGGCAGAACCTGGTCTTTGAAGAAATCGCGGAACATCTGAACATGCAGTAAATCCATGCCGGTCACGGGGGCGTGTTCCTGGGCCAGTTGTTGCAAATTTTCAAACAAGGCTTGCTGTTCGGGGGTAGTATTCTGGATAAAATCTTCTTTGGAGGTCGGTAAAAACCCATCCGGGAAAGCGACTTCGATTGGCGGCAAATCGAGAACCCGCACCGCCGGATGGATCGAAAACGTTACCTGAAGCTGATGGTCCACTGCGATTGAGTTTTGAGTTCGGCAGGCCGGACAGGTCATTTCGCCCAACGCGGGGGCGACATTCAGATTAGGAAAGCTGCAAAGCTCGCCATTGCACCCGGCACAATTTACCCCCCACAAGAGATTAAAAATCCCCTCGCGGACCCCCATGGCGGCGATTTCCAGCGCCCGGCGCAAATCAATCTCGGCGTGAGCGGCGGCCCGGCGAGGGTTGAGCCGATACAATTCTTCATCGCGGGCCTGGTCTATATAATCCCCAAAGGCCTTTACTTCTTCCGGGTCGAACTGATATTTTGCCAGACGTTGCACCAGCAATTGCCCGGCGCTGGGCATCAAAATTTGGGTCGTTTGGGACGGCGAAAGTTGTTCCATCATATTAAAAGCCCCTTTTACTACGTTTTGGAGTACCTTAAAAGCTGACACAGCTCTTGATTAAATGTAACATATTTGTTGCCGATACAAAAGGGTTTAGGCTGATTCTAACTCTATTCTAACTCAGCTTGCTACCCAATGCGGTATAATTTGCCCAAGTAAAGATTGTGATAAATTTGGCAAGAGGCTATTGATTTTACGTAACTAGAATGTTAAAATAACCCCAAGCTTTACCCTAGCCGGGTCACAATGGCCTTACCCGGCAAACTCACTCTATAAAAGGCTGATATTTTTGGATTAAGGGCAGGTTTGCCTCCATGAAGTCTGTAGTTAATGAAGAAACTCCCGCCGAACACCGCATCGCCAGTGACCGTCTAAAGGGTTTTAATCCGGCGCACAAAGCTGAATATGTTAATAACATGTTCGCCCAAATTGCCCCCAGCTACGATAAAGTAAATCGTCTGATGACTTTTGGGCTGGATCAAGGCTGGCGCAAAACCGTCGTAGCCGAAGCTGCCCCGCCGCTCGGTGGCAAAGCCCTGGATGTAGCCACTGGTACGGGGGATATTGCCCTGGCGCTTGCCCCCAAAGTCGGGCCACAGGGCGAGGTTGTCGCCAGCGATTTCTGTCTAGAAATGATGCTGCCTGGCCCTGGCAAGGCCGAAAAAGCCGGGGTTGGCAAGCTTATTCGATGGGTTGCCGCCGATGCGCTTAATTTGCCGTTTGAAGATAACACCTTTGACTGTGTGACCACCGGCTTTGCCATGCGTAATGTCACTAATATCGAGCAAGCTTTTCGGGATATGGGCCGGGTCACTAAACCGGGCGGGCGCGTAGTTTGCCTAGAAGTAGCCCGCCCCAAATTTGCCCCGGTGCGCTGGGGACATCAGCTTTATTTTAACCGAATCGTTCCTCTGCTCGGACGTTTGATAAGCGGACACGGTGAAGCTTATACTTATCTGCCAGACTCGGCCCGCCATTTTCCGCCGCCCGAAGAAGTCAAAGCAATTATGGAGCGGGCCGGGTTGACCCAGGTGCGCTTTAAACGTTATAGTTTGGGAGCAGTGGCGATTCACGTTGGGATTAAGGCCTAAAATCTAGCCGGAAACGGAAAATGTAAGGGCAATCCTGATGGTTGCCCTGATTATTTTGAGGGGTGGAGCTAATTCCGGCCCAAACCGGAAAAAGGGGATACAGTTGGCTGGTAACGATGGCAGTTATCAGGCTTCCACGAAGGAGTACATCTAGCATGATGAAAGATATGGAAATACCCGATATTGTGATTCGTCGCTTGCCGATTTATGCCCGTAGCCTGACCTTTTTGGCGGGCGAAGGCGTGCAAACCGTTTCCAGTAGCGAGTTAGGCCAGCGTATCGGCGTGACTGCCGCCCAGATTCGGCGTGACCTATCGTATTTCGGCGAGTTCGGGAAGCAAGGCAAGGGCTATAACGTCCAGTTTCTGCTCAATCAAATTCGGGATATTTTACATCTGGAACAGCAGTGGGGCGTAGCGTTGGTCGGCACCGGGCATCTGGGCGAAGCGATTGCTCGCTATGGGGGGTTCCGCGACAAGGGCTTTGAGGTAGTGGCTTTGTTCGATGCGGATACTCGCAAGGTTGGACAAGAACTGGTCGGTTTGCCGGTTCATCATTATTCCAAAATCCCGGAGGTAATCGGCGAAATGGGTTTGCAGGTAGCGATTGTCGCTGTTCCTGCCCCTAGCGCCCAGGAAGTAGTAGATTTGCTGGTGACGGCGGGGGTCAAGGCAATTTTGAATTATGCTCCGGTCAGTCTGCAAGTGCCGCCGGAAGTGCGTACCCGGAATATAGACCCGGTGGGTTTGCTGCAAAGTATGACCTACTATTTGAACCCGGAAAAGGCCCATAAAAACGGACGGGTGCTGCGCTAGGACTATTTTCCTAGCGCATTCTATTTACAGACCGGGTTTGGTCGAAAATTTCACAATGTTGTGACGAATCCTTAATCAAAACGTATATATTTGTGGTATATAAATTGAGATAGATATTAGAGTAAGCCAAAGGTTTTAGATGAAACCTGGATTTTAGATTATGAAAGTAGGCTAGTAAAGTGATGGACGATGATAGTATAGGCCAAGAAGATTTTAATAAGAACTATATCGAAGGCAGTATTTTTGATTATTGGACCACCCCGGAAGATACGCTATTCGGTAGCCCTCTAAGCCGCTTCGCCCGGTTGCTGGAACAACCCGACGAGGAGATTGACCTGGCCGAAGCCGCAATGATAATCGCCAGTCAGGAATATTCCGGGCTGAATGAAGCTTATTATCTCACTCAACTGGATGACCTCGCAGACGAAGTGCGCCCCCTGCTTGTCATCGAAACTAATCCTCTCAAAAATATCGAAAGCCTGAATTATTTTCTCTATACCCTCAAGGGCTTTCGTGGCAATGAAACCGAGTACAATGACCGCCGCAATTCGTTTCTAAACGATGTACTGGAACGCAAAACCGGCATCCCAATCAGCCTGTCCCTGTTATATATGGAATTGGGCAAGCGGCTAGGGCTGCATTTCGAGGGCATCGGCCTGCCGGGTCACTTTATCATCCGCTATCGAGAACTTGCGCCCCAGGCATCAGGCCGCGACTTTTTTGGCTCGAATTTCGAGAATCTGGAGCGTCAGGAAGGCGCAAATTACAATATTCCCAATCAACCAGAGGAAATTTTCCTTGACCCCTTTAATGGCGGGGCGATTCTGACCGAGGAAGATTTGCTGGAGTTGGTGCGGGAGCGTAATGGGCGGGCCTTACCGATTCGGCCCATTCTGGCCCGACCCTACACCAAACGCCAGTTTTTGACCCGGATGCTGCTGAACTTAAAAGCCGTCTGTGTCAGTGAGCAGGATTGGGTGCGGGCGCTAGAATTTCAGGCCTTTATGATGTTGCTCAATCCCCAATCGTCGGAAGAAAAGCGTGACCGGGGCTTGCTCTATATTCGGGGTGAGAATTATGGGCGGGCCATTGCCGATTTGCGGAATTACCTGCGTAAAAATCCGAATGCCCAGGATGCCAATACCGTCCGTCGCCAACTTGGATTAGCTTTTGACGAATTGGTTAAAAGAAATTAGGTTTAGAGTATAAACATCAAAAAACCCGTCACTGGCGGGTTTTTTGTTTATTTATATTCTGTTAATCCTGTCTATGCCTGTTAAAATGGATTTAAGGTCAGATTTTGGGCAAAATGGCCTTTACCAATGAGGCCAGACGCGGCCCGACTTCCATCCCAACCTGCAAAACCTCTTCGTGGTTGGCCTCGGTAGTGAGGTCGGGATTAAGCACGTTAGTGATGGTGCTGATGCCCAATACTTCCATCCCGCCATGCGCCGCCACGATAACTTCCGGGGCAGTAGACATGCCGACGGCATCCGCCCCGAAACCGCGTAACATCCGCATTTCGGCCCGCGTTTCAAAATTCGGGCCGGTCAACATCACGTAAACTCCGCGCTGAAAGGGGATATTTAGTCCGGCGGCCTCACTTTGGGCCAGTTCCAACAGACGGGGAGTATAGGCGTTGACCATCGGCTGAAAACGTACTCCCAAGGCCTCGTCATTTGGGCCACGCAGGGGGTTCGCCCCGGTCATGCCCGGCAGAAAAATATGGTCGGCAATCCCCATCAAGTCGCCCACCTGATAAGCCGGGTTCAAACCTCCGGCAGCGTTGGTCACAATCAAAGTAGTTGCCCCCAGCGCCTTCATCACCCGCACCGGGAAAGTGACCTGCGCCATGTCGTGACCTTCGTAAAAATGGAAGCGGCCCTGCATCGCCATAACGGTCTGCCCGGCAAGCTGACCTACCACCAATCTTCCGGCGTGACCATGAACCGTCGAAGTCACAAAACCGGGTATCATATGATAGGGAATCCCTACTGCGTCTTCAACTTCGTCGGCTAGAGCGCCCAACCCGCTCCCCAAAATCAGGCCGACCTTCGGGGCGCGGTCTCCCAATAGCGGATGCAGGAAATCGCGGGCATGATGGATTAGCTCATGTGGGTTTTTCAAAGGAAATGGCCCTCGCTTAACTAACGTTTGTCATAATAGCTTACATGCGGCTCATGAGTTCGTTTTTCTTGGCCTGAAACTCGGCCTCGCTGATAACCCCGCCATCCCGCAATCGGGCGAGTTGTTGAATAGCCTCGGCAATCTGCTGGGGAGTGGTCGGAGGTTGGCCCTGAGAGCCACCGTAGCCGTTATTCGGGGCGTAGCCGGGGGCAGGAGCATAACCACGTGGGTCCACCGGCGGCGGGGCGTAACCCTGATTCTGGTTGTATTGTGGGCGCTGGGGTTGAGGCGGAGCATAGCCTCGGTCATCTTGCAGAGCGCGATTGTTCTGAGGTGGGGCATACCGATTAGCCACTTCTGCCGCCGCAATGTCTTTAGCATCCCCGTAAATCTGGTTTTTGGCATCCAGCATCACCCGCTTGAATTCATGGGGGTTGGCGAGATGATCTAAACTTGTAACCGAGTCATTGCCGGTTTCAATCGAAACGAACCCGTAACCCAGCATCCGGCCTATCAAGGTCTGGTTAGTGACGACATCATTCACTTTGTCGAGGGCCGTCGCGTTTTCATTCTTGTTAATAATGCCTTCGATTTTGATAATCCGCTCGTTGGTGATTAAATACTGCTCGAATTTCCAGACCAGAAAAGAGAAAGTGAAGCCGATTATCCCCGCTACTAATCCGACTAAGCCAACAATTAGCCCAATATTTTTGGCGGTGAACCAAAATTCTGCCGGGTTAGGGTTCTGAATAAATATTACAATCGTGGCAACCAGCGCAAAGATAAAAAGCAAAATCCACTGTAGGGCAGCTTGAAATAATACAATCCAATGCTTGTGGGCATAATATACGACTTTTTCACCTTTTCCCAGATGTTTAGTGTCGTAGGCCATTTCGCACCTCTTTTCTTTCTGAGCGGTCTTTTTGGGCCAATTCCTCGATATTAAATGTACCGTAAAGCGGTCGCCAGTCTGGATGCCCCACGATTGTACCAAATCAGCTTAAACTATGTATAAACTCTGCCGACTTCAAATCACGTTCCAGCAAATAGCGAGTATAGCTTCGCATTACTTGTTCCAATTCACTCCGCAACTGGTTGGAAAGCCGGATACCAGGCCCGCTCCCAAAGGGGGTCCGTTGCAAATGGCGCAATATTTTGAGGGCATCCACGCTCAGTTCGACACTTCGGCGCTCAATCTGCCCACAGGCATTGCACAAGACTCCCCCCAGTTCGGGGCTAAAGTAATTGATTACCGGCTGCAAAACAGCATTACAGCGGACACACTCTTGCAGTTGAGGCCGATAGCCCATGTAATTCAGCAGGTGCAACTCGTAGCTGCGGATGGTCAGAGAAGGTTCCGCCCCGCCATCCAGCGCCTCGAAGGTGGCGACCAACAATTGATAGGCCGGAAAGTTTTCGCTATTTTCTTCGGTCAAGCGGTCGAGCAGTTCGGCGGCGTAGGAAGCGTAGGCGAACAAATCCAGGTCTTCCGAAAGGGTGCGATAGATTGTCACCGGCTCACTCTGGGTCACAATGTCGAGATTGCGGCCTTTGGCGATTAAAAGCCGGGCGCGGGTAAAACGCTGGACATAGCCACTCAGCCGACTGGTAGTGCGCCGAATACCTTTGGCAACCACCGAAAGCTTACCGCGAGTATCGGTGTAGACCGTCAGAATCTTGTCGGCCTCCCCGACGTTCATGCTTTTCAGCACAATTGCTTCGGCTCGATATAATTTTTCGTTTTCTTTTGGCCTATTTTCCATAATATGTTAATTATATCATTCGTTTCAAGCTCAAACAAGAAAGAAGTGACAGTCCGATTATGAATTTTAAGAAAATAATCCGCATATCCCTGGATCGGGGCGGGCGTTTGAGCGCACCGGTGGCTTCAGCCCCGGTGCGGTTGAACGTCTGCCCCGCTCTATTATAATCACCCAATATTACTTTAAGGGCCTAACGCCCGGTGTCGCTCAAAAAATGTTCCTGAGACAAACTGACAATCGGGAAACCAGCCTCGCGCAGAGTATGGGCAGCTTTTTCTTCTTCCCCAATGTAAAAGGCCAAATCGAGCCTTCGGGTCAGGCTCATATCCTGCATTTCGGTCAAGGAAGCCGGTTCAATCAGACTTTCAGCGACTGGCTCAGAAATAATCAGCAGACGACTGTCGGGCGGATATTCCAGCAACTTGCCCTTTAGCTCTTCAAATTCAGTATCCGGGCTGATAAAAAGTTTCTGGCGGTCAGCATCTACCAGTTTGTAATATAGGTAGCCCACAATAATTTTTAGCACTGCAACAATCGGCACGCCCAGTAAAAGACCCTTTGGCCCCATCAGGGCGGCGGCGGTGATAGTACTAAAGATGACCAATAGAGGCGCTAATTCTACCAATTTGCCGATAATATTGGGGATGACTACCAAATCTTCCAACTGCCGCAAGACCATCAGGACAACCCCGACTACAATCACCAGGGTTAAAGCTTCCATTCCAAAGGATAAACCTGGCCCATGTGGTTGAAAGTAGGCCACGACACAGCAAATTGAAATCGCCAGATATGGCCCAACAAACGGAATGAGTTCCAGAATACCGACCATAATCGCCAGCAATAGCGAATAGCGGATACCTAGAATGCTTAACGCTATAAAAGAAGCCGCACTCATAATCAGCACCAGCAAAATCTGGCCCTTGATATACGCTCCCAAAACATTGTCGGCCCGGACAAACAGCCCCCGAATTTCACCCCGGAAGGCCAGCGGTAAGGTGGAAACAAAACGCCAGATAGCTCGCCCGCCCATCAGCATGAGATAAAAAGTGGTTATCAGATAGAGCAACAAGTCGAGCAGAAAATGAAAACTGCCGGTGACAAGTTTCGGCCCGAATTCCTGAGCAACTTCCGGCAAACGGTCTAACCCGGTATTTATCAGATTGCGGACGGTTTCGGAATTGGCCTCAAATCCCAGAATGATAATGTTGGGATTTTTATCCAGATAATCGTCCACCGAGCGTTTGAGACCAGGAATATCTTTTGCCAGGATTTTGGCTTCGTTGCTGATAGCCGGGATAAGAAATAACAGGCCAACACCCAGCAATATAAAGAAAAGCCCAAAAACCAACGTAACACCCAGCCAGCGTTTCCAGCCAAACCGTTGGGTCAAGGTCCGCAACAAGCCATTAAAGATGAAGGCCGTAATTATGGCCCACAGAAACGGCGAGAGAACTTCCCCTACCCGCAGCAAAAAAATCACTGCCAGTCCGACCAAAATCGCCACCGTCCAGACTTTGGCGCGGGTCGAGAATTTTATTTCTTCGGTGGGAGGCAGGTCAGATTTAAGGGTAGATTTGCGGGATTCAATCATAAAAGCGCACCTCCTGATTTTATGGTGCTGTTGAAAATATAGCCAGGCCAGATGAAGCCATTGATACCGGTGGTTTCACTGGAATTGGAAATCAATTAGGTTGACTATATACAACCCGGCTCAATTCGTCAATGGGAATGAGGAAAATCATGGGGCAGTGGGTCAAATTTAGGACTTTCGCTTAGAGCGATTTTCTGATTTGAGGATAGGCGGCTATACCCAAAACCGAGTTTGGTTATATTTGAAAAATTTACGCCGTAAATCTTTCAAATATAACTTTTTCGGGGAAAAGGCAATTTGCCAGCCAAAGGTTTAAATTTATGACTTCAGCTTACCTAGATATAGACTCCGCCGTTTATGCTGATGGCCTGGGCGGTCATGTAGGAGGCTTCGGCCACGATGTAGCGCACACACTTGGCGATTTCCTCGGAAGTGCCAAAGCGGTTCATGGGGATGCGTTCCAGAATTCGTTGTCGGATATTTTCCGGCACTTCCCACAGCATATCGGTTTCGGTAAAGCCAGGACAGACCACATTGACCGTGATGCCATAGCGGGCCACTTCCAGAGCCACCGATTTGCTGAAACCAATCATGCCCGACTTGGTGGCGGCGTAATTGGCCTGCCCGATGTTTCCTGCCAGCGCCACAAAAGAGCTGATATTTACAATGCGTCCGTATTTCCGTTCCAGCATCAGGGGCAGCACGGCTTTGGTGCAGTTAAAAACGCTGTACAGGTTGGTATGGATAACCTCATCCCACTGGTCATAAGTCATATTCTTGAGGGTCTTGTCACGGGTAATCCCGGCATTATTGACCAACACATCTACCCGTCCGTAGATTTCCTGGGCCTGCTTGACCAATTGTTGCGCCTCGTTATAGTCAGCAACATTGGCCTGGAGCGCCGAATGCTTGCCGCCATACTCACTTTCCAGTTCTTCCGCCAACTTTTTGGCGGCTTCGGCGCTGGTGGCATAGTTAAGCACGACATTCGCCCCGGTCGCCGCCAGTTCACGGGCTATCTCCCGCCCTATCCCGCGCCCTGCTCCGGTGACTATCGCGGTTTGTCCATCTAATAACTTCGTTGTCATTTAAATCCTCCTTCTGAAACCGTTGCCATCATCCAAAATTCTCTGGTTTATCTCCGTTCCACCCCTGCCCGCTCATCTTACCATATTTGCCCCCAAAATACCCTCACCAATATTTTTAAGCAGCTATGACATTTTATTTATGGGTTGTGGTAAAGTTAAATTGCTGATAAAATCAATCTTAATAAAAGAGTAATAAGTAGGTAAAAGTAAGTACGAGATATGATTGGGTTGCTAGTCGCTATGACTCTTAGATATAATCGGGTTGCCAGATTAGCTATCAGGAATTGACCCTGATTTAGTACAGGTGATAGGGGAGAAAACTGCCAATGAGCGAGGAGCAATCGGCTCAATCTAAAGCCGAGTTGGAAGCTACCGCCAAAATTGACCGTGAGATGGTTTATCAAGGCAAAATAATTTCGCTTCGGGTAGATACGATTAGCGTGGCGGGTAATAAACCCTATAAACGCGAAATAGTGTTGCACCCTGGGGCAGTGGTTATTGTGCCGATAGACTCACAGGGCAATATCCTTATGGTCAAGCAATGGCGCAGGGCTGCCGGGCAGGTTTTGCTGGAATTACCCGCCGGAACTCGTGAGGAAGGCGAAGAGCCAATCTTTACCGCCGGGCGCGAGTTGCAAGAGGAAACCGGCTTCAAAGCCGAACATATTACCTCACTGGGTGGTTTTTATAGCGCCCCCGGCTTCTGCACCGAATATCTCCATCTTTTTTTGGCTGAAGGATTAACCGAAAGCCGTCTGCCTGCCGATGTGGATGAGGAAATCGAAGTTGTGACCGTCCCTATCCTGGAAGCTGTCCAGATGGTTAATCGCGGCGAAATCGAGGATGCCAAAAGCATCGCCGGTATCAGCCGCTATGTTTTGGGAAAAGTGGTCAGTGGTCAGTGGT
>JBBRSG010000065.1:0-35637 GCA_038245615.1 Chloroflexia bacterium | reverse complement strand
CGCTGATACCCGTGTCACCATGGTTATTTAGAACCTATCTCAGTAGGGGCGGTGCTTGCCGCGCCCGGCGCGCCTCGATTTGGGCGCGGCAAGCAGCGCCCCTACCAAATCATTCACCTATTGAGATAGGCTCTAAGTCAAAGCTCATAATCGGGCCGGAAAAGCCGTTACAGCCGGGTTGACCCGGCTTCGTATCCTAGCCCGGCGGCTTCAGCCCCGGTGCGCTCGTGCGCTTGCCCCTATCTAGTATAATGATCACAAGTCCCACCTGTTCATCCCTGTTAAAAAGTATTTCAAACAACAACCAGATAGCCCAGAGTCAAGGTTTCGCGGCCTTCGGCTTTGATGCGCTGGCCGGTGGCGGCATCATAAATACCGATTTCCACCCGGTAGCGACCCGACGGCAGACCTACAGGCAGGGGCAAGCTGTGGACATCCTGCCAGCCATCCCCAATTTTCCAGAAGCGGGTATCGGCCTTATCGTCAAGCGGCAAGGTGTCGCGCTGGGCTACCCGGTTGCCCTTTTCGTCTATTACATGGACAAAGAGCTTGACCGATTGGGCAGACGGGCGTTTTACGCCCCAGACCAACCGCAAATCCAGACTGCGCCCGGCGAGCGTCGCGGCCTCCAGCCGAATAATTTCGCCCGGCGCTACCGGGTCGGCGTTGGCCTTGCCGGAGAGCGAGGTACTCAGGCCAAACGGGGTCAGAAGCAGCCCGTTATCAAAGCTCCACGCTTTTCGCATCTCCAAAGG
The DNA here is from genome assembly GCA_038245615.1 of Chloroflexia bacterium. Classification (GTDB taxonomy): domain Bacteria; phylum Chloroflexota; class Chloroflexia; order Chloroheliales; family Chloroheliaceae; genus 54-19. The sequence continues at coordinate 34,882 of JBBRSG010000065.1, read as the reverse complement.
GCGCACCCGATACAGGTCGGCGTAATCAATCGTCTGCCCTTTTACCGCCGCCGTTTCGATAAACTCGACAGATTGAGGAGTGAGTTGGGGCAGGGCCATCTTGCCGTCCAGCACTACAAAGCTTGCCCCGGTCAGCCCCTCGACCAGTAGGGCTTGAGCGCGGTCCCGCTGGAAAATCGCCTCTACCTGTCCTCGCTCGCGTTTACCGAACAGGGCCGCCCCGAACAGGTCGGACAGGCTGCGCCGGTCAATATCCAAATTCAGGTAAACCATCGTCGCCGAGCTATCCACCAAAAACTGCCCGGTGGCGGGCAAGCGAACCGTCTGCCTTCTACTTATCCAGGTATAGCCAGGGTCAAAGGCCAGCACCGCGCCCGGCTCGGCCTCGTTTTGCAGGGCCTCGCCCGTCCCGCGATATACCCGGTCATACTGGACTTGCCCCGCGGTTTGCCACTGCGCCACCCACAACGGGCCACCCACCGCCAAACCTAAGATAGCTATTGCGGCAATCAAAACTTTCTCTCTAACTCCCGCTCTCCATCTTCTGTTTTCCGCCCTCTGATTTTCGATTTTCGATTTTCGATTTTCAATTTTCGACCCCCGCCATAGCTCCACCGAAAAAAGCCCGCCCGCTAACAATGCCAGGGGCAAGGCCCATTGAACATAGTACCAGGGGTGAAAGGATTTGCTGATGAAGAAGACCACCAGAATCGGAAAGCTCCAAAGAGCCGGTATCAGGGTGCGCCCGCTATCTTTGCCGCCCCGCCTCAGCCAGATTGCCAGCCAAGCGAAGGCCAACCCGCCCAGCCAGACCGTCAGGGCGCTGTCGGGATAATCTGCCATCCGGCCCACCTGGTCGAGACCTTCGCGAACTTCCTGGGGGCGCAAAAGCTGGAAAATTAGCATCTGGCGAAGCACCTGGCCCGGCCCGGCTTGCAGCACTATCGGCCCAAGTACCACTATCACGCTCCCGGCAATTCCGCCCAACGTCCACCAGAAGCCGCGCCACTGTCGCCGTATCAGCAAATAGACCAGCAGCGCGAAAATCAGGGCCACTCCTGGCAATTTGCACAGGGTCGAATATCCGGCTAATGCTCCGGCTAGTAGCCATAATCCGGCCTGTAGTCGTCGTTGAACTAGCCGCTCGGCCTCGAAAGCCGACCCCAGCGCCAGCACCGCGAAAAAATTCACCGGGGTTTCCAGGGTCGTGATACTAGCGGTCCGGCTATCCGAGGCCAAAATAAGGGCAGCCGCCAGCCCCGGCCCAACCGCCCAACGTCCATCTTGCGCCCAAATGCGCCCCGCCAACCAACCTGCCCCGACAATGGTCAATAGCCCTAAAATGATGACACTCCATCGCGCCGTCAAGAAATCTGGCAAACCGCCCGCCCCGCCCGCCGGGGCAAAGAGCTTTAGCACCCCGGCATAAAAAAGCTCGGTGCCAGGCGGTTGCACCAACAGAAAATCTCGGTAGGGTAAATTGCCCTGGGTCAGCATCGCGGCGCTGCTAAAGTAGGCCATCTCATCGTAATTAGAAGCCGGTAAACGCCCGCTATTATCCGGCAAAAGTTGGGCTGACCGCTCGGCCCAGCCGATATAAAGCGCCAGTCCCAGTCCTAGCCCCAACCCTATCAAGGCGACATATCGCAAGGAGGGTTTTAGCGGCTGATAAGCTACCGAGGGAGCAGGTTCAGGTTGGGATTGATTAAAGAAAAAGAGGGTAATTGCGCCCTGTAGCCATAGCGCCAGCATCAGCAAGGGGAATACTGGGCCGGGGGCAGCCAGCCAATCGAGCGGGGTACTAATGTCCAGCACTGCCCCGAATTTCCCCGAAAAGAGGGCCGCCAAAGCTTGCCAGACGCGACTAAAAGTGTGGAACGAAACCAGCAGGCCGAGGGTGCCTAGCCCTAAAGCGGCCAGGGCTTCCCATTTCAGGTAGCGTCGCCAACTCGGAGGGCGCGAGGTTGCCGCCGGGTGGGTCGGTTCAGCTTGGCGGTAAGTGTTCAAGGCTTCCCCATCGCACGCAACTAAACTGATGGCTATCGGCTTCGATTTTGACTTCCACTACCGAAAGCGCGGTATTCTTGAGGCCGCCCTGGACTTGTTCAAAGGGCAAGTCGTGGCAAAGCCAGGGCAAGCCGTAGACCAATAACCCGCCGTGAGCAACTACCGCGATACCCTGTTCCGGGCCTAAATCGGCGTTTTCAGTCACGATTTCTTCCACCGCCCGCCGCAGACGTTCTCGCAGAGCGTGGTGGTCTTCGCCCTCTTCAAAAAGGGCCGTCGCCTCGCCTTCATTCCAACGCAGCAAAATCCCATCGTGGATTTCCCAGCTTGCCAAATCGCTTTTGCCATCCAGCACTCCGACATTCACTTCCCGCAAATCCTCGATTTGGCGCACTTCGGGCAGCGCCAACCGCCCCCGAATGATTTCGGCGGTCTGCCAGGCCCGCTGTAAAGTGCTGCTATAGACCCTGGCAATTTTGTGGTCAGAAAGCCAGGCCGCCAGATATTCGGCTTGCTCCACCCCTTTGGGGGTCAACGGGAAATTCACCACTTTATAAGCCATAATGTGGTCAATATTGGCCTGGTTTTCACCGTGCCGGATAAAATACAGTCGCACGCAAACTCCTTTTGGCAGTGGTCAGTGGTCGGAGGTCAGAAAGAAAGTTTTGAGTTAAAATGCCAACTAATCCCCATAATTTTCTTCCGCTTTCCGTCTTCCGTCTTTTATCTTTCCCCTCAGTCCTCAGTCCTAATTTCCCGCGTCCCCCGCTGGTAGCTGCTCCAAAATCTCGCTCAGACCGGGGGTATCGGCGGGCAGTTTTGCCAGGGCGGTCAATAGCTGGAAAGTGGCGCGGGTTTCGGTTAGTTGTTCGGCAGGATGGGTCAGCAGAGTGCGTAGCTCGGTTTGGGCTTCGGGGGCGCGAGCTAAAGCCAAGAGCGCAAAGATGCTGTATAGCGCCCCTTGTACTTCGTAGCCCGGCGTAGCTTCCAACGCATCCGCCGCTTTGAGGGCGGTATCAAAATAGCGAGTGCGGACGGCCTGATAAAACAGGGCGCGTTGCACTTCCGGCGGTTGCCCATCCAGTTCCGCCGCCCGACTAAAGGCGCTAAAGGCCGCTTCGTTAGCCCCTTTGAGACGATAGCGAGTCGCCAGTGCCAGAATAGAACGGGCGGCGGCCCGCTCCATTTCGGGCATCTTGACGTTTGTTGCCAGCACGCTTTCATAAATCGAAGCAGTCCGCTCGTATTGTCCGGCCTCTTCCAAAAGGCGGGCCTGAAACCACTTTAGGAGACCGCGCAATTCGGCTTCGGGGCTGCCACCGCTTTGGGGGCGTTGTCCCAGATTTTCGACCTTGTACCAGCGCCCTCGCGCCGAAGTCCCAAACTCCTCTAGCCCTTCAAGGGCTTTAAGCTTTTGTTCCAGTCGCTCTCGTCCGCCGCTATAACCGGGAGTGAGCAAGACCCGCATTGCAGGCAAAATTTCCTGGCCCTCGGAATAGAGGGTGCGGCGCATCCCTTCGACCAAAGCCAGCAACTGACGGGCCAGCCCCTCGTTGTAGGCCAGCGTCATCAACCAGCGTGGCAACAAAAAGAACATCCCTACCGCTTCGTCCAGCCAAAGCCGATAATAAGCCACATCTGCCACTCGCTCGCCCCATTCGACATCCTGGGCGCGAGCGGCAAGGCTACCGCGATGGGTGGCATCGGCGACCAGTTCCGACTCGTGCAAGGCCAGCCGATTGACCGCGACAGTGCGGGCCGGTTCGATAATCCCTTCCTGAATCGGTTGCGAAAAGCGTCGCCGTTCTAGCATTAAATATTGGCGCAAAGCCTGTTTGAGGGCCGGATGTAACTCGCCATTCTGGCCTAGCCAGGGATGGGCGCTAAAAAGTCCGGCGAAGTTTTCGAGATTATAGCTGTAATCGGCTACTTTAAGGGCCGCATCAAAGCGGGTTAGAAAATCGCGGTCAGGGCGGCGGAGCAAGGCCGCACAGTAGAGCAACATTTGCTCTTCCTGACTCAAGGCCGGATTTTCTTCCACAAAGTATAAAAACAGCCCTTGCAGACGGTCTTCGGGGGTGCGAGAAACCGCTGCATCCAGTTCGGAAGCCGTCGCGCCGCCTGCGAACAGGTCGGCGGCAATCGCCAGGGCCAACGGTTCACCGCCACTCAACGCCGTCAGCCACAAAATTTCTTCCTGACTCAAGCTACGGTTAAATCCGGCCTGAAAATACGCTGCTACTCCTGACGCTGATAGCGGGGCGAGTTGCAATTCTTCGCCCCAGCCCGGCCCGACCTCAGCGGCAAATAGCCATAAAGTGCGCCCGCTTTCCTCGATTACCAGTTTCAGCCATCGGTCATTGCTACTTTCGGCAGGGGCGTAATCGTCTATGGTGATGAGCAGGACTTTGTTTCCAGCAATTTTAGCCACGCCCTGTCCCAGAGCGCGGGCCAAGCCTTCATCCGGGTGCAAATATAGCTCCCAATCTTCGGCCCGAAAGCTGGCCTTTAGCTCGTCTACAAACAGGCGCAACTGGCCTAAATTGGTGGCATTGAGGGTCACGATATGTTCAATTCCGGTTTTGACAAAGGCCGCCGCCTGTTCGCTCATCTGGGTCGGAGTGTAAATATTGTAGATCCGGCGGATGAGAAAGTGCAAAGCCTGGGGCGGTATAGCCTGTACCGCCCGCCAGCGCGGTTCGTCCAGGTCGTCGCCGGGACGCGAGATGCCCAAATCAAGTTGGGCCGCTTCCACCCGGTTTTCCAGGTCGGCGACTAAGGCCCCGCTTTTGTCATAACCCTCGAAAGCCGCTTCCGGCAAAATCGGGCGCAAGGCTTCCGGCCCATTGCCACCATCGGGCCAGCGCCCCTGCCACGCCGCTCCGCCGGACGAAGCCGCCTGACTTGCCGCAAAATCCAGGAGTGAACTGCGCCCCCGCCCAACCGGGCCAGTCACAAAAATAGCCCGCGAGGTCGCCACTGACCCGGCGGCAACCGCCGCCAGCACCTCGGTTATAATCGCTTCTTCTTTTTCCCGCTCGACCAATAGTTACTCCTCTAGCAGTGGTCAGTGGTCAGTAAGGTAGTTTTGAGGTTGAGGTTTGAGTTAAAATGCGAACTAATCACCGTAATTTTCTTCCGCTTTCCGTCTTCCAACTTTTATCTTTCCCCTCAGTCCTCAGTCCTCACTTTCCCCGCCCCAGTTTGAAAGCCCCGAAAATGCTGCCAGCACTGCCAAAGCTGAAGATGCTGCCCACGCTAATCGCGCTAAAAATCGAGAGGGCGCTGCCGATGCTACCTATCGAAAGCAGACTGCCGGTGCTACCAATGCAAAGGATACTTCCCGAACTGCCAATCGAGAGAATGCTGCCTTTGCTTTTGTTGTTAGCTTCTTTGGCTTTTTCGGGTTTATCTTTTTCGGACTTATCCCTTTGGGCCTTATCTTTGCCGCCCTCAATTTTTGCCAGTTTTGGTTTGTTCTGATTCTTTTCTTCTCTGGCCTCTTTGGTCTCAAAATTATCAAAGCTCATCGCTAGTTACTCCTTTCGAGCTAACTATATTCCAGGTGAGCTAGTTTGTAAACTTGCCGGGCGATAATGACTTTAGTAATGGTTTTTTGGTGACTTCAGGCCCTTCCACTCGGTTTTACCAAGCGATATTATTATAGCAGTGGTCAGTGGTCAGTGGTCGGTGGTTAGTAAAATGCAAGACGGAAGACGAAAGAAATCCGGCTAGTGGTGGCATTTTAACTCAAAACTCAAAACTTATTTACTGACCATTTTTAGCAAGGAGCAAAACAATGCCCGGATTAATTCAAAAGGAAATGGATAGCGCGAACCGGGTTGCGCCCGGTCAGCCGGTGATAGATATACAGGGGCTGGAAGTAGCCTACGGCTCGGTCAAAGCTGTGCAGGGCGTGAGCTTGCAAGTGCGGCAGGGCGAGATATTTGGGCTGCTTGGGCCGAATGGCGCGGGTAAAACCACTATTCTTTCGGTGCTAGAAGGGTTGGTCAAGCCCCAGGCAGGGAGCGTGAAGGTGCTGGGTTATGATGCCCTGCGGGATGCTAACGCGGTTAAACCGATGATTGGAGTGAGCCTCCAGACCAGCGCCTTTTTTGATGAACTCAAGTTGCTGGAACTGGTGCAGTTTTACGCCGGGTTGTACGAGGTGTTTTTGAGCAAAGCCCAGGCTCTGGCGCTGTTGGCTCGCTTCGAGTTGGAAGAAAAAGCAGGAGTGCGGGCCAAAGAACTGAGCGGCGGACAACAGCAAAGGGTCGCATTGGCCCTGGCTATCGCCAATAATCCTAAGATTGTCATTCTGGACGAGCCGACCACTGGCCTAGACCCACAGGCCCGCCGCAATGTCTGGGATATTATTCGTCAGATACGGGCTGAAGGTCGCACGATAGTCTTGACCAGTCATTATATGGAAGAGGCTCAGGAGCTTTGTCATCGAATCGGAATTATTGATCGGGGACAGATTATCGCCCTGGATACTCCTGGCGGCCTGATAAATAGTTTGCACGCCGATAGTCGGATAATGGTGACGGCGCGTCTGCCGGAGGAAAAAGTGCGGGCCTTGCCGGGTGTGACCGAAGTGAGCTACGAGAACGAAAAGCTGCAAGTGACTTCCAACGATGCCTTTGAAACCATGCTGGGTTTGCAACAACTGGCAGTCGAGGCCCGTCAACTTTTGTTCGACCTCAATTACCGCCAGCCCGACCTGGAAGATGTTTTTATCACATTAACCGGGAGGAAGATTAGGTAGGACTGAGGACTGAGGGGATTTACCCCCAAAGGGGGCGAGGCCGCGATTTACGATTGAGGAAATCAATCCTCAGCCCCGCCCCAAAAAGGAGCTTTTTGATGAGCGTACAAGTGAACCCGGTGAGTGAGCCAAAGGTGGTTGGGAACGGTTGGCGGCGCTTTGGGGTTTTGACCCAAACCAATCTGCTGATTTTTATCCGCAACCGGGCTGCTATGTTCTGGACAATTCTTTTCCCGATAGTGTACATGTTGTTGTTTGGGGCAATCTTTGGCAGCCAAAGGATAGACGAGGCCAATCCTGCTTCGGTCAAGGTCATCAGCTTCATGATACCCGGTATCGTGGTAATGAGTTTGATGAGTAACGGCATCATCGGCAATGCCTCGGCGATGGCGGAATGGCGGCAACGTGGGATTTTGCGCCGGGTGCAGACGACCCCGCTTCCTATATGGCAGATGCTGGTCAGCCGGATAATTGTTCAATCGGCGGTGATGGTAGTCCAGGCGTTTTTGCTGATTGGGATAGGGGTGCTGGTGTTCGGGGCGAGTTTTGATACTCTCGGTCTAGCGATAGCTATCCCATTTATCATTCTCAGCGCCCTGATGTGTATGGCAATCGGGCAGACCGTCGCGGCCTTGATTGCCAAGCCGGAGACGGTGCAAATCGTCTGCCAGCTTATATTTTTCCCGATGTTATTCCTGAGTGGGATTATTATCCCGCTCCCCCAATTACCGGAAGGGTTGCAAATAGTGGGCAAGTTTCTGCCCAGTGGTCTGATGGGCGATATAATCCGCGCCCCGCTTTTGAGCGGCTACAGTACCGGCGCGGTTTCACTGACTAATTTGCCCTTTCTGGTCAGTCTGGCAGGCGTGATTATTTATCTCTTACTTTTCGTGATAATTTCTGCCCGATTTTTCAAGTGGAATTAGGTCGGATTTGATATAATTTATTAACATAGAAACCAAACACGGTACACAAGGCTCAGTAGGCGAGTGAAAATTAACAAGGCTTTGCACAAGATAGGCCGGAATTTATATTTCAGCCTGCCTATCCTGTAAATCCCTGTTAAATATATTTCAGAAACGGAGGTTAGCGTTATGGACAACCAGGAAGAACGCCTTGAGGCGACCCGGCGGGTCGCCGCCAAATTGAATTTTTGGCGAACATTGGTGGGCTATATAATCGGAATTGTCTTCATGTGGACAATTGCTATCGTCACCAATGGTGGCTGGTGGCCGCTATGGGTTATGATTGGATGGGGTATCGCCCTAGCGTGGATGGCCTATGCCGCCTTCATTCCCAAACCGACCAGCGCCGAGCGCCAACGGATGATTGACGACGAGCTTCGCAAGATGGGTAAATGACCGGTATAAGGGGTGAAATAAAGGGCTATGGCAAGTCTTAATCAGCCGCAATTGCAAAACTCCCCCCCACCGGTCCCGCAAGTTATCAAAGGCACGGCGCTATTCTTTGATATTATAGTCTGGGCCAGTATCGGGATTTATACTTTGCTGGCGGTGCTACTCACCAGCGATGGTGATTATTTTTTCCTCGTGCCGATGGCGCTTTATACTTTGCTATATTTCGGGTTTACCCACTTCGATTATCAGCCGGGGCGCGGCTTTATCCGCCAGAATTTATTATGGAATATGCGTAGCCCGGCGCAAGCCTGGCAACCCTGGTTTTTTATTCTGGGCAGCTTTGGACTGGTTATCTGGTTAAACCAGTACGGCTTGCTGTTCATGGGCTTTTATTTCATTCTGTTTGGGCATACCATCGGGGTAATGGGTTGGGGCTGGAGCTTGCCGCTGTGCTTTATCGAGATTGCGGGTCTGTTGTATCAGGCCGGGCTTTTCAACCCCGCCCGCCCAACTGAGGTGGGAACGCTTGTCACTATTGTTATTTTGTGCGCGGTTGGAATAATGTACATTATAACTTTGGTGATTTTGCTGAACTCACGGATAAAAAGTGAGGGTATCGTACAAGAGCTGAAAGCCACTAAATTGCAACTGGAAGAGGCCCTTTCCAGAGAAAAAGAGGTGGCAGTCTTGCGCGAGCGTGACCGCATGGCCCGTGAGATGCACGATGTCTTGGGTCACGCCCTGGTATTAGTGGCGGTCAAAATTGAGGCGGCCCAGCGTTTGCAGGCAGTCAACCCCCCAAAAGCTACCGCCGAACTGGAAGCCACTAAAGAATTGGTGCGCCAGAGCATGAACGATTTGCGGGCTTCCCTAGCGGAATTGCGTAGCCCGGCGCTAGAGGCTGCCGCCAAACCGTTATCTCAGGCTTTGCAGGAGTGGGCTACCGTCACTGCTCAGGAAAGCCAGCTTGGGTTGGTCGGTAATTTCGAGCCGGGTATGGATAATCTGCCGCTACCGATACAGGATGCTTTATGGCGAGTGGGCCGCGAGGCGATTTTTAATGTGGTAAAGCACGCTTGCGCTCGCAACATCGAGCTAAATTTGTTTGCCAAAGATAATCGGGTGTTTCTTTCGGTAGCCGATGATGGGGTCGGAATCCCCCATCTGGCAGAAGGGGCGAGCCGATTGGAAATCGAGGGTCATTATGGAATAAGGGGGATGCGCGAGCGGTTGGAAGGCTTAGGTGGACAACTGGTTTTGCGTCCTAATTTCAACAATAAGGGTACACTTTTGCTGGCTTCAATTCCTTTGCCCTCTCCGGCGGAAGCTCCGTCCCAAACTCTACGTCGGCGTTTGTCACCACCCTTTGGCCTGTTTTCGCGCAAGAGTTAGTAGTAATCAGGGAATTTACCCCCAAAGGGGGCGAGGCCGCGATTTACGAGTAGGGAACTCAGCACTCCGCACTTTTCTATAGTAGGATTTTAGCCATGATAAAGTTATTGATATGTGAAGACCAGACCTTGATGCGTCAGGGGTTGGTAACGATACTGGGGCTTGAACCGGGGATTGAAGTAATCGGCGAGGCCGAAAACGGACGGGAGGCCTTGCAAAAAGTTCAAGTCTTGACCCCGGATGTCGTACTAATGGATGTCCAAATGCCGGTAATGAATGGTGTAGAGGCCACCCGGCTGATTACGGCCCAGTTTCCCCAAACCCGCGTAATCATCCTGACCACTTTCGATTATGAGGAATACGTTTTTGAAGGGGTCAAGGCCGGGGCGCTCGGCTATCTGCTCAAGGATACTCCCGCCACCGAACTGGTTCGGACTATCGAGCGGATATATGCCGGGGAACGGTTTATTCAACCAGCCGTGGCCAGTAAGCTATTATTCGAGTTTGCCAAAGCTGAGAACCGGACAACCTCGGTCTATGAGGCTCTGACCGAACGCGAAACCGCAATTATCAGCCTTTTGGCTCAAGGCCGCAGTAACCGCGAGATAGCTGAAGACCTGATTTTAGCCGAAGGGACGGTCAAGAACCACGTATCAAATATCCTCTCCAAACTTCATGCCGCCAATAGGGTGCAGGCCATCAATTTAGCCCGGCAGCACAAACTCATCTAGGGTTGCCCCTGCTGAAATCTGAAATCTAAAATCTGAAATTCCCCTGACGTTCGATATAAACTCTCTGACCTTTGATTTTGGATTTGAGATTTTAGATTAAAGACCCAGGGGTGATATAATGAGGTGGGCCAAGCAGGATTCGAACCTGCGACCTGTCGATTATGAGTCGATTGCGCTAACCGCTGCGCCATTGGCCCTCGCAAAGCTGGGCGTATTATAACTGATTGAGGCTAGGTTTTCAATCTTTATGCTGCAAATTCAATTTGGGGTCGCCAAAGTTAATAAATATGCCAGCCGCGAAAGCGGGGATACCGTCGAGTTGGTCGAGCGCCCCACCGGGCCGGGCGGTTTAACGGCGGTTCTGGTGGACGGGCAGGGGAGCGGGCGCTCGGCTAAGGCCCTCAGCAACTTCGTCGCCGAGCATTGTGTGACCTTGCTCAAACAGGGAGTGCGAGATGGAGTGGTGGCGCGGGCCGCCAATGACCGTTTGTACGCCCACAAGTTCGGGCAGGTTTCCGCTACCCTCAATTTGTTGACGATAGACCTTGCCACTCAGAGCCTGGTTATCACTCGCAACAACCCTGAACCGGCTTATATCTGGGGGATAGGGGTCGGCGGTCAGGAGTCGGAGATTGAGGCGCAGGAAGAAATTTTAAACCCACCGTTTCAGCTTGTCTCGCTGGATGCGTCGTCGGTGGCGCTAGGATTGTACCCGCGCACTCGGCCTGTGATAAATGAGGTTGAATTAAAAGATGGTCTGATAGCGGTTGTCTTTAGCGACGGGCTGTCCAGCGCCGGGCAGCGTTATGAAGTCAGAGTAGATTTGCCGAAGTTTTTGAAGGAGCGGCTCACCGCGCCCGATGCCCCTCGTGACGCGCAAGCCCTGGCGAATGAACTGCTTGAATTGGCGCTCACGGCTGACCATCGCCGTCCGCAAGACGATATGAGCGTAATTGTCCTCACGGTTCAAGCCATCGCCGCCGAAGACGGCCCACCTCTCCCCCGCCGAATGTCGGTGCAGGTAGTGGTCAGTGGTCAGTAGGAAAGTTCCGAGTTTTGAGGTTTGAACTAAATGCCAACTAATCGCTGTATTCTTCTTCCGCCTTCCGTCTTTCTTCCCCCGCCTCCCGCCAGCTAATCTTTGTAATAATCTGGTAAGTATTTTGGATTAAAATACAAAGGTAGTTTGTAAATCGCGGTTGGCGCGCTTTGAGGTAAATCGCCCAGGGGAGAAACATATTATGAAGCGAAAACGGTTTTTGGCTTTACTGAGCATCTTGCCGGGGGGCGCAGCCCTCTTGAACGCCTGTGGTGAGGATAGTGCGGCTGTCAAGAAGTTGCCGGAAGTGCTAGTCGGCGCTGCCGGACAGCCTCAACCTGACCCGGCCCAGCCGATAGTGCAAGCCCCGGTTCAATCGAATTTGCCCAAACTAGGTCTAGCCCCAACTTTTGACAACAAAATCTGGGCTAATTCCGAACCTCTCAGCCTCGCTCAACTTACAGGCAAAGTGGTACTTATGGAATTTTGGACTTTCGGTTGTATCAATTGTCAGCACGTCATTCCGAGTTTGCGAGATTTACACTCGGAATTCAGTGAAAAAGGCCTGGTGATTGTTGGGATGCACGCCCCAGAATTCGATTATGAGAAGAAGTTGGAAAACGTTCAGGACGCTATCAAAAAGAACGAGATCAAGTACGCGGTGGCCCAGGATAACGATTTTGCTACCTGGAACAAATACAAGGTGCGAGCCTGGCCTACCCTTTTTCTGGTAGACAAAAAGGGTAATATCCGCTATAACCATATTGGCGAAGGCAGCTACCCCGAAACTCGCGCCGCTATCCAGTCCCTTTTGGCGGAAGGCTAGAAGTTTGAGATTAGGGTAGTAAAAAGTTAGTTGTACATCTGCAGAAATTAAAGGCAATCATAGCGATTGCCTTTTAAGTTTCAGTTTCGTTTTGCCAATTTCCGCTTGACTTTTCATCTAATCATCAAAATGTGTTATAATTTAGTTGTACCTACCAAAACACAAGCCCCGAAAGAAGCGGCTGAGGATAAATCTATGGGCAAAGTACTCGTGGTGGATGACGATTCCCACATTGTTTCTTTACTGCAACGGGTTGTACTCAAAAAGGGACATCAAATTCTAGTGGCGGGGAACGGTCGGCAAGGTTTAGCACTGGCGCGAAGTGAAGTCCCGGATATTGTCTTAACCGATATTCGGATGCCCGATATGCAGGGTGGCGAATTGGCGATGGCTATCAAGAATGACCCTAATCTGGCCCATATCACAGTTATTATTATGAGTGGCGAAATTTATGAAAATCCACTGGTAGACCGGGTTTTGGTCAAGCCTTTCGACTTGCACGAGGTTTACGAACTGTTGGACGACTATTTGGGTTCCGCCCCGACTTCTTCTCCCCGCCCCTAGCTATTCCGGCTTTTGTTATATCAATAATACTCAGGTTGCATCTGACCGAATAACAATCGGTTTTAAACCATAAAAAACACCCGCCTTGCTTTTGATGGCAAGATAGTTCGGGTGTAATTTTATTTTTGGCCTAAGTGCCTCGAAAGCTTGGAGACGGTTTAGTCGTTGTAACCGCCGCCCCCGCCGCCGTAGCCACCTCGCCCCCGGTCTCGGTCTCGGTCTCCACCACCCCCGCCGTAGCCGCCGCGTCCGCCACCGCCAGCGCTTTCCTCGCGGGGACGGGCCTCGTTTACCGCAATATTTCGCCCATTCAGACTGTAATTATTAAACAGCTCAATGGCTTTTTCGGCTTCCTCGCGGCTGGACATTTCTACGAAGCCAAAGCCGCGAGACCGCCCGGATTCCCGGTCAGTGATGACCCGCGTCGAAATAACCTCTCCTGCCTGGCTGAACAACTCCTGTAAGTCACCTTCGGTTGCCTTAAACGACAGATTCCCGATGAATAATTTTACGGCCATAATAACCTTTCCTGACTCATAACACGGTGCTAATTGAACCAACGCTAATACTTCGCCGCACACGAAGTGATTTATATTAAATTACCCAAAAGTAATTTCGCTAGATTTGGTTGCTGGAATGAGCAAGTGGAAGGAATTCAGGCGGGAAGGCGAAGGCACGTGACCACCAGGGGATAAAGCAGCCGCTCGGTTGCCACAAGGCAACCACGACCAGTATCAGGCGGACGAACCGGACAGAACGAGGCAGTAACATTCGGCTCATAAGTCAGCAACGAGCATAAAAATCCAAAAACCCGGCGTTATTATTAACTTATAGTGAAAAATATTTGTAGTAAAGACCTGCAATGCGAAAAAGGTGAAGCCTTTTGCTGTGAAATTAAGTTCAAAAACCGTTAGGAATTTCTTCCTAAGCTAATTATAGCAAGCTTTTAACCTCTGTCAAGACTAAAAACCGTCGCCCCGACCTGCTACTTTTTACCGGATAACTCGTATAAGAATATGATATAATAAACCGAGTCGTCCAACGACCCGACCTGGAACTAAAGATGAAATGAGGTTTTGAGTTACAATGGCTGAAATAGTCAAGTCTATTGATATAGATGTCCCGATAGAGACCGTCTTTGAATACGTGGCTAATCCCCACAATGCTTTAACTTTTATGCCCAATTTTACCAAATTTCAACCGGCAGGACAGCCGGAGCGCGGGCTAGGAGCGAAAGTTGAGGCCGCCGGGGATTTTATGGGTATCGGGTTTAAGACCCAGCTTGAAATTATCGAGTTTGAGGAAAACAAGCGGTTGGTGTCGCGCTCGATTCAGGGGGTGAAAAGCCTTTCCAAATGGCAATTCCGCCCGCTACCCAATGGCAGTACCGAAGTGACTTTTATCAGTGACTATAATTTGCCTGGTCGGATGTTGGGCTGGATGTTTGACAAGCTGCTTTTGGAAAAAGATGTCGAGAAAAATACCGTCCAGACCTTGCTCAATTTGAAGAAAGTGCTAGAAGGCAAGCCTAATTTACGGGCGGCTGGGTACGCTACCTGGTAAAAATCATTTGACCTCGCTGAAATACATTTAACAGGGATATAAGGGATATGCAGGATTTTAGATTTTTATCCTGAACATCCGTTATATCCCTGTTAAAATTGGCTGGACTTAATACGCTCTATTACATGGTTTTTGGGAAAATGGCAAAAGTAATTAATTCCGTCGCTGATACTGAAACCGAAAATATTCCGCCTGCAACCGGGGGTGCGAAACCTCCGCCGCGCCGCTTGCCCTGGCGCAAGCTGCTTTTTGGGCTGGTGGCGCTGGTGGTGCTGGGGGGCTTAGTGGCTCTGGCGTTGATGGCGACCACTGGTTCGGAAACGGTGATTAATCGAGCTACCCCGATAGCCCAAACTGCCTCCCCTTCGACTACCTCTAGTGGCCCAACTGCGACTCTGGCGGGCAGTTCGCCCGCGATTGTCGCCAGCTTGAACCAACTGGCGGCTTATCCCGGCGATTATCAGGTGTTGCTGGCGGCGATGTCGGACGGTCTGCGGCGCTCGACGGACGGCGGCAAGACCTGGGTCGAGATTGTCGATTTTAAGGGTCGCAACCTGACCGGGCTGGTCTTTGACCTGGATGACCCGGAGCGTCCGGCTTATCTCGCCGCCGACCAAACTGGTCTGTTTAAAAGTACCGACGCTGGTAAAACCTGGCGCAATCTGGGATTAGCAGGGCGGCCTATCACCCGACTGGCAGTTGCCCAACGCCATATTTATCTGAGTGTCGCCGGGCCACGTGCCAGCATCTATCATAGCGCCGATGCCGGACAAACTTTTACCGCTCCGGCCCTGAACAGCTTGCCCGCCATACTGGATGTACAGGCAATTGCGATAGATAGTGCCAATCCCCAAAATGTCTATATTGGTACGGCCTGGCTGCCGGGCGGCAAAACCCCGGATTGGGGTCGGGTGAAATTTTCGGGTGATGGCGGCAAGACCTGGCGTGACCTGGGCCAGTGGAGTACCGAGCCGGGCGACGGCCCAAACTCTACCCGCCCGGTTACTTTGCTCCTGGCGGCGCAGGGAGACCGCATCTACATTGGGGATGGCGAAACTTTGTGGCGCTTGACCCCTGACCGCACCCTTTGGCAGCCGGTTGGGGGCGGGTTGCCGCCCAACGGGGTTTATGGCTTGACCGCCGAGCCGCAGACTGCCATTCAGGGGCTGGTATATGCCGCCACTCGTGATGGGTTCTATCGGAATTCGGACGGGCAGAGTTGGCAGAAGATGGCAACCGGCGAAACCGGCCTGCTGTTTAGTACCTCGGCGAACCAACCGCCGCTAAATATTCGGCCTGGCTTATTCCCGGTTACGACTTCCAGCCCGGCTAATTCGGTCAACGGATTGCGCTCGACTTATCTGTATGCCCTGAGCAGTGATGGCCGTTTGAACCGCTACGAGAACCGCGAGTTTGGAACCGAGCTAATTGCAGTTGTGCCAGGGGCAACCAACGTGCCGGATTTCCGGCCCTTTGGCGGGATAAATCCGTCTGACCCGGTAGCCGCTCCGCCCGCCGGAGTCAATGACCCCACCAAACGCTACTTCGTGGAAACAGGTCATTACATCCAGGGTGAGTTCAAGAATGTATGGGAAGGGCCGGGGCGCGGGCTGGCCTTGTACGGCTACCCCTTGACCGAGCAGTTTCAGGAATTTGATGTACGGGACAAGACTAATAAAACCGTCCAGTATTTCGAGCGTTTCCGCTTCGAGTTCGATAAAGCCGGATTAGTTCGTACCTCGCTAGTAGGTTATGACGCAATCGAAGGCCGCTATTTCCCGCCCGGTCGCTTTTTACCCACTACTAATAGCCAGCAATATTTTGATGAAACCAAACATACTTTGCGCGGGGCTTTCTTTGACTTCTGGCGCAAAAATGGCGACCTGACCCGCTACGGCTTCCCCATCACCGAAGAATTTACCGAAAAGAGCGATGATGGCCGCGAGACGGTCTATCAGTACTTTCAACGCGCCAAACTAGCCTTCGACCCCCAAACCAAAGTCGTCACTATCTCGCTTCTGGGCCGCGAGGTGTTGCAAAAGCGGGGCTGGATTAAATAGGACTTAGGACTGAGTAGGAATTTACGATTTACGATTAAAAGCCATGAGGGGGCTGGGGTCAGGGGATGGGCGGTGTTATTGTGGGACATTGCGTCAACTGGTTGCCGCCAATGGATTGTTCACAAAGCAATATCTACAAAGTTAGAGGGCATTTCTGTGGGAAGCCGCTCTGTCGGCTGACTTGAATACATTCCCCAGAATTGGGGGTAAAGGAATATCTATTGGCAGCAACCAGTTGGCGTAATATCCTACAAAATACCCCTTTCCAGTTTTCCACTGAATGAATTTCATTCAATTTTGCAAAATCTATCCCAAAACCTCTTGACAGACCGCTAAAAGCGCGGTATAACAGGAATGAAGTTCATTCAGTGCAATGGAGTACAGAATGAAGAAATCAAAAGGACACTATAATGACAACTACCCTATTAGAAAAAGAAGTTATAAATAAACCCAAAACTAAAAAACCGGACAAACGAGAGGCAATTGTCGAGGCGGCGCGGGTTCTCTTTACCACTGAAGGTTACGAGACGACCACTATCGCCGATGTCGCCAAAAAAGCCGGGGTCGCGGTCGGAACAGTCTATCTGTACTTCAAAAACAAGATGGAAATTCTGGCAGGAGCGCAGGGAGATTGGGAACTTGAATATATGCAGGCTTTGTCTAACCCCGCCTTGCAGCAGATTCCGCACCATCTTCGGGCGCGACCAATGATTGAGGCCAGCTTTGCAATGTGTTCCCAGCAGGCCGAAATGGTGCAACTGATGGGCTTGCAGATGCAGCAAGTCGGCGATTTCCATAAAAATGATAAAGGGATTGTGGTACAGGCGGTCAAAAGCTTTCTGGACGAAGGGATTGCCCTGGGGCGGTTGCGACCAATAGATACCGAATATGTAGCCGTCATCGTTTTTGGAATGGTAGATGCGGCTTTGCACCAGTGCTTTAGTCGAGAAAATGGGCAGAACCAGGAGCGTTACATCAATGCGCTGGTAGATGCTCTCGAACACTGGCTTACGCCGAATGATTTCAAGCAAGTAAAATAAAGTTTGTATTTAGACTTCATCAATTTCCCAAGACAATCAGGTCAAGGCTGGCCTGTTTATATAGATTTCGTAGGCTCTTTTTTTTGGCCCATTTCTAGCTGAATGAACTTCATTCCTTTAAGAATGGGCCTCGGTTTAATGCTTTCTTTTTTTGATTATTACTGCTGAATGAAGCTCATTCAGCTTGAGATACAAGCAGCTAGAATGAAAGGAGAAATCAATAATGTTTGCAGCACTTGGCAAATTTATTTATAGACGGCGACTGGTCGTCGCCATCGCCGGGCTAGTCTTTATGATTACCGCCGGAGTTTTTGGTACTAGTGTAATTAGCAGCCTCAAAGGAGGCGGTTTCGATGACCCGAACTCTGAATCAAGCAAAGCAGCCCTGGCCCTGCACGAAAAATTAGGCCGGGATGAAGGGACGCTTCTGGTACTTTTCACTGGCAAGAACGGTCAGCAGGTCGAAAGTGCCGAATATAAAAAGGCAGTGGAAGCGACCCTGGCAAAAATCGAAGGGAAACCAGGAGTTGGCGCGATTACTACTTACTACAAAACCGGCGCAACCCAACTCGTGTCGCTCGATAAGCAGCAAACCTATGCTGTAGTCGGGATTATTGGCGACCAGGACCAGGAGCGCAAATACCTCGAAACGCTACGCCCACTCTTGAAGAGCGATAGCTTGCAGGTGCGGCTGGGTGGAATAGCCGCGGTAAATGATGAGGTCAGCGAACAGGTCAGCAAAGACCTGGCTACCGCCGAAAGCCTGAGCTTTCCAATCCTGGCAGTTTTACTAGTATTTATGTTTGGTAGCCTGATTTCGGCAGCTTTACCCCTGGCGATTGGTGGCCTCTCGATTTTGGGGGCTTTCCTGATTTTGCGGGTTATAACCAATTTCACTGATGTTTCCATCTTTGCCCTGAACGTAATTACGATTTTAGGTCTGGGTTTGGCGATTGACTATAGCCTGTTTGTGGTCAGCCGCTTCCGCGAAGAACTGGTTCGGCACAATGGCAATGTCCAGGCCGCTTTGACCAAAACGATGCAGACCGCCGGACGGACGGTTTTGTTTAGCGGCCTGACCGTCGCTATCAGCCTGTTGAGCTTACTGGTTTTCCCTCAAATGTTCCTGCAAAGTATGGGGATGGGCGGGGCTGCGGCAGTAATGGTGGCGATGATTTCGGCCCTGACGGTACTCCCAGCAATTCTGGCGCTTTTGGGCCGCCGGGTGAATTCGCTAAATGTCCGCTTCTGGAGTCGCAGCAAAACTCCTGACCTCCAAACCCCGACCAAAGGTTTTTGGTACACCCTGAGCCGCTTCGTGATGCGCCGCCCGGCCCTGGTACTGGTGGCGACCCTGATACCGCTCATCTGGGTTGGACTGCCCTTTCTGCGGGCCAGCTTTTCGACCCCGGACGCTCGTAGCCTGCCAACCAGCGCCGAAAGTCGGGCGGTCAGCGAAGTTCTGACCAACCAGTTCCCCAAGAACGAAACCCAGCCAGTCCGAATTATTGTCCGTAGTGAGCAAGCAGCTTTGACCCCTGCCAGCCTGGACGCTTTATTCGATTACACTCGTCAACTGGCGAAAGTGCCGGGAGTGAGCCGGGTGGATAGTCTGGTAAATCTAAATCCACAACTGGACAAAGTGGCCTACCGCCAGATGTATTCCGAGCAAGGCCGCGCCCAAAACCCGCAAGTCGCCCAGGCGGTAGCTGCCTATTCCAAAGACAATTATAGTGTGGTGAACGTCCTTTACACCGCTGAGGCTAAGTCCTCGGCCACTCAGGATATGGTACGCGAGATTCGCAAGCTGCAAACTCCTACCGGCTTGAATGTCGAGATAGGCGGCGATACCGCTCAACTGGTGGACTTCCTGGCGAGCCTGGAACGCAGTATTCCGATAGCTTTAGGTCTGGTAGTGGCGGTCATCTTTGTCCTGCTATTCCTGATGCTGGGCAGTCTGATAGTGCCGCTCAAGGCGGTTGTGCTGAACATCCTGTCGCTGTCGGTCAGCTTTGGGGCGTTGGTCTGGATTTTCCAAGATGGCAATCTGGCTGACCTGCTGGGCTTCACTCCGATTGGGACGATTGACGGAACCCAGCCAGTGCTGATTTTCGCCATTGCTTTCGGCCTTTCGATGGACTATGAAGTCTTCCTGCTTTCGCGCATCAAAGAGAACTATGACCGCACCAAAGATACGGCGGTTTCGGTGGCCCTGGGGGTTCAGAAGACCGGCGGTATCATCACTAGTGCGGCCCTACTCCTGATTATCGTCATCGGCAGCTTTGCGCTGGGCGAGGTGGTCTTTATCAAGCAAATTGGGGTCGGTCTGGGGCTGGCGGTCATCGTGGATGCGACCATCGTCCGCATGTTCCTTGTCCCGGCAACCATGCGCTTGATGGGTAAATTCAACTGGTGGGCTCCCGCGCCTTTGACCGCCCTCTATCATCGCATCGGGATGAGCGAGGTCGAGCAGGACGACGAGGAAGTAATCCCCGCCCGCGACCTCGAAACCCCGGCCCTGCCAGTCGGAGCAGGTGCATCGAAAAGCTAGGGAAGTAGTGGTCAGTGGTCAGTGGTCAGTAAACGAGTTTTGAGGTTTGAGTTAAAAGCCAACCGATTGCTGTATTTTCTCAGCACTCAGCACTCAGGACTTTTCTGACCACTGACCACTGCTATAAAACAAAAAGCCGGGGCGCAGAAGATGCTTACCCCGGTTGTGGGATTTGTGGAAATTTTGAGAGGTCTCGTTTGCGGTGTTTAGGGGAAAATACTAACTTGGCGGCCCTGTTTCGGCGGCCCGAAGTTTGGGGAATTGCTTCCCCGCCGCCGGGTGGTGAGCCAGAACCGCCTGACCCACCATTATCGCCCTGACTTCCACTGATTTGCATCCTGGAAATCTACCTCCCTGGTCTACCAGCCCTTCAGGATAGAAAACGAGAAATTCTACCCTCGAACAACCGGCCTATTTGGGACTTGGTTGACAACTATTGACCCTACCTTAAAGCGCACACCGGTAAAACTAACTCAGAACTAACTTGCAATTAACTTGGATATATGATGTAACGCTGGCTGGAACTAACTTGGAACTAACTTGGAACTAGCTTGTAACGTAACTCCCGGTATGTTTCTTCACCCCGCGGCTGAACTGAAAGTGCTGATTGGCTTAAGGTTGCCTCCCGAAAGATTTACCTCAATCCTAAATCTTCAATCCTCAATCCTCAGTCCGGCTTAAACCGTTTCGGTCTCCTGGGCGATTTTGCGCCCCAGCACAATCAGTTGCTCACCGAATTGCTGCTTGAGGCTTCGTTTCGGCTGCGACTGCTCGCGCTTCACTTCCCGGACTAGCCGGGCGTGTGCGGCTTCTTGTAGAAAACTTCGCTGGCTCTCTTTAGCCCGTATCAAACTATCTGGATGATTGCTATACATGATATTAATATTCCTTCCTTTGCCAACCTTGATTATCGTTGGCTTTAGCTGATGATTAGATGATTTAGAACTTGCGTCTGGCCCGATTTTTGGTTGAGGATACCGTTGTTAAATCCCAAAACCAGATTTGGTTATCTCTTTGGAAAATTTACTTACTAAGTTTCCCAAAGAGATAACTCTCTTAATCGCCCGCCTTGAGCGAGGCCAAAGGCCAGAGTTTGTACTCCACTTCGGCTAGACCCGCTCCGACTACGGCCTCGATTACTTCTTCGGACGATTTGTAGCAGGCTTTCGACTCGTCAAGCGGCACGTCGCCATTGCTGTTGACCACGATGCCAGACTCGCGGTAGTAGTCGTTGACTTTCTGCTGGTCAAGCTTTCTTTTGGCCTCGCTCCGCGAAAGTCTGCGCCCCGCCCCGTGATTGACCGAATAACCACTTTTGACTGCGCCCTCTTTGGGGCGCAGAATAAAGCTATAGTCGTGATTGCTGCCGGGTATCAGCACCGGGTGGCCCTGGTCTTCCCAGTCCGTTCCCTTCAACGCCGGGTGTCCAGCGGGAAAGGCGCGGGTCGCCCCCTTGCGGTGAACCCAGACCTGCCCGAAATCGGGATGCCACTCCTTTTGTACCAAGTTGTGACTGATTTCGTAGACCAATTCCAGCTCGGCCTTGAAGACTTTCTTGAAGGCTTCGGCAATCTGGTCGAATATAATCAGCCGATTGATGATGGCGAAGTTTGCCCCCGCCGCCACCGCATTGAGGTAGTCCCGATAGTGGGCTGATTCGGGCGTAAAGTAGCCCAGGTCAATATGTTGCAAGTTTGGGTTCTCCTGGCGGGCCAACTCAAAATAGTTGGTCGCCAGCCCGTGACCAAAGCCCCGACTGCCAGTGTGAGCCTGCACAAACAGAGTGTCAGTCTCCTCGCACTTCTGTAGCTCGATGAAATGGTTCCCCCCGCCGAGTGAGCCAAGCTGGGTCAGGCCGCGCTCCGGGCGACCTTTGCCGCCCCAGGGTATCTGCCAGCTATCCTCGACTGGCACTCGGTCGCGCTCGGCCCGGCTGCGGTCAAGCTGTGAGCCGTGCTTGCTGCGATAGTAACTTGCCCCACCGCGTACCAGCTTCTCGAATTCACCTTTGCTGATATTGGCGAAACGGGTTTTGCTAGAGCCGCCCGCCCCCATCGCAATCCGCTCCATTACGGCCTGATTAAAGTCCAGCCGTTTTTGACCGCTGGCCTGTCCAACCGGCACATCCGAGCGGGCGCTGACGATGCCACAGCCAATGTCGAACCCAACTGGCCCCATCGCTACCGTCCCATCGGTGATAAGCACACAACCAACCGGCACGCCGTAGCCAAAGTGGGCATCGGGCGTAATAACTACCAGCTTGACCCCCGGAAAGCGAGTCGCGTTCACAATCTGGCTGTAAAGCCCGTCCTCGGCTTCGGCTAATAGCTGGGGAGTGAGAAAGAGGCGCACCGGCACTTCGCCAATGTCCTCAGTTTTCAACTCGTAATAGCCATCCGGCGTGAGAGTGGCGAGGCTCTTCCAGTTCCAGGTATTGACCAACTTATTGGTCGGATTTTTCTTTGACATCTTGGCCTCTTCCGTTATAGCACTGGTCACTAGAATTTACGATTTACGATTGGGGAACTCAGTCCTCAGTCCTCAGTCCTGAATTTCTTCCGTCTTGCATTTCACTGACCACTTTTCAAGTAACAAAAAAACGCGATTTGATAAGCTTATCGGCTCATCCATCGCGCCTGCTGGTTCTTCCAACTTGAGAACCACTTTTAGTAATTAGTAGATTGTGAGACTGGCTAAGTTCGGTGGTTTTCCACTCCCTTTCTGAGCCAATCGCCAATCTTTACTGACGAGGTTCTCGTGCTGGCAACCGAATGGCGCACGGACGAGGGTAAAGCATTCTTGGTCGAGGCCTGCGCCTCAAAAACCTGACGAGTTGCCAGGGGCGTTCCCTTATCGAGAAGGCCGCTTTTAATGGAGCAAGCGCGGGCGGTTATCGCGGCGAGGCTAATCGGCCTGGCATAGTTGGTATCGGCTGGTTGCATTGCGCTTGCTCCTTTCTTTCTTTAGGATACTAATAATTGCTAACGACCTGGATTTTCAGGCCAGAGTTTAATATTCCACGTAACTGTGCTAAATTACCTAGTTGTATTATACAAAGCTTCTCAGCTTTGTCAATAGGTTTTTGAAACCATTTTAGTCATATTTGCAAAATCATTCTTCCTGGGGTTTGTGGCGCTCCATCACGGTATAGGTATTCGCCAGGGAGAGAGGTTTGCCCGATTGGGAGGTAAAGAGGAAATCGCTTTGGAGTTCGGTCTCGGCCCTGACCTGCAAATACAGAGCCAGTGGGCCATCCTGCCGCAACCGCAACAGGCGGGGTTCTTGTTCTAAATCCTTGACCGTGAGCTTGATAATGGTCGGGATTTTGAAGCCTTCGGCTAAGAGGGCTTTAATCGCATCGTTACGGACGCGGGTAGCATCCTGTTTGGTACGGGCGGCTTTGGCGGCGATACTATGATAATAATCCTCACCATACCGCTCGCGGGTGGTCATGCCGCCTCTTTTGCGCCTTTCATCGTAGTCCTGACCGTGCCGGGCCATCGTCGTCGAACCGCCCAGCGCCCCGATTTGTTTGTAAAAATTCGAGTCGCGGTGGCGCTGCTTGGTGGCTTCCCCGCCGATACGCCCGGCCCGCACATGATAATCGTCGGTTTCATCAGTTTCAGTTTCAGGATTACTTTTTATTAAAGCACTTTTTGAATTTGATAGCTTCGAGCGACTTTCATCCAGTTCATTTTTCCAAAGTTTACGTTCTTTAGCTGAACCTTTGACATCGGTAAAATCTTTAAATTCATCATCCTGAACCGGCATTATGCTATCATTCATCTGGCCTGCCATCTTTTTTCTCCTTCATCCCAAATTGAACCCAAGTAGACTGATAAGTACTAATTGATTAGCTGTTTATAGTATAATATATAAATCGCGGGCGGTCAAGCATCTGACTTTGCCCATTGTAGCGATATGCTATACACTGGGATCCAAAATCTAAAATCTGAAATCTAAAATCTAAGGTCAGTGAAATGCAAGACGGAAGAAATTCAGGACTGAGTGCTGAGAAAGTCCGGCTAATGCTTGGTATTTTAACTTAAAACTCAAAACTACCTTACTGACCACTGACCACTGACCGCTTTTTCACAGGAGATTTTGTTGCAATGGTATGGTCTTCAGCTATTTCGGCGTTTCTGGCCTCGCTGGTCGAGTTTGTAGAAGCCCTGACGATTGTTTTGGTGGTGGGCGTGACTATCAACTGGAAATCGGCCCTGAGCGGTACGTTGGCGGCGGTTCTGACGCTGGCAGGTCTGGTTGCAGTTTTTGGCACGGCCCTGGTACAGTTTATCCCAATTGAAGTGCTGCGGCTAGTAGTTGGGGTAATTCTCATCCTTTTTGGCTTGAAGTGGCTCAAAAAGGCCATTTTACGCTATAGCGGTCTCAAAGCTATGCACGATGAGGAAGCTATCTATGAGGAAAACCTGCGAGCCATGAAAGCTCGCGGCGAAAGGCTACCTGACCGGATTGACGGTTTTGGTTTTGCTACCGCCTTCAAAAGTGTGCTATTAGAAGGGTTGGAAGTAGCCTTTATTGTGATTACCTTTGGTACTTCTGCCGCCAAAACTGACCAGGAAAAACCGATGGCCCTCTTAGCGGCGACGACTGGGGCAGTGGCGGCAGGTTTATTGGTGATAGTCGCGGGCTTTTTGGTGCGCGGCCCGTTGACCAAAGTTCCCGAAAACACCCTCAAGTTTTCGGTTGGGATAATGCTGACCAGCTTTGGGACTTTCTGGGGCGGCGAAGGTTTGGGCCTCGAATGGCCTTTAGCCGATATTTTCCTGCTGGTTATTATCCTGATCTGGCTGCTCTTGAGCGCGGCCCTGGTCTTCTGGTTGCGCTCCCAATCTCTGCGTCCGGCTTTTAAGAAAACTTATTAAAAGGGATTAAAAATCTGAAATCTAAAATCTAAAGTCAGGGAACTTTACGATTTGCTCTTAATAGCGGAGAGGCCGCGATTTCAGATTTTAGATTTTAGATTTCCACACTGGAGGTGAGTTGATGGCTTCAATTACCGGGTTTTTCCGGGCGGTATTCAATTTCTTCGTAGGTGATTGGATTATTTTGGGTGGGGTAGCCCTGACTGTGCTAATAGTCGCCCTTATCGAGAACCTGACGGTATTCAGCAGCCTCAAAGAAGTGGGCGGCTATCTACTATTTCTTGGGCTGGCGCTTACCCTGTTTATCACCTTGCGCCGCGAGACTCATCACTAATCCCGGCTGGGAAAATTATGCGCCGTAGCGAAACTGGTTCATCAGGTCAATCGCCTTCATTGCGCCTTCCGGGGTGATTTCCAGCCCCCAAATTCGGGTGATGCGCGGGCCGGTACTGGTATCTTCCACATCTTCAAAGGCTCGCAAATAGCCCAACTCTTTTAGATTGCCCAGGCCGGTCAACACTTCTTCTTCAGATAGAGGGTAGCCCTGTTCGCCCAGGGCAGTGGTTATTTCAAAGCTGTCTATATCGTAACCGGCCCGTTTGCGGATACGTTTGTGTACCATCACCAAAATCGTCTCATCATTATCCAGCATAAGTTGTTCATCTCCCCTTTAACCGACTAACGCCAATGTTACAGCAGCAATTCCCGGCTTTGGTCCTGATATAAATCCCTGGCTGAATTGTACGCCTTTATCTTGCGCCCGGCAAACCCGCCGCGCTATCGGTCTAATTAGCGTTGCCCCACATAGTAATTAGTGCTAAACTGAAAGCGGTAGGGGCTACCATCTACTTTGGGGAAGAGGTGAATTATGCCGTTATTCGGACGCAAGAAATCAGAACCAGCCAGCACCAGCCTGGTCAGCGCCCAGGACGAGCGCCGGATTCTCTCGAATCTGCAACGCGGGACTGAAATCGGGGATTTTATCGTGGTTTGCAAAACCGATTACGTTCAGGCTTTTTCCGACCCCTGGATTGCTCATTTCGAGTACCGCTGGTCTGAATATTTGCTGCTGACCAAAACTTTGCTGACCAATCCGGGCGACCTGACGGCCCTGGTCTTTTTGCCCCAGGATTTATCGGAAGTCTATTACGTGGAAGTCCCGGCAATGTCGCCCAACCATACTCATCTATCGCCGCATGGTCGTCAGGAGTATGAGCTTTATCCCGGCTACGAGCAGCAAGTAGATGGGGTGCTTTACCGCGATTACGCCTCGCTACCCAAGCGCAGTCTTTATCACTCGGTTGACCCGCAAGGTGGGCAAAACTGGGATAAAGTGGTCGAGGATGTGCTTTCCGGCTACAAACAGGCCGTAGCAATAGATTACGACGGTATCCGCTATGATTATGCCATGCCCCGCGATAAAAAAGAGGCCGAGGCCAGCGCATTTGTGGCGATAGCCACCCGGCGCGGGGCTTACCCAATGGAAGAAACTTTGCGCCAGGATGCCCGCTATGACATCGTGCCTTCGGTGCCAAATGGGGTGGCAGCTCGCGTCACCGTCCGCGAATTTGTGGCAGATAATAAATCCAAAGCGCCTTTTCACCGCATCGCTTTCCAGCGCACTGAACTAAAGCCGGGGACTGTCGAGAGCGGTCAGCCCCTGGTAATGAACCATATCAGCTTTGGGGACGAACTGGATGAAAATGAGAGCGTGATTACTCACCTCTTTATAAAATATGTCCAGCTTGACATAAAAAACCCAACGGTTAAAATTGCCGGATATTATTAGGCCTTTCACCTGGGATGATTTGCTGATTAAGGGTAAATCAAAGCCGGGGTTGGCAGATTGCCCGCATAATGCTAAGATAACCCTGTCCAGAAGATAGATGAGCCTAATCGTCTAGCGGGAAATAATTTGGTAGCACTTTGGGTAGAACTGAAGAAACTAGCTGGGGCAGGCCTGCGGTTGGCGGGCGCGACTTTTCTGATGGTCGCGGTGCTAAACGGTGGGCTGGGAATGTCTATGATTCTGGCAGCCCCCGGCGGCTATACTGCCAATAATGGTAGCCCTGCCCCGGACGGCACCCGTCTGGTTCACCTCCAACTCTTTGGTGGCTTGCTACACGCCCATGCGGGCAAGGGCGACGACCATAATCACGGGCCTAAAAATATTCGGCATGTCCCTAATATCGCCAAAATCCCTGACACTAACCAATCGCTTGATACCGCTCTAACTCAGATTACTTCCGCGAACAATAATGCTGCCGCGCTGGATAATAGTGATGGCAGTTCGGAGAGCTTGCTAGTGCTAACCCCGAAATATCAGGGGTCGGACAGCCTCGCGGCGCTTGTGCCGTCGGGCTTGATTGCCCGGCAACTGCCTTTCCACCCCCTGCCTTTGCCTGACCCCTATCTTTCCGCCCCGGATAAACCACCAACCAAAAATATCTCCTTTTTCACAGAGCTGGCGAAGCCGGTTCGCTAGGTAGCCCGGTGGGGTTACTTGGTTTGCTTCGCCACCTCTGTTTTAAAAACCAAGCTAATAAGTCAATAAAAGGAGATAGAATTATGACCCAGAAGATGAACCGCCGCACGTGGTTGAGCTTGTTTTTTCTGCTTTCGGTCTTACTGGTGATAGCCCTGACCCCCGGTCTGGCTTCGGCGCACGGGCGTAAGGATTTGGTCGGCGGCAAATATCAGATTGGGTTCGGCTTTCTGGCTGAACCGGCTTTTACCGGCGAGTCCAACGGGATTGACCTGACGGTATGCGAGGGAGCTTGCCAGACTCAGGACGGCAAGACGGTGAACCCCATCAAGGATGTCCAAAAGACTCTCAAGGCCCAAGCTATTTTTGGGAGTCAAACTCTGGATGTCGAACTGAAGCCGCGCTTCAACGCCGACGGCAAGTACAACGGCTATTTTTTCCCCTCGAAGGCTGGGGAATATACTTTCCGGTTCTATGGCACAATTAACGGCGATGCGGTGGATGTCAATGTGACTTCCGGCAAGGATGGTTTTAGCCTGGTCGAGGATCCCAAAAGCTTCCCGGCGGTTTCGGGCGGGGGTTCCAATCTGGAACAGCAGGTTAAAGAGGCCAAAGACAGCGCATCCTCGGCGACTATCTTTGGGATTATCGGCCTGGTGGTTGGCGCTTTGGGCGTGATAGCGGGCGGGGCGGGCCTTTTGCGCCGCCCAAAAGCGGTCAATATCCCGGTGGTCGGCGAAGGGCGCGATACCGTCGCCAGTGGCTCAGGACGCGGCCCGCAAGGGGGTTAGGCTAGTAACCCAAATTAAGCAAAGGGCGACTTCATAGAGGTCGCCCTTTGCTTAATTATAAAGTTTAACAAAATACTCCTTCGTCAGTATAGCAGTCACTATAGCTGTAACCTGTGCTACCTCTGTCCGTTCATATTTCTGTAGGCGCTAAACCATAGAGAAATCAACGGAAGGTATGTGTCGTGTCATCTATCAATAATATATCGAGTAATTTGGCGGGGAAAAAACTCAAACGGCAAATCGGGTTGGGTATTTTGGGAGTGACGGTGGCGGCTTTGATACTAAGTGCCGTCGGCCCGGCGGCAACCCAAACGGCCCAGGCCGCCGAAAGTGTTTCTTTTCCCCAGACTGGCTTTAGTCTCTCGGACGAACACCGCTTTTTGAGTTACTGGAACGCTCACGGTGGCTTGGCCCAGTTTGGCTATCCAATTACCGCCGAAATTCTCGAAATGAATCCCTCTGACCACAAGGTTTATATCGTCCAGTGGTTCGAGCGCAACCGCTTTGAGTACCACCCCGAATATGGTGGAACTCAATATGAGGTGCTTTTGGGGCTGCTAGGCCGTCAATTGACCATCGGGCGAGAAGGCGAAGCCCCATTTAAGGGCGTGACTTTTCCGCGCACCCCTGGCACGGTCTATTTCGACCTGACCGAACACACCTTGAGCGGGCGGTTTAAGGATTATTGGGAAACGCATGGCGGTCTACCGATTTTCGGCTACCCGATTACTCAGGAATTTCAGGAGCTAAACCCCTCTGACGGCAAGCTATATACGGTGCAATGGTTCGAGCGTAATCGCTTTGAATATCACCCCGAATATGCCGGAACACCCTCGGAAGTCTTGTTGGGGCTTCTTGGCAATCAGATTACGGGCGGCTTTGGCTACCCCGATGCTCCGGCAGCCAGCGTCGCCGTGAAACTTAGCGTGCCGGATAAATACAAAAGCGGCCCGTTTGCCCAGGAACATACCATGACCCTGCCGCCGGGCTTCAAGCTCAGTGTCTTTATTTCCGGGCTGGAAGACCCCCGTGTTATGGCCCTGGCCCCTAACGGCGATATTTTTGTAACCGAGCGCCGCCAGAATAAAGCTGGGGTCGGGGCAGTCAAAATTATCACTGACCGCAATCGGGACGGTATCGCCGACGAAGCTATCATTTATGCCGATAACCTGTCGCCCTATCCGCACGGCCTCGCGTTTTATGCCAACTATCTTTATATCGCCCTGGAAACCAAAATTGTGCGCTTTCCCTATCAGTCGGGCGACTTATCCCCACGCGGCCCGATGGAAACCGTCATCAATGATTTACCGGCAGGGCAGGCCGGGGTTTTGAGTGGACATCAAACCCGCACGATTGCTTTTGGGCGCGAAGGCAAACTGTACGTTTCGATTGGCTCGTCCTGTGATAACTGCATTGAGACCAACCCCTACCGGGCCTCAATCTGGCAATTCAACCCGGACGGCAATGGCGGAAAACCTTTTGCTACCGGGCTGCGAAACGCGGTGGCCCTGGGTTTTGACCCTAAAACCGATTTGTTGTGGACAGCGGTCAACGGGCGCAATAGCCTGGGGGATAATTTCCCGCCGGAACAATTGACCCCGCTTCGTCCCGGCGGGAATTATGGCTGGCCTTATTGCGTCGGGACTTTCCCGCCCGAACCTGACCCCCAATTCGGGGCTGGCAAGGCCGATTTCTGCGCCAACCAGGTAGACCGGGCTTTGCTGACTCTACAACCCCATAGCGCCCCGTTGGGCCTGACTTTCTATAATGCCACCCAGTTCCCCGAAGTGTATCGCGGCGGGCTGTTCGTGGTGCAGCACGGCTCTTTTCCAGGCGAACGCTCGTCGGTCTATGGCGATGGGCTGCGCTTCGTTTCGACCCGGCCCGGCAAACTCCAAAAAGGGGTTCAGGAATTTGCTACTGGCTGGATTACCGCCGACAAAAAGGGCTACTGGGGTCGTCCAGTCGCTCCCATGGTCGGGGCGGACGGCGCACTCTATATTACCGATGATTACGCTGGAGCAATCTATCGCTTGAGCTATCAGTGATGGGGGCTAAAATCTAAAATCTAAGGGTCATTAAGAAAGGTTTGAGTTGTGAGTTGTGAATTAAAATGCCAAATATAACTTTCCGGGTTTACCACCAACTGCAAGCGACAGTCCCAAGATTTTAAATTTTAGATTTTAGATTTCCCCTGTAAATCCCAAATCCTGCTATACTGATAAAGACAGCTATCCCGGTAGTCCAAAAAATTTTAGCAGCTTTATCAGGAGCATAAAATTATGGCAATCAGTCCTCTGGCTGGTAAACCAGCCCCGGCGGAACTCCTCATTGATGTTGACAAGCTAACCGGTCAATATTATGACTTGCACCCCGACCCGTCCGACCCCCAACAGCGGGTCAGCTTTGGAACTTCGGGCCATCGCGGAACGGCCGCTAACGGGTCTTTTAATGAAGACCACATTTTGGCAACTACCCAGGCGATTGTGGAATACCGCAAAGGGCAGGGAATTGACGGCCCACTCTTTATCGGGATGGACTCGCACGCTTTGTCCGGCCCGGCCCAAAAGACCGCGCTGGAAGTGCTGGCGGCGCACGGCGTAACCGTATTTTTGGCGCAGGACGCGGGTTATACCCCGACCCCGGTTATTTCGCATGCTATTCTGACCTATAATCAAGGTCGAACTGGTGGGCTGGCAGATGGAATTGTAGTTACACCCTCGCACAACCCACCCGGTGACGGTGGGTTCAAATATAATCCGCCCAACGGTGGCCCGGCAGATGTAGATATTACCAAATGGGTGCAAGACCGGGCCAATGCTCTTTTGCAGACCAAATTGGGTGGGATAGAACGGATTTCGTATGAGGCGGCCCGCCAAGCTGCGACTACCCACCAATATGACTTTATCACGCCTTATGTCGCCGACCTGATAAACGTGGTGGATATTGAAGCGATTCGGGGGGCGGGATTGCGGTTGGGGGCTGACCCGTTGGGCGGTTCAAATGTAGCTTACTGGGAGCCGATTGCCGAAAAATACGGCCTGAATATTACGGTGGTCAATAAGACCGTAGATTTCACTTTCCGGTTTATGACGGTAGACCACGATGGCAAAATTCGCATGGACTGTTCGTCCCCCTACGCGATGGCGAGTCTGGTACAACTCAAAGACCGCTTTGATATAGCTTTTGGCAACGATACCGACTCAGACCGACATGGCATTGTCACTCCCAGTTCCGGTCTGATGAACCCTAATCACTTTCTTTCAGTTGCGATCTGGTATCTGTTTCGGGAGCGGAGCGGTTGGCCTGCCACCAGCGCCATCGGCAAAACGTTGGTCAGCAGCAGTATGATTGACCGGGTGGGCCGGGAAATCGGGCGTACCGTTTCGGAAGTGCCGGTGGGCTTCAAATGGTTCGTGGATGGGCTGTTGGATGGCGGCTTTGGGTTCGGGGGCGAGGAGAGCGCCGGGGCTTCGTTCTTACGCAAGAATGGGCAGGTCTGGACGACTGACAAGGACGGCATTATTATGGATTTGCTGGCGGCAGAGATAACCGCCCGCACCGGCAAAGACCCCGGCCTGCATTATAAGGAAATGACCGAACGGCTGGGTACGCCCTATTACACCCGGATAGATGCCCCGGCAACCCCGGCCCAAAAGGACCGCCTCAAAAAGCTTTCGCCCGAAAATGTAAAAGCCTCGGAGTTGGCGGGCGAAGCGATTACGGCTAAACTGACCAAAGCTCCTGGCAATCAGGCCGAGATTGGTGGCCTCAAGGTCACAACCGAAAACGGCTGGTTTGCCGCTCGCCCCTCCGGGACCGAGAATGTCTACAAAATCTACGCCGAAAGCTTCACCAGCCCGGAGCATCTGGCCCGCATCGTGAGCGAAGCGCAGGAGATGGTTACAGCGGCGCTTTAGTTATTATGACTTTCGCTTCAAGTCGGGGGAAGCAGTTATATCTTTGAAAAAATTACGGCGTAATTTTTTCAAAGATATAAAACAGGCTTTGGTGGTATATCAAAAGTGTCGCCATCCCAGAAACACTTGACGGAGCGAAAGTCCTAACTATGTTACAGAGTGATATCCGCCACAATCAGGCCGTCGCGTACCTGAATCAGACGGGCGGCCTGTTCTGCTAAATGCTGGTCGTGGGTGACATAAATAATGGTTTTGCCTTCTTGCGAAAGGCGGCGGAAAATACTGAAAATCTTTTCGCCAGTCTGGGTGTCGAGGTTGCCGGTTGGCTCGTCCGCCACCAGAATTGGCGGGTCGTTTGCCAGGGCGCGAGCGATAGCTACTCGCTGTTGTTCTCCGCCCGAAAGCTCGGCAGGCAGATGATGAGCATGGTTGCTCAATCCCACCAGTTCCAGGTTAGCCAGCGCCCTTTGTCGGGCTTCCTCGCCTTGCCACCGAGCCTTGACCCCCCGCAAGTGCAACGGCAACAGCACGTTTTCGAGCGCGGTCAGGGTTGGCAAAAGCTGAAAGAACTGAAAGACGATCCCAATATATTCACCGCGCCAACGCGCCAGCCGATTCTCGTTGAGGGTATCCAGTCGGGTACTCCCGACAGTTACAGTCCCGGCGCTGGGTCGGTCAATCCCGGTAATCATATTCAGAATGGTGCTTTTGCCGCTCCCGCTCGGCCCGACAATCGCCGCGAACTCACCCGGCCTGATTTCCAAATCTACTCCGCCCAACGCCTGATAGCGGCGCTGGCCCATCGGGTAGACCTTTTCCACTTTCTCAAGCCGAATATGGGCCGCACTGGATTGTAAGGATTGCAACAATTCGCTTGTTTCGGGGATTTTAGCAGTCTTCGAGTCAGTTTTTGAATTTAACATAGCTGGTTTGACGTAGCACTTTGCTTCAAGTATATTTTATAGAACTGTATTTTAACAGATATTTATTTCTAGCGCATTTATGGGAGTCGGGGGTCAGGGGAATAGTTTTAAGTTTTGAGTTTTGAGTTAAACTACAACCCCTAACCGAATTTTCTCAGCACTCAGCACTTAGCACTTTTCTGACCACTGACCACTTTTTAAGAGGAGCAACAAAGATGTTTGCTAAAGTTTTGAACTGGCAATCGGCCCAAATTCTGCCGTTGCCAAAAGTACCGGAACTAGAACGATTGGCCCGGCGCGGTTTGGCGGAGGCTTATAAAGCGGCAGAAGTAGCCCGGCCCTGGCTGGAGAAAACCGCCGTCTGGACGGTTGCCAATGGCGAAAAGGCTGCCGCCAAAGCCACCGAATTTGTAAAATCGAAAGTAGAGCTAATCCGCCCGTCCAAAGTCATTGATGAAACTTTCCCAACCGGGCCAGCTTTTGTGGCAACCTCGCAGATGAAGTTGGTGCGTCCAGGGCGAGTGCTGTCCATTAGCCGTCTGATGTGGCGCATGTTGACCCTGGCGATTGCCGAAAAGCTGCAACCTTCTTCCAGCCTTCCCGCCTCTGGTGCAAAGCCCAAAACCCGCTGGCTCATCAGTCGGCAAGATGACCTGCTATATCTGATTGGCAGTGCGGCTTTTAGCTATCTGTTTATGGCCTTGCTCTTTGTCTTCAAGGTTAAACCAGCGGTAGTTTTCTGGCTATATGTCTTGATTTTCGATGGGCCGCACATCTTTGGTACTTTCAGCCGCACTTATGCCGACCCGGAAGAATGGGCCAAACGCCGCCAGCTATTTTTAGGGAGTTTGCTTTGGTTTGTACCTGGCCCGGTGATGGTCGCCTTAAAACTGGGCGATTATTTCGATATTTTCGCCTATGTCTGGGCTTATTATCATTTGGTAAAACAGCATTACGGGTTTTCGGTGCTGTATAAGAAAAAGAATAACGACTTGGCGAAGATTGATAACTATCTGGATAAAGCCTTGATTTGGACTGGCTTTAGCTTGCCGTTTGTCCAATTCTTGTTTGGCCCGAATTATCCTAGCGGCTTTTTGCGCTTGAGCGACATACTACCAAGCTGGACTCCTCGGCTGGCGCTGGCAGCTTTCGGGGCGACTTTTGCGGCCTATCTGGGTCGTCAGGTCTACAAACTGGCTACTCGTCAACCGGTGAACCTGCCAAAACAATTGCTTTTGGCCTCGTCTATCAGCATGCACATGGTAACATTTCAGTTACCGTTTGCTCAACTGGGGAGCGGTCTATATAGTCTGGCCTCGATTGTAGCAACCCTGACGGTCTATCACAATGTCCAGTATGACCGCCTCATCTGGTTTCATAACCAGAACAAATACCAGCGCCCGAATAATGAAGGTCAAAGCTTTGGATTGGCCTCGGTTTTATCCAAAAACGGGGTGCGCTTTGCCATCGGCGGGCTACTCTTTGGGGCGGTTTATCGGATACCAATCGGGCAGATGACCCAGGGCCGTTGGGGAGTGAGCCGCGAGGTCGGGCGCTATATTGGGGCTTTCGGGTGGGGCTTTGCCTTTGTTCACTACTACCTTGATAGCAAAATTTGGCGAGTGCGCCACGATGCCCGCCTGAACAAAGCTCTGCAAACGGCTTCCTGACAGGGGTCGGAGGTCAGGGGACGGGGGATCTGGTCGAGCTACTGGATTCTGAGGAAGTTATCAGCACCCTCGGTCCAGAACGCTTGACCGACATAATGGCTAAAGCATTCCAAAACTTACTCCCGAACAGCGCCAGCAACTGTTAAAACGCTTCGAAAGCTAACTCTGGTTCTCTTGTGGATAGGGTAGTTGGTATTTTAACTCAAAATTCAAAACTACCCCATCTTCACCGTTGCCGCCCGTAATGGCTCTCGCGCCGTCCGTTGATCAGGGCTTGCAACTCAACCCCGCTTACCCCGTAGGCGCGG
>JBBRSG010000064.1:0-35751 GCA_038245615.1 Chloroflexia bacterium | reverse complement strand
CGGGTCTTACGACCCTCAAAAAGTTTGGGTCGGAGCAGCTCTAGCGAATGAGAAAGGAAATTCGTTGCAAACTGCTCCTCTAGCCTCTTGACAAACTACGATGGCTTCTTTATTCAATACTATTATATAAGTCGAGCTTAGCTATTATGACGCGGTGAAAGCGGGGCGATGGATTGCTGCCCATTCTTGTAGGCTGGTCATCTCGACTGGCAGCGCCTTTAGTACTGGCTGCATATCGGCCCACATGGGAATCCGAGCCGCATTATCCTTCATAAATTTGTAGCCTTGTACCGCCCCCTCTCCTGCCCCTGGCCCAAACGCGGCATCCAGAAACGCTCCAAATTCCTCCAACGGCATAGCCCGATACTTGATTGGACGGCCCAAGCCTTCTGTAAACCGTTCCGCCAATTGCAAGCCGGTAGCATTTTCGATTCCACTAACCACAAATCGCTGTCCGGCTAACTGGGGTCGTTCCAGAGCCGCCACAATCAAAGCGCCGACATCTTCCGTTGCAATCCAGCCTAGTGGGGCATGTTCTTCCGCCGGGTAAGCCAGCTCGTCTTTTTCAAGTAGGCTGTTTCGAGTCCAGGGACCCAACAAATTTTCCATATAGGCCGTTGGCTGAATTACAATCGAAGGTACTGGGCTTTTTTGGAGATAATCCATAATCTCACGGCGGAGGTCATAGTCGGGATTGTCTATCCCTTCTACCCCTTCGATAACCGGCCCACTGGTGTTATAGACTATGAGTTTAACCTCGGCGGTGTTGGCGGCATCTATGGCATTGCGGGCATAGTTGAAAGCCTGGGTTGGGTCGGGCAAAAAGAAGGGTATCATCAAAGAAACTGCCCCTACCTGACGGCTGGCGGCTTCCAGGCTAACCGGGTCGGTGATGTCGCCGGCTACCGCCTGTACTCCCGCTTGGTTTACCTTGTCGGGATGGCGGGTCAATATTACTGGTTGGTGTCCGCGCTCCAGAAGCTTGCGAACTACAGCGCTTCCCTGCGAACCAGTGCCACCATAAACCAGTACTTTGAGCTTATTAGTTTCGGTCATTATTTTTCCTCCGATTAAAGTAGTTAGTCATTAAGATTTTCGCTTCACACGAACTCAAACCTGAAAAATCAGTAATATCTTGACGGTATAACTTTAACGTGTTATAGTTAGTATGTAAAGTAGTTACAAAAAAGCGCTATAGTTTCCTTTTATGAACTAAAGCAAAAGAGAGTAAAACGAAATGTACAATGTCAAAGAATGCCCGGTAGACCGCGCTCTTTCGGTGATGGGCGGCAAATGGACGCCTCAAATTATTTATGAATTGTTAGGCGGCACTCGCCGGTTTGGGGAATTGCGTAAAGCTTTACCGGGGGTCAGTCCTAAAACCCTGACCGAACGGCTGCGAATGTTGGAGGAGCAGGCTTTGGTTACGCGGACAATTTACCCGGAAGTCCCACCCCGCGTAGAATATGCCCTGACTGAACACGGACAATCACTGGGCAAAATTGTTGATGCTATGCTGGAATGGGGCGCTGACCAAATACGACTCGAAAAAGCCAGCTAAATCACTAATTTTGGAGTAAAATAGAGCGGGTCTGAGCTTATAACAGGGATGAAATCGAAGGGAGTTATAATTTATGATTACCGTGATGAACCGTATTTTTGTAAACCCGGATTTTGCCGAGCAATTCGAGGAGCGTTTTCGTAGCCGGGCCGGATTGGTAGATGAAATGCCCGGCTTTGTGTCTAATCAGGTCTTGCGCCCGGTCATGCCCGGCGACCCCTATATTGTGTTGACCCTCTGGGAGTCTCGCGCCCATTTTGAGGGCTGGACTAACTCCGAAGCTTTCAAGCAGGGCCACGCCCGCTCCGGGACGCTCCCCAAAGAGGCTTATACTGGTCAGAATAAACTCGAAGTCCACGAGGTCGTAACCGACTCCAGCCGCCCCGACCTTGCGCCCGAACCAAAGGGCGAGCCGATGAAGTTTCACTAAACCCATACTTGGAAAGGGCGGCCCTCGTAACCGCCCTTCAACGCCTGGCTGGGTTGTTCTAATCTAAAATCACTATTTAGACCCCAAGCGATTACCCCGCGTTCAAGGGCGGCCACGCAGGGCCGCCCCTACCTCGATTCCTGTAGGGGCGGCCCTCCTAAGCTGGCTGAACAGTTACAATCGCAAATCCCTTAAAAACTTACTTCCCAATCGCCTTTATCTTCGGCTAAACTGGTATGCTTCGTTCCAACGAGGCCGTGTACCCGGATTTCGATGGTTCGCGGCGCAGGGACGTACTGCCCTTGACGATTAGCCGTCACTCGGACTTTACCTGCGGCATCGGTGGCGGCAGTATAGAGGGTCGTGCAACTGTCGCCACCCTGATAGCGAAAGCTGATACCGTCGTCCTCGTAGAGCCGCCCCCGCGCTACGCCGTGTTCGTCCAGATAAATTTCGAGCGAAAGCTGGTCGAGTGGTCGCTCATCGCTGTATTGCATGACCGGGCCAAGCGGTAAAATCGTTCCCCCGTGAACATACAGCGGCAAATCCTCTAACGGGGCATGGGCCAGCAAATCCGAACCTTCCTGTAAAGCATTGTTCCAGAAATTGTACCACTGGCCTTTGGGCAAATAGACATGGCGGTATTCCTGACCGGGCAGATAAATTGGGGCGACCATCAAGGCGCTACCCAGCATTAGCTGGTCGTGTAGTTGCAGGGTGTTCGCGTCCTGGTAAAACTGGTAAAGCAAAGGTCGCAGAATCGGTGCGCCAGTCCGCGAACTCTCCTCGAACAGAGTATAGAGATAGGGCAAGAGCCGATAGCGCAATTCGATATAGCGGCGGGCAATGCTTTCGGTGCGCTCGCCAAAGGCCCAGGGTTCTTTGGGCGGAGTCCAGGTGGCGGCGTGACCCCGCGAGAAAGGATAAAACGCCCCTAGCTGAATCCACCGCGCCCACAGTTCGGGGGTACTCGTCCCACCAAACCCGCCAATATCCGCCCCGGCAAAGCTGATACCTGATAGCCCCAAATTAGCCAGTTGGGGCATAGACATCTCCAGGTGTTCCCAGTAGGCATCGTTATCGCCCGTCCAGACCGCCGAATAACGCTGCACCCCGGCATACCCGGCCCGCGTCAGCAAAAAGGGCCGGGTGTCGGGCTGCAAGCGCCGCCAGCCCTCATAGGTCGCCTGGTCTTCCAGCAGGCCGTAAAGATTGTGAATTTCGGCATGAGAAGTGAGTTCCGCCGGGCTGCCCTGGGGCGCGTCCAGGGTAATATCAATGTGCGGCCCCCATTCCTCAAACGGAGTAGAAGAAATCGCCGGTTCGTTCATATCGTTCCAGATGCCGCGCACCCCCGCCGCCAGCAACTCCTTGTGAAGGTCGCCCCACCATTCCCGCACCTCGGCGCGAGCGAAATCGGCAAACACGCTGTCGTCCGGCCAGACATAGCCGTGAAAAAGTTCGCCACCGGCCTGGCGAACAAAGTAATCTTTTTCCGCGCCTTCGTCGTAGACCCGATAGCCATTATTGGGGTCATACTTCACCCCAGGGTCAATAATATTGACGACTTTAAAGCCCTGTTCGCCCAGGTCGCCAATTAATTTCGCCGGGTCGGGAAAGCGGTCTTTATCCCAGGTGAAAACTCGAAAGCCGTCCATATAGTCAATATCCAGGTGAATTACATCCGCCGGGATTTTGCGGGCGCGAAGTTCGTGGGCAATTTCCCGAACTTTAGCTTCGGGATAATAACTCCAGCGACACTGATGATAGCCCAGCGCCCAGCGCGGTGGAAGCGGCATCCGCCCGGTCAGGTCGGTATATTTCTGGACAATGGTCGCCGGGTCGGGGCCGTATATCAGAAAATAGTCCAGTTCGCCGCCCGCACCCTCGATACTCAGACGAGCAGGGTCTTTATGCCCGACATCGAAAGTGGTCTTGAAAGTGTTGTTCAGAAAAAGGCCATAGCCGCCGACGGTCGGGCGCAGGGCCATAAAGAAGGGATGGGACTGATATAACTCATTTGCGCCCGGCCCATGATCCATATTGCGGTCTACCGGGTCGGTATTCCAGCAAGTATAGCGTTTGCCGCGTTTATTAAGCAGTCCGGTGCGCTCGCCAAAGCCGTAATAAAATTCATCGGCGGGCATCTTTTTATAGCTGACAAAGCTGCCGTCCGCCAACCATTGTGGGCCTTGAATGTCTTGCAACAAAACCTGACCCACCGCCGTCCGCCACTCGACCCCGGCCTCGACCCGGTTCACTCGCAACCGCATTTGTCCGGCGGATAGCTCGATAATTTCAGCCTCTTCGCTGACCGTAAGGCTGAGACCAGCAAACTCGCTATCGGCCTTAGTGACCGCCCAACTCCGGCGCGGAGCGAACTCGGCTTGTCGGCTATAGCGCACCCGCCAAAACCCTTCTTCCAGAGCGGTTATCGCCAAACGGCCCGCCCTGAATTCCAGAATTACCCGATTGCCGTCCTGACTATAGCCGCTATAACTTGCCAGTCCTTGCCTTGTTTGCATTTTAGCCTGCTTTCTAAGGTTTAATTTTTATGGACGGAATTTAATTTTGCTTATAGGATTTTCGCTCAGTCAATTTTTCTTACATGGCGCAACTTTATGATATACCACAAAAGCATGTTTTATATATCTTTGAAAAAATTACGACGTAATTTTTTCAAAGATATAAATATTTCGGGCTTCCACCCAACTTCAAGCCAAAGCCCTAACTTATAAACATAAGCGAAACGCTTGGCTATTAGGCCGATTGCGGGGAATGATAGCACTGAAGCTGACTTGAAACAACCTGAAGCATTTCGAGAGCCGCGGGCTATTATTTATGTAAAACTGTTTGCCATTCCGCCGATAGCGTGTTATCATCGGCGCACAGAAGTTAGGGATTTTCGGCAAAAAGGCTAAAGCGCTGCTTCAAAGCACAACCTTAACCCTGCCAGCTTCGTTATTACTAGCGAATGCTCTTGCGTTATTTATAAATCTATAAGTAAGGATGATTGACTCGACATATTATGCAAACCACAATAATTAAACGCACCCTGGTTGGGTTGCGCTCCGCACCGGGCCGTAAACTTAATGTAGCCCTGGCCCTGCTCACTCTCTTATCATTAATTCTGTTGGTAGTCGAAGTGCAACCGGCGGCAGCCGCCGATGACAACCTCGATTTCTCCAACAACTATTTTGAAGCCAACTGGAATCGCACTGATTTGCCCATCGTCAAAGGCAAAGCTTCCCGAAGCTGGTATTGGGGGCCAAAACCGCTCTCGATTGGCTTTACCGAGCCGTATGCTGACTCGCCGGGCGGCAAACGCGAAGTGCAGTACTTCGACAAAGCCCGTATGGAGATTAATAATCCGACCAAGAATTATGTCACCAATGGTCTACTGGTAGTCGAGATGATTAATGGTCGCCGTCAGGAAGGTGATCGCGTTTTCACCGATGGCGGGCCGGTTTCGATTCCGATTGCCGGAGATGGTGATAACAAGTGGCCGACTTATGCCGGTCTAGGCGGGATTTATCTCAAAGCCCGCGATGTCAAGCCCGGCGATACCGTGCTGAGTACCTGGACTCCTACCGGTATCGGCAAGCAGGAAGTTTACAAAACCGACCCTGCCACCAAAATTGCGGTCAAGCAAAACGGCATGGGTATTCCGGCAGCCTTTTGGGATTTCCTGAACCGCAAGGGAACGGTTTTCCTGACCGATGAGTATAAAGAAGACACGATTAACGATTGGCTCTATAGCACCGGCTATCCCGTCACTGAGGCTTTCTGGACGCGGGTAAAGGTCGCCGGAGTAGAGCGGGATGTTATGTTCCAGGCTTTTGAGCGCCGCACTCTGACCTATACTCCGGCTAACCCGGCGGAATTTCAGGTCGAAATGGGCAACGTGGGCTGGCATTATCTCCAGTGGCGCTATCCCAAAGGCACGCCTTTATTTAACGACCCGATTGCCGGGACTTTCCTGCAAAAACAGCCCGATTGGTATGAAGTGACTGCCGACGGCCTGAATATTCGGACTGCCCCCAGCACCAAAGCCCCACGCCCGGAGCGCACCGAAACCAAGCCTTTCTTGCAAGTCTTGACCAAAGGCAACCATATTCAGGCTATCAAACAGGTCGAAGGCGAAGAAATAACCCCCGGCAATAAAATCTGGTTTCAGTTTTACGAAAACCCCGACCTTTTTGTATATAGCGGTTATGTCAAAAAGATAGATGTCCCCGATTTTGGAACTCCGGCCCGCACCTATAAGGGAGTTTGGGTGTCGGTTAATTTGAGCAAACAGATTCTGGCGGTCTACGAGAATAAACGGTTGCTCTATAAAACCTTTATCGCCAGTGGAATTCCTAACGAAGAAGACCCCGATAAAGACCATCGCACCCCGACTGGCTCTTACAAGATAGACGGAAGTTATCGTCCTCTGACGCAGACGATGGAGGGCGGGGCGGGGGAGAAAGCCGCCGGGGGTGATTATTACAAGCTGGAAGATATTCGCAATGTCAGTTACTTTTACCAGGATTACTCAATTCATGGGACGTACTGGCACGCTCGGTTTGGGACTTATCCCCAGAGTCACGGTTGCGTCAATGCGACAGTCTACGATGCGGGCCAAATCTATAAGCTAAAAGCCGGGACGGTGGTGGATGTCTGGCGCGAAGGTAGCACCGCGACCACCAGCACCCGCGAGCTATTCGTGCCGTCCAAAAAAACTTTCCTGAACGAAAGTGAGGCCCAGGGGTAGCCCAGGCCAGCAAATCATAAAAAAGCGCGGACAATCCAGAAAATCAGCATCCCGCCAATAATTCCGAGCCAAAGCTGTTTGGGAGCGAACCGCGACGACGGCGGCCCGGTCATTGGTGTTAATCGGCTTAAACATACCCGGTTGTGGGTTATTAAACTTCCGCCTCTCATTTAAGCGGTTTATCGAGGACGAGCGTTTCGGATAATCTACTACTTGCCGGGCGATGCTTCCACCATCCAGCAATGTGTGGTCTGGAGGGAGAGTAGTTTTGAGGCTTGAATTGAGGCGGGGCAGGAGAATTTTATCGGGGATATAAATGTTTCGCTGAGGAAGGCCGGGCCGTAGACCTCTTGCGAGTTTAACATGTAAGAATCTGTCTGCCAAACTTTAACCTTATACCGGGCCGGATTAGCTTTCAGCTGGTTTCGGCGAACCGTTGCTGCAATTGGGTCAGGGTGACGGTCTGGGGTTGCTGTTCCAGCCAGTAAGTTACATTTTCATCGCGTCCCACCAACCCTGCCTCGACCAGGGCCGTCAAAGCGGCAAAACGTTGCCTGGCGTTGCCGATTTGCCCAAAGGCCAGGCTCTTGACCAGCTCAACTGTTCCCGCTGCCCCGCTCTTCAAGGTCTGGGTTAAGATGGCACTCAACTTCTCTGGTTCATAGTTCGTCCAGTAAAGGTAAGCGACGTAATCCAACGCGGGTTGCCCGACATCGGCAAAGAAGGGTTGCAAAATCGTCTCATAACGGGTGGTCTCCTCGTCGGATTGGGGCAAACTCAGCAAGAGCGGCCCTACCTGGCGGTAGCTTTGCGCGGCTTGCGGGTACAATTCTTTTGGCTCCCAGTAGAAAAACCGCCCGCCCGGAAGTGGCCCGCTCTCGTTATTTTTGAGAGCTTCATAAGTGCGGTCGAATAGTACCACGTGGGTTTCAAACCCACCAAGCCAATTCCAGGCTAATTCCAGGGCCTTCGCCCGGTTGCCAGCATTGGCGGCGGCGACAACCTCGAAAATCAAGGATTGTTCGGCGGCGGCTTTATCCACGATTTGGAAAATACTATACATTCTTTCATTATGATTGAGCAGTTTCAAATGGTCATAAATTGCCTGGTCTTCATTAAAGTAAATCAGAGCTTCGGCTATCTTCACCAGGTCCTCATGTGGCTCAACCTCCAGTGTCAGCAAGCGGTCCAGGTAAGGGCGAGCTTCTTCCTGCCGATTAAGGCTGCATAAGAGTCGAACCGTATTACTAAGCGCGTGGAGGTTATTCGGGTCAAAGTGTTCCAGGATGTAAAGCATTTTCTCCAAAGCCGCTTCAAGCTTGCCCTGCCATAGATAGATAATCCCGATATTGTTGTAAGGCGTGGTTGAATTTGGGTTGAGTTGAGAAGCTTGCTCGAAGGTAACTATGCCCTCATCCAGGTCAACGTCTGGCCCGTTCATTTCCAAACGACCTTTGTCCAGCAGCAACGAGAAAGTTACAAAATCATCAAAAGACATGTTAGCTTCGCGGGCGGACTTTTCCATCGCTTCCCGGACTACAGCTACCAGTTCTCGG
The DNA here is from genome assembly GCA_038245615.1 of Chloroflexia bacterium. GTDB lineage: Bacteria > Chloroflexota > Chloroflexia > Chloroheliales > Chloroheliaceae > 54-19. The sequence continues at coordinate 27,448 of JBBRSG010000064.1, read as the reverse complement.
CAACGGTGGCTTTCACTTGGTCGGTTGGCGGCCTCCGCGACTATATCACAATCAAGCTGCTGGCTGTACTCGTAAGCAATAAAGGGTGAGCCGGTCAGGGCGCACAGCCGCACCAGATTATATTTGTTCAGGGCATCCCGGTATTTGTGTTTGGGAGGGGTGGTAAGGGCGCGAGTAAAGATTTCACGGGCTTCGTATATAAACCCGGCACTGGCGTAACACGCCCCAAGCAGGTCTATAAACTCACCTCGCCCTATAAATTTGTCTTTCATAGGATCAAGGATTGTGAGGGCATCGGCGGGTTTTTTGTCATTAAAAAGTTTGCGAGCCTGTACCATCTTTAGGCTGAATTGGCGCTCTAAAGTCTCGTCCCGGATTTGAAAGCGCCGATTGTTTGGGCCATTACCGGGGCGGAAAGGCTTATTATCGTCCTTAGCCATTTGTCATTTATCCATTTCTAATTAGCTTTTAACCAACGAGCTGACCTTTCGGATAGAACTCAAATAATGATAAGCGCAAGAAGAGGTTCTGTCAAAAGAGCGGCGGTTTTTCTAAATGGCTTTGGCGGTCTGGTGGTATTTTCTGGTCAACTTTCTAGCTACTTTTAAAACCCTTGAACTGAGCAAATTCTTTGCTCAGTTCAAGGGTTTAATTTAGGTTAATAATCAGAGTTTACTGATTGGGTCGCTCGGTTAGAGTGACTTCAACCGAACGCGACTGGTTGTTGCCGCCAGGGGTAATCACTTCCAGCTTTACTTTATCGCCCGGCTTGTGCTGGTTGATGTACTTGCCCAGGGCCGACTCGGTGTTCAGCTTCTGCCCATCAATCGAGACAATTACATCGCCTTTTTTCAGACCAGCATTAGCCGCCGGAGTATTGCTTTGCACCTGACCCAGCACCGCCCCGTTTTTGATACTGGCATCCAGATTGAATTGTTTCGCCAGAGCCGCCGTCAGAGGTTGGAACGAAATCCCCATAAAGGGATGGATCGCTTTACCGTCCTTGACCAGTTGGGTAGCGATGTCTTTGGCCTGGTTAATCGAGATAGCAAAGCCGATACCCTGCGCCTGATAGCCATTGGCGGATGAACCGCCCGCAACCAGAGTATTGATGCCGATAACTCGGCCCTGCATATCTACCAGCGCCCCACCACTATTGCCGGGATTAATCGGGGCATCGGTCTGAATCAGCCCGTAAAGTTGCGGCCCGGCTACGTTGGTTCCGGCTACCGGATTGCCACTGCTCGAACCTGGCTCCTGGATGCTGCGGTCAAGGGCGCTGACGACCCCGGTGGTCACGGTTGGGCCACCCGGTAAACCCAGGGCGTTACCAATCGCTACCAGACTATCCCCGACTTGCAAAGATGACGAGTTGCCCAGTTCAGCTATCGGCAAAGTGTCGCCTTTCGGGTCAATTTTGACAACTGCCAAATCGGTCTGACGGTCTTGCCCGACTACAGTTGCATCAAAGGCTCGTCCATCCGGCAGCGTCACCAGCAATTTGCTTGCGCCTTCTACCACATGGAAGTTAGTCAGGATATAGCCTGTCTGGTCATAGATAACCCCAGAGCCGATGCCGGTTTGCTCCAGACCACTCGAATCGTTACCGAACCCACCGACCGGACTGGTGGTATTAACCGCAACCTGGCTGGTAATCTGGACTACTGCCGGGCGCACCCGCTCGGAAACTTCTCGCGGAGTTAGGTCCTGGCCCTGGACGACTCCGGCGGCAACTTTAGTTGGCGCGGGCGAGACGGCAACAGTGGTCGCCACTGCCGGGGTACTGCTGACAATTGTGGCGGATTTGCCGCTATTGCCCAGGTTGCCGGTAAGAGTCAGGACGGTCAGGGTGGCTATGAAGGCGACCAGGACAACTGCGCCCACAATCCAGCCCCACAACGAAGATTTTTTAGCCTTGTTTGCAGGCGGGGGCGGGGTGGGCGGAAGGCCGGAATTGCCATAGTTCATTCCTAAACCGGGATAGTTATACAGCGAATTCATGTTCTGTCCGACATAGGGATAGCTATAGCCGTTATTAGGGTTAGCCGCCGGATAACCGCCGGTGACTTCCAGGGTGTTATTTTGGGCTGGATTGGTTTCGTCCGGTTGCTCGCCGTTATCGGGCAAGGTTCGGTTCAAATCACTATCTATCATAAATATACCTCTCTCGAAACTAAATCAATTTATAATTTCACTCTTCTGGGTTCTATTCTACCAGCAAGGTGTAACCGAAGGGTTGCCTAAGTATGAAGGGCTGTTAGCAAACTGTTAAAAGTTTGCAATAAAAATCACTATCGGCCTCCTAAATGCAAAGCTATTGCAAAGCCGCTAATTGTGACTTTTAAAAATATCTGCCCTCTGAATAGTCGGGTGCGAACTGACTGGACACTGCCATGTCGGGTGTTATATGATAAAAATATCACTAACAAAGTATGCTCGGATTTAGAAATACTAGCTCGGCGGGGCGGTCTATCACGTTAGATTAAATACTGGTAAGGTTTGATTACGGCCTGGTGAAACGCCGGGCGGCTTTGAGATGGCTAGTCTATTTATTTAGCCAGCCAGCCGCGAAAGGAGATGAGCCTGTGGATTTCGTGTTGGGGCTGATTGTAGGCCTGATTATCGGTTGGATAATCGAGTGGGTAATTGACTGGGTGTTCTGGCGACGCAGAGATAAGGCCGCTCGCGCCCGAATTGCCGAATTGGAAGCTTCGCTCCAGAAGCTAAAGCAGGAATCCGAGGAGCGCGAAAAGGTCTGCGCCGCCAATTTAGCCAAAGCTGAAGGTGATTTTAAGGCTTTGCAGGTTACTATAGCCGCTAAAGAAAAAGATTTTGCAGTCAAGCTCGGTCAGGCCGAAGCCGACCTCAATGGTCTGCAAGTTAATCTAGCCGACAAAGATAGCCGGTTGTTAAAGGCCGATGAGGATTTGAAGGGCGCACATGCAGTTTTGGCCCTGAATGCCGATAATCTGGCTAAGTCCCAAAATGAAGTTGCGCGGTTGAAACTTTTGGTGGTAGATACCGAAAAAGAATTGAACCTCAAGCTGGATGCTTCTGACGCTGAGATAAAAGGCTTGAACGTAGCTCTAGTCGCCCAGGAGAAAGCCCAAGCCGACCATCTGACCAAAGCTCAGGCCGAAATTCGAGGGCTGGGTTTGACCCTGACCCATAAAAATAGACACTATGATGACAAGCTATACGAAGCCGATGACCAAATCAAACGGCTAAAGCTCGACCTGGATGACAAGGATTACACTTACAACGACCAGCTTTCGGGCTTGCAAGCTTCAATGGCTGCTTTGACCGCTAATCATCAGGAGCTTGGCGATAAGCTTTCGGGGCGGGAAAACGAAATTCAGGGCTTGAAGGTCGCCTTGAATGATAAGGATAGATTGCATAACGACAAGACGGCGGAGTACGAGGCCGAAATCCAGCGCCTCAAGGTCGGTCTGGCGGACAATGACAAAAAGTACGATGGGTTGCTGGCTCAAGCTGAGAACGAAATAAACGGCTTGAAAGCCACGCTGGACGACAAAGACAGGGCGCACAGCAGCAAAGTGGGCGAGTCGGAGGCGGCTTTGGCAGCTTTGCACCTATCGCTAACTAACAAAGAGCGCGATTTTAACGATAATACCGCCAAATTTGAGGCGGAGGTCAAACGCTTACAGGGTTTGTTGAGTGAGAATCAGCCTCGGCTCGAAAGATTGCCAGTTTTGGAAAATGACCTGCAAGCCTGCCATAGCAATTTGGGTCAGGCCGAGGCGACCATCGAAGAGTTACAGACCAAACTGGATGGCTTGCAAGGCCGCCCGGCTTCACAGCGTGACAAGTTGGCTCGAATTCACGGGATTGGGGCGGTTTTCGAGAGACGCTTTAACGAGGCCGGTATCTACACCTTTGCCCAGCTTTCCCAGTTATCGCCGGAGCGTTGTACCGAGATTGTCCACACCGAGGAATGGCAGAAAATCGAGCCGGAAGCGTGGATTGCTGAGGCCGCCGAGTTCGCTAAAGCGACTAAATAGGAACAGGGGGCCAAAAATGATCCGAAATCGAACTGAGGCGGAAGTGCGAAACTTCGACCTCTTCAAGCTTATCGTCCTCGTTATCCTGATACTCTTGCTGACAATTTTGCTAATTTTGCGGCCCTTCGATGCCCCCAAGCCCGCCGCCTTAAATGCTACCACCCCTACCCTAATCCTGCACGGTACTTCGGCCCAGTTGGGTAGTGGAATCAGTTTGAGCGGGGCGGCGGCCCCTGGCGCGGAGGTGGAAATCCTGGTAGATGGGCAGCTAGTCGGCAAGACTACCGCCGGGAATGATGGCAAGTGGAGTTTCAATCTGCCCGCTTTCCAGAAGACTGGGGGAGTCCAGCTAGTAGCTCGGAGCAATGGGTTGCTTTCCCCACTTGGCGGGCTGACGGTAGTCGGGCCAGCAACTGCCGCCGCCCCAACCGTGATAGCGACCACGGCGGTAGCTACCACAGCCGCCGCAACGACGACAGCAACTGCCCCAACTCTTTCGCTGGCGAGTACCTCGGCGATAGTCGGGAGTGGGCTGGCGATGAGCGGTACGGCAGCCTCCGGCGCGGAAGTGGAAATCGTGGTGGATGGGCAAGCCGTAGGCAAAACTACGGCGGGTAGCGATGGCAAGTGGAGTTTTAATTTGCCAGCTTTCGCCAAAGCTGGGGCAATCCCGGTGTTGGCTCGCGTCGGCGGACAGAGTTCCAGCCCGACTACCGTGACTGTAACCGCGCCGACTACCGCCGGAACTGCTGCTGCGACCACCGTTGCAGCGACGACCACTGCTGCCGTCAGTCCCTCGCCCTCGGTGGCTATCACGCCAACTCTGACCTTGCCAACGGGGGTTGTAGCCAGAGCCGGGGAAAATTATACTTTGCGAGGGACGGCATTGCCAGGGTCTAACGTAGAAATTTTGGTCAATGGGCAACCAGCCACCGGGATTTCAGGCGGCGCACTCAAGGCCGATACCGAAGGCAAGTGGAGCTTTACGACGGTCTTTGCCAATCCCGGCACCTATCAGCTTATTGCCCGGACGGTAGTTCAGGCCGGTCAACCGCCGGTCAATTCACCGCCAGTTAGTTTGACGGTGGAAACGGGTATTTCAGGTGGCTCGCTCGGCGGTGGTGGCGCGACGGCAACCCCTACCGCGACCCCTAAGTGATTTACGATTTACGATTGAAAGTGGTCAATGGTCAGTGGTCGGTGGTCAGTCTTATAAATTTCCCGGTTTTAGCCATCTGCCAGCGAAAACCCTCTGACTTTGATATTGAGAATCGGATAGAAATAATGCCCTTGTCAAGGTTACAATATGGCTCTGAGGGAAAGTTTGTAAGACAAAAGACTATAACAGGGCAATATGTTAAAAACTATTGAGGAAATAATTACTGGCTGGAATTGGGATTTGTTGCTTGAAAATCTGGACAAAGCTGGCTTCGTCCAGACCCCAACTTTATTAAATCCCGAAGAATGTGCTTCGCTGAGAGAATTATACGCCGATGAAAGCCGGTTTCGTAGTCAGGTAAATATGGGGCGTTACCGATATGGCGAGGGAGAATACAAATATTTTGGCTACCCTTTACCGCCGCTGGTAGAGGAATTGCGTACCGCACTCTATCCCCAACTGGTGACTTTAGCTAATAGCTGGATGGAGCGTATGGGACTGGAGATGCGGTATCCTGCTGACCTGACAAATTATCTGGAAATGTGTCATACTCACGCCCAAACTAAATCCACCCCCCTGATTTTGCGCTATGAGGCGGGCGGGTACAACTGTTTGCATCAGGATTTATACGGGGAATTGGCTTTTCCGCTACAAGTGGTTATCGGGCTTGACCAACGCGAGATAGACTATACCGGCGGGGAATTTTTGCTAGTAGAGCAACGTCCACGAGCGCAATCTTATGGACAGGTAGTGACGATTGAGCAAGGTCAGGGGCTTATTTTTTGCAATCGCTACCGCCCGGTAGCCGGAACTCGCGGCGATTACCGGGTGAATGTTCGGCACGGGGTGAGCAAACTCATCTCTGGTACTCGCCACAGTTTGGGTATCATCTTCCACGATGCCGCCTAATGTTAAATTGTAATCCGCTCTGGGTTGACCGGCACTTCCAGGGCGAGAGTCGTTCCCTGGCCTAATTGCGAGCTGATGTTCAGAAAGCCCCCGACGTTGCAAGCCCGCTGCCGCATACTCAACACGCCCATCCCACCTTTGCGGGCCAGATTGGTCAAATCTTCCGGCACTTCAAAGCCCTTGCCATCATCGTGAATTTGCAATAGCAACCTGTCGCCATCTATTTCCAGTTCCAATCGTACCTGGGTCGCGCTGGCGTGCTTCACAATGTTCGCCAGCGCTTCCTGAGCGATACGATAGACTTCAAGCTGCTGTTGTTGCGAAAGCCGGGCCAGCGTCACCGAAAGATTGACCTGTACCTGTAGGTCGGAGGTGCGCGAAATATCCGAAGCCAGGGCATCCAGGGCCGCCGCCAGGCCTAAATCTCGCAAAAGCTGGGGCTGTAATTCCCGGCTCAACAAACGCAAGCCCTGAATCGTGCGATCCATCGAGTCCTGCATTCGGTCAATCCGGCGCTCAACCTGGGGGGGCAACGGAACGGCCTGTCCACAACCCTCATTATTGGCCTCGGCATATAAATCGCTCAAGTCGCAGCGCAACAGGTCAAACTGACGGTTCAAGCCAATCAAGGCTTGAATCGTATCGTCGTGCAGATTGCGGGCCAAGCGATTGCGCTCCTCGGCAATGGCGGCTTCGCGGGCTAGGGCCGATAGTCGGGCATTTTCGATAGCAATCGCCAGTTGGTCGGCTAGAATCTGGAGAAATGGCACGTCCGCCGGGTCGAAAGCATTTAGCTCGGTACTTTCCAAATCCAGCACCCCGATGACCTGCCCATTAATCAAAAGCGGCAAATCCAACTCGGCTTTAGTTCGCAGACCATAGGAAAAGTAGTTTAAATCTTTGGAATGCCACTCGATGACCTCGACACCCGGTTCGTTGCGGGGGTCTTCGCACGAAAAGTAATAAGGGTCTTTGGAAACATCATTAGCGAGGCGGTGCTGCTCGTTGCGAAAAACCCAGCCCACCATGCCTTTATTCATGTGAATCCGGGTGCGACCTCGACCAGTTTCGTGGCTGGCAGTGGCGTTGCCACTATAATGGCTATAGTAGAAATATTCCGGGTCATGTTGGTCGCGCAAATAGATTGTCGCCAGGTGGTAGCTAAAAGTTTCGCGGATGAGCCGCACCGACTCGGACAACAGCCGATCCAGGTCAAGAATAGTCGTAACCTTGCGCCCGACCTCTAAAACCGCGTGTAGCCGAGCCGCTTGCCGGTCGCCCGCCTGCAACTCATAGAGAGCATGTTGCTCGGCCTGCAAAGCTATTTTTTTGATTTCCAGAGCCTTTAGCTCTTCGGCAACTTCCAACATTGGCCTACTCTCCTGTTTTATTCGGCGGCATCAATATCTTCCAGACGTAACCAGCGCCGTCTTAAACCCTGTAAGACTGCTTCGGTGCGCGAGCCGACCTGCAATTTACTGAAAATATTGGCAAAATGGGCTTGCACTGTGCGGGGACTTAGTACCAGCCGGTCAGCGATTTCTTTGTTAGAAAGGCCACGTCCCGCCAATCGTAAAACTTCCAGTTCGCGCTCACTCAAATTCTCGACTGGGCGGGCGATGGCTTCCAGCTTTTCGCCGCCAGTGCGGGCGAAATGGCCCAGTACTTTCTTGGCAACAGTTGGGTGTAGGGCCGCTTCACCCCGGTGGACGGCCCGTACCGCTTCGACCAGTTCGTTACCACGCACCGTCTTTAGCAAATAGCCCGCCGCTCCTGCTTCTAATAGCGCAAAAACGTACTGGTCTTCATCGTGGGCGCTGAGAGCCAGCACCGCAATAGTTGGCTGGGCTTCCTTAATTTTGCGGGTAGCACTGATGCCGTCCAACTCTGGCAAAGCTACATCCATCAAGATAACATCCGGGCGCAACCGAGCCGCCAGTTCTACCGCCACCAAGCCGTTCCCCGCTTCCCCCACGACCTGAATATCTACCTGCCGATTCAAAAGTTCGGCAGTCCCTTCCCGGACGACGGCGTGGTCTTCGACCAGCAAAACCTTTATTTTTTTTGGCGGCTCATCTTGCGGCATTAAAATTACCCATTACCTATAATCAATTTTATCTCTCCTATTATACACCATCAGTCCAACCTCGCCTGAGCTTAACGGTCTATCTTTTTGAGGTGAAAACTAGGCTGAAATACCTATGTCCAGGGGCTTAAAAGCCTGTACAAAAGCTGACTCCAGATACGACCAATAGCGGTAGGGCCGCACTCATTTATCTGATACTATAACAGTGTCGGGAAATTAGACCAGATGAACTGGAATAACAAGTTAAATGGAACTCTACTTTTTACCTTTTTAGCATAATCTCATTTCGAGAACTTGGGTTAAAGCATTACGTCGAAGCAACCAAAAGGGCGATTGGGCAGGCCCTAGCCAAGAAAGGCAGTAAATATTATGGAAAACTATGGACTATACCCGATTTTCACTTCCGAAACTTTGCGCCAGACCGAACTCCTGCGCGAAGCGGAAGAACAACGCAAGCGGGCCGCCGCTAAAGCCGCCCGCCGGGAAGCCCGGAAAAATCAACCGGCAGTCGTTCAAACTCTGTCTGGCAAAACCAGTCCTGAGAACCAGGAGAAGTATGGGAAGGAGCAACTAAAATGGAATTAATATTTGGTTTTTTACTGGTCGTATTGTTGCTGGCAGCCCTGGATGTGGCCGCCTTGCGTTGGGGTGCTAACACCCGCCCGACTTCTGGCAGCGACTGGAAACCCCGCTACGAGGATTATTATCTTTGAATGAGCGATAGCGACAAGCAAGATTAGCTGTTGCAACCAAAAACCGGCTTGAAAACGTTTTCAAGCCGGTTTTTGGTTGGCTTTGGGTTATTAGAGTTCCAGTCGGTAGCAGTTCAGTTCCAGCCCGGAGATGCTGAAATATATCGGGCTGAATTTGAAACTGTCAGGCGTGAGGGCGGCGTATGCCCCTTCGGTCAAAAGAATTTCCATGCTGCCCGCCAAATCTTCGCCCAGCTTGGAGGATAAATTCATCTCGTTACCGAACAGATCCTCGTCGTCTATCACCAAAGTCGGGCCATAGCCAATCCCGACGCTGCCATAAATATCTCGGTCTTCGGCTCCCTCGATTTTGGCGGCTTCAAACGAGCGGAAAATATCGAGGGCGGCCTGAACTGCCAGGGTTGGTTCGGGGAAGTAGGCAAACAGGTTATCGGCTTCTTGCTTGACGACGGTGCCGCCGTGTTTTTCAATTTCGGGAACAGCCAATTCCTCCATTTGGGCAATCATACCCAGAAAGTGGATAATTCCCAGCTTTAAGGTCGTCCGCGAAAAGCCACTCATATCCAGCACCAAAATCGCAATCGGTTTCTCAAAACGCTGCCGGATTTGCTGGTCAATCTCGGATTTCCGCTCTGGCTGGGCATTGCGCTCGCGCAACAAGGTTTTAAGCTCATCCTTGGCGGTGAGCCGATGTTCCATCTTGAGTCCCATAGTTTGTTCTCCCGTAGGGCCTAAGACCATATCCCAGTAGGGGTGCTACTTGCTGCGCCCGAAGCGAGGCGTTCCGTTCCGGGCGCGGCAAGCAGCGCCCTTACCACCTCTATTCACCTATCGGGATAGGGTCTAAGTTAGATAGACCCGCTATATCTACAAGCCTGAAAAATTTAAGACAATGCGAAATACTTTTGCTGGTTCTATTTTAGCAAAAAACCTACAGGAATATAAACGGTTTAAATTACCAATTTGGAGTGAGATTTGTCACAGATTTATCTATAAGACATATCCCCGCTGCCGGGCCAGCTTGACCCCCAATAGACCGAGCAACACCTGATATGGCGTTCCGGCGTTTTCGGGGTGCAACTCAAAGCGGTTGCGCTCAAAATATTGCACCTGCCGCCCATCTTCTTCGATTATCGGGCTGATAGGATAGCCGAAAATCGCCAGACCGCCCTGGGCCTTCCAGTATTCCAAAAAGCGCCCGCTCAAAGCCTGATTGGTCTCGCTGAACCACGTCGCGCCAGTTATCGGTATTCCAGCCGCAAAGTTGCGTCCGGCAGTCTGTTCGCTTCCCAACAGGCCCAACAACACCTCATATGGCGTTCCGGCATTTTCGGGATGCAACTCAAAGCGGTTGCGCTCGAAATACTGGACGGTGTAAAGTTTGCCATCCGTCGGCGAAACTTCGGTAAATTGCTCGGAAATCGGATAGCCAAAAATCGCCAAACCGCCGTTTTGCTCCCAGTAAGGCTGGAAAGCTCCACCCAGATTATGCCCGGTGGCGCTAAAATAGCGTGAGCCGGTAGCGGCAGTGGTTCGCATATCGAAGTAACGGGCCTGGTCTACATAATTATCCGGGTCACTGGCGCTGGCCTTGACGTTCTGGAAAGCGAAATTGGCCTGATAATTACTGCCCGCCGTCCCGTTCAGCTTGAACTCAACTACACCTTGCCCCGTACCCTGCCCCGCGACTGCCGCCCGCAGCCGATAAGTGGCGTTGCCCAGGTTCGGCAGACTAAAAGTGCCATCGGCTTTGGGCTTGAAGGTCAGCCCTACCGGGTCGAGGCTCAGACGGACTTTCGCCGGGTCTACTCCGCTTACCTGCCCGGTTAGGCGACTGCGTTTGTTGGGGAAAGTATCGCCATTCTTAGCCGCCAGCACCGCTTTGTAGGCATTTACCCGCCCATAGCCGGTCTTGATAGTAAAGCCTTGTCCACTGATGTCATCCGCCGTGCCTTCCAGAATATTGCGAACTTCGGCAGGGGTCAGGCTGGGGTTAGCCGAAAGCATTAAGGCCACAATTCCGGTGGTAATCGGCGAGGAAAAACTCGTCCCGTTGATCGCCCGATACCCGCCGCCTGGTTCGGTTGTCCAGATGCCCGAACCGGGTGCCACCACGTTTACCTGCGCTCCGAAGGTCGAAAAGCCGGTGACGTTATCATTAAAGTCGGTTGCGCCAACGGCAATAATATTGGGATAGACTTGCGAGAGAGCCGCCGGGAGTTGCGGTTCGTTATTGCCACTGTTGCCCGCCGAAAAAACCAGCACCACATTTTTCTCATAGGCATATTCGGCCATGGCGACGGTTGCCAGATTCAGGCCACCGCCGCCCCAGCTATTATTGACAACTCGCGCTCCTTTATTAATCGCAAAAATATCGCCGCGCACTAAATCGAAGGAGAAGCCAAAAGGCTGTTTGCCGAAAGCGTTGCCGTCTATCAAAGTGACATCTGCCAGGGCCGCCGTCCCTACCCCATCATTGGATTTGCCAGTGATACAGCCGGAGACCGAAGTTCCATGACCTTCGATGCCAGGGGTGCTATTGCTGCTTTCAATCGTGAAATCATAGGCCGCCGCTATCCGCCCGGCAAAGGCCGGATGAAGGGCATCTATTCCGTCATCAACTACCCCGACCCGCAAATTTCTATCGCCAGTAGTAATCGTCCAGGCTTCGCGGGCGTGAATCCGGTCTAGCCACCATTGCCGACCATCCAGATAGATTGGGTCGTTGGGGGCAGGGGCAATCGCCTGATTTGTTTTTACCACATAATTGGCATCGGCCTGCACCACCCCTGGGTCGGCCTGCGCGATTTGAATCGCGCTATCCACTGGCAAAGGGGTATAGAGTAGTAGCACATTGGTGCCGTCGCCCAGCGATTTTAGTTTAGTCACCCCCAGCTTTGCCAGCAGAAATTGTAACTCGGCGGGGACGGCTTCTGGGGTGGCAACCCCGTCCAGCTTAAAGCCCGGCTTGAGCTTAATCATAATCTGGCCCGGCGCACGCATCGTACCTGCTCTGTTCAGCTCTACCCCTGCCGGAAGACGGTCCTGGGCTGCCGCTATCGGCGCATCTATCGCGGCCAGGGCCGATAACCCCAGCAGCATTATTACCGATAATGCTCCAAACCCTCTATTAGTAAAGATGGTAAATTTGCTTTTCATCATCACATCCAATTTCTATTATTCTATTCAGGCTAAAACTCTATGGTTGCCTTTTGCGGTTGCTGTTTGCGCTCTTCAAAGAGGCGCAAAACGTCCAGTTGTTTAGCCTCGGCGGGGCGGGGGGGATTCGCATCGAAATCGAAAGTTCCCCAGCGCGGGTCGAATATCGCCGCCGGGCCAGACCTCACCCGGAAATAGACAATCGCGGTATTCTGACTCTCCGTCCCATACAGGGTAAAGGCATAGACCCCCGGTACTGCCACTCCTGGGGCGGGTAGCTCCATCGGAAATGCTCCGTCCTTGTTGGCCCGCAATAGATAAGGATAGCTCTTGAGGGTGCTAAATGAGTTGACCAAACCGACCCAGCCGACCACCCGACCCAGAGGAGTAGTAACCCAGCCTTTGAGATATTCATTGGGCTTGAAACCAATCGCAAAAAGCTTGGAAACTTCGCCTACCCGCAGAATCTTGCGGTCAAGCGCCGCCGATTTAGCTTCTGGGACATCGCTGGGCTGGGCGGCTTCCGCGCCCGGAGTATAACGGGTCGAAGCGATGACCTTGAAATACCACAGGGCTTTGACCCCGCTATCGCGCCCGGTCAGGTAATAATAGCGCTCCTGGCTGGTCCAATCGGTAGAATAAGGAGTAGTGGTACGAGTGCGTCGGACGATACCCTGGGCGTTGGCTATAAGCGGGATGTCTATTTGATAGACCCCGCCATCTGGCGAAATCCGCAGGTAGTAATCTACGGTTTCGCCCGGCTTGAAGCCGCTGGCTTCCAATACAAAGGTCGTGCCGCCTTCGCCGACAGTCGGGGTGACTTTAGCGTTAGCCGAGCTAAAGGGCGGGGTCTGCTTGTCGTCTACCACCGGCAATTCCGGCAGTTGGTACCGCCAGCGATAATAATCGCGCCCGACATTGCCGCTCTCGACCTGCCCGCCCGCCGGGTTATAAAGCAAGGTGCGCCGCTCGTAAAGCTGTACCAGAATATCTAGTACCTTAGCCCCGTCGCGCACCTTGACCCAATAGCTATCGGTAATTGGCAACCCGAAAATAGTCTGCCAGTTGAAGGCCGGGAGGCCATTCGCGCCGGGTTGGTTTAAATAACTCCAGAAAACATCGGCGATATTATGCCCGGTTTCGGGGATGTAGGCCGCATATTTAGAGATAGAACCCAAGGCTGAGTCTAGCTGGGCCGAATAAATTCCTAAAAAGAAGCCTTCGCCTTCGGGCGGGTCTAGCACTAGATTGACCGGCTTGCCGACGGCGCTGACATCCGCTCCGGTGGCGGTCTTGAAGGCGCTATAAGAGGGTGATTGGGGATTAGCCGCGAAGGTCGCGCCGCCCGCCACCGGAATTTCGGCGGCATCGTATTGCCAGTACAAGGTATCGCTGACCTGCATCCGGCCCGAAACCAGCTCGACTACCAACTTGCTATCTCCGACCAGACCGGGCTGAGTTTCAGGGTAGGTCAGTTCCATGCGGCCTTTGTCGAAATACTGCACCTGACGCTGCCCACTCTTGGTATTAAACCAGGTTTCGTTAAGAACCTGGGCTGGAGTACCCCATAGACCGGGATTGGCGTTATAGGCTTTGGTAAAAGCCTCGTTGCCCAGGCCGTCGGCGGCATATACCGGCATTACCTGTAAGGCCAGCAGCCCCAACATCCAGCTCAAGGCCAGCAAGCCCGGCCCGTATTTTCGATTCCTCTTTATCATTATTAGCTCGATTTCTGTTTAGGGGTTGCGGGCTGAGAGTTAGGAAATTCCTGACCCTCAGCCCGCGCTAGTCTTTATTCGTCGCCAATCTGTTCAGGAGCGGGGACTGGTTTGCGGTTCTGCCAGACCAAGTTTTTGGCCCACAAACTCCCAACGCTATCCCTGGTACCAGAGGTGAAAATCCGTAGCGCCCCGCCGAGGGTAGCTTCTTCGGGGGCTTCGGTGATTTTCAGATAGATAATCGCCGGTTTATCGGGCTTATTCTTGTAGACCAGGGTGATAGCCCAGATGCCCGGTTCGGTTGGCCCCGGAAGTACCAGGGTCATACCGTCGAGTGCTTCGTCGGCGAGATTGACCAAAGCCTGATTGCTGATGGCGAAAGCTTCGCCCGATGGCGAGGTGGCCCAGGCTGCGATGCGCTCAAAATACAAATCTTTGGCTTGAAAATTGAAAACAAAGGCCAGAAAAGTAGTGCCGGGTTTGCCAACCTGCGGCTCCACGATTGCACCGATGCTGGGGGGCGGCGGGCTATTATCCACCTTGTAAGGGGTGGTCGGAGTGAGCGGGATGCGCTCGATAATCCGCCAGTAAAGCGAGGCCGCCCGCCCATTTTCGAGGCCCTTCAAGTCCAGACGATAGACCCCTAATCCTTGATTGGTATCGGTGGCTACATCGCCGCCAAAGAACGACACATAGAGTGTGCCGGTTGGGTCGGCGGTCAGGATATTCAGGTCTTTATCGCTTAAAACCCCGCCGTCGGGCTGGGTGATGGTCGGGGCGACCTTCTCACCGGGCTTGAAGCCGGGCGCACTGACCCTAAAGATAGTATCCAGATTGCCATAGCTCGGCCTGATTGTGCCATTGACCGAGGGCGGTACTGATAGGTCGCCCTGGGGAGTAGCCGCGGGGCTATACTGCCAGTTGTAGGCATGGCGGCCCACATTGGTAAAATCCACCTGACTGCCGGGGGCGGCGGCCGGGTTATAAACCAGTACCCGCCGTTGGAAGAGCTGAATTAGCACTTCCTGGCTCTTGCCGCCGATACTGGCCGTCGTCCAGAGTGGTTCGGTCATGGGATAGCCCAGGATATATTGCCACTCGAAGACCGTCCCGCTCACGCTCTGGCCGGCGGGGTTGAAGACTGTCCCGCTCGAATTCATAAAATCCCAGAAAGGAACTGCAATATTATGATGGCTGGTGCTATCGTAGTAGCCGATTTTTACTTTAGGTTGGGCCGAAGCCGCTCGCGTGCCGCGACCGCCGCCTCGTCGGACGGTGCTGGTGACATCCTCGCCCAGCCGACTGCGGAAAAAGCTGCCCAGCAGGGCTTCACGCAAAAAATCGCGGTAATAAGGGGTTGTCGCCAATGGTTTTTGGTCGTCGCCGACGATTGCTATTTCCGCCGGGTCGAAAATCTGCACCCGATTGTCCCCGACCTGGACGATGCCGCCCGCCAAATCACGCACCAATAGGCCACTGCTCACGTACCAGGGATTAGCCTTATCGCCATCGGGATAGGTGATTTCCATGCGGCCTTTGTCGAAATACTGCACCACTCGTTTTTGGCTGGGCGAAGTATCGTAACGCTCGGTTTTGGTGGCGAAAGGCTCGCTACCCCAAAAATAAGGCCGGGCTACACTGCCCGCCGCCACCGGGCCATCAGTGCGTTTCCAGGTATTTTGGAAAGCGGGATTGGCAAAGCCTTCGGCCTGGGTTGCTTGCGGCAGGCTCGTCACCAACAGCCCCAAAAAAATTAGCTGGGCCAGCAGTAGCGAACCGAGGTTTTTTTTCATAATAATTAGCTCTATTCTTTTCCAGTTCAATTACAAGCTCAAATTCCGAGGCGACCAGCGAGGTTGCCGAATTCTTAAATATTGCTTTGGGGAAAGTGTTTCTGTGTTGCAAATGTATTATAATGTCCTCTGCTTAAACTGGCAATAGCCGAGATAAATTAAAATTTTATCAAATGCTAAAGAATGCCCAATATTTATAAGAAAGTGACTTGTAAAAACCTAAAAGGATTAGAAGGATTAATGGAAAATAGTAAAGTTGCAGCCTCAGAAATGTCAATTGTCACCCCGGAATGGGTTAAAGATGCCGTCTTTTACCAAATTTTCCCGGATCGTTTTGCCCAATCTTCCAAAGTGGTAAAACCGTCCAATTTAGAACCCTGGGCCAGCCCTCCCACCGCGCATGGCTTTAAAGGTGGCGACCTACTAGGTATCGTTGAAAATATAGATTATCTGCAAGATTTAGGGATTACCGCGCTCTACTTGAACCCGATATTTAGTTCGGCGGCTAATCACCGTTATCACACCCATGACTATCTGACGGTAGACCCGCTTTTGGGAGGTAACGAAGCCTTACGCACTTTGCTGGAGGTCGCCCATCGGCGGGGGATGCGAGTCGTGCTGGACGGGGTGTTTAATCACGCCAGCCGAGGTTTTTTCCAGTTTAATCACGCTTTGGAGAATGGCCCGTTTTCACCCTATCTGGACTGGTTTCATCTGCATCAGTTCCCGGTTAATGCTTATGGGCCGGGCAAACCGAATTATGATGCCTGGTGGGATTTACCGGCTTTGCCTAAATTTAATGTCGCTACCCCGGCGGTGCGCGATTTTTTGTGGTCGGTAGGCCAGTACTGGCTGGAATTTGGAATTGATGGCTGGCGGCTGGATGTTCCCAACGAGATTGACGATAACGAGTTCTGGCGCGAGTTCCGTCGGCGGGTCAAAGGAGTCAGCCCGGATGCCTATATTTGCGGCGAAATCTGGCGGGAGGCCCGGCGCTGGCTACAGGGCGATATGTTCGACAGCGTGATGAATTATCTTTTTACAAAGGCCTGTCTGTCCTTTTTTATTGCCCGGATGGATGTTACCACCCTGGAAGGAACTGGCTATAGCGGCACCGTCCGCGAAGATGGCCCGGATGCCGCCAAATTCGGGGCTGAAATCGCCACCCTGCTCAAGCTCTATTCGCCCGAAATTACTTCGGTGCAACTAAACTTGCTGGACAGCCATGATACCGCCCGCTTTTTGACCACCGCCCGCGAGGACGAAACCGCGCTGCGGCTGGCAACGCTGTTCCAGATGTGCTATCCCGGTGCGCCCTGTATTTATTATGGCGACGAAATCGGTATGACCGGGCATAAAGACCCTGATTGCCGCCGCAGCTTTCCCTGGGAACAGCGCCATTGGAATACCTCGCTCCACAGCTTTTTCAAAGAGGCTATTCGTTTGCGCCAAACCTTTCCGGCCCTGCGGCGTGGCTCATATGATACCCTTCACGCCGAAAAGCAGCTTTATGTCTTCGGGCGGGCCGACCAGCGCGAAAAACTGATTATCGCCCTTAATAACGGTCAAAGCCCCACCGCTTTGCCATCGTTACAGCACTATCTGTCGGAAGGGGCGCTATTGGTTGAGCGGTTTAGTACTATTCCGGGCCTGTCCAACCGGGCTTACCGGGTTGGGTCGGGCGGCTTGCTGGAAGATTATTCGCTCCCGGCCCGCAGTGGCACGGTTTTTGAGGTAATTGCTAATTAAAATCTGAAATTGGCTACCTTCAGAATTGAGTTCATAAGTTCACTTTTGTCAGAGGCAAAAAATGCATTTTTCGACCTTAGATTTCAGATTTCAGATTTTAGAGGAGTTCAAAATGACAGTCGAAGTATTGCCGGGCAACCGCTATCGGCTCGGCTTTACCAGCCTGAATAGTGAAGTAACCCTTGACCAGTTGCCGATAGAGGGCCAAATTCCAGGGTGGCTCAAAGGTAGCCTGTATCGCAATGGCCCGGCGAAATTTGAAGTCGGTCACGAAAAATATTCGCACTACTTCGATGGTCTGGCGATGTTGCATCGCTACAGCTTCGAGGCTGGTCAAGTGGCCTATCGCAATCGCTTTTTACGCACCCCGGTCTACCAAAAGGCGGTCTCGACTGGCAAAATCAATGGCGGGTTTGGCACTAACCAGAACGCCTTTTTGCTATTGCGCGTCCTCAATATGGCGCAAATGGTGCTGACTCAGAGCTATAACGAAGGCTATAATACTAATGTCAGTATTGCCCGCTTTGGAGAGAACTTTGTGGCGCTGACCGAGCCGCCCACCCCGACTGCTTTCGATCCTCAAACTCTCAAGACCCTGGGCCTTTTTGATTTTAAGGACGAATTGCGGGGACAGCTTTCGACCCCCCATCCCCATTATGACTATCAGAACCGTCAGCAAATTAATTATCTGACCCGGTTTGGGCGCACCAACGCCTATCAGGTCTATCGCCTCGCCGAAGGTAGCCGCCGTCGCCGCTTGATTGGAACTATTCCGGTGCGCGAGGCAGCCTATATGCACAGCTTTGCTACGACTGAAAATTATATTATTCTGACCGAATATCCTTTTGTCCTGAATCCGCTCGATTTGGTGCTGAGTTCCAAGCCCTATATCGAAAATTATCGCTGGAAGCCCCAAAACGGCACAAAATTCTACGTGATGAGCAAAAAAACCGGGCGAGTGGAAAAAATATTTCAGAGCGCGGCCTTTTTTGGTTTTCATCATGTCAACGCCTACGAGCAGGGCAACGATATTTTCGTAGATGTGGCGGCCCTACCCGATGCTGCTTCGATTGGACAGGGGTATCTAGCCGATTTGCGGGCCGCCAATAAGGAATATACTCTACCTCGCGGTCAGTTCCGGCGCTATCACATGGTGATACGAGCGGGGGTTAAATCCCGCAGTAGTCTGGACTATGAGGTGATGTCGGAGGAGGGCTATGATATGCCTGCCCTCAATCTGGCTCAGAATAGCGCCAGAGATTATCGTTATGCCTATGGAGTCGGCTATAATCGGCACTTACTGGAAACTCCTTCCAATCAACTGCTGAAAATTGATCTCAAAAATCGGACTACTAAAATTTGGGCTGGGCCGAGTTGCTATCCCGGTGAACCGATTTTTGTAGCCAACCCGGAAGCCAAAAGCGAGGATGACGGGGTGATACTATCGGTGGCCCTGGACGGGTTGCGCGAGAAATCATTTTTGCTGGTGCTAGACGCGAGCAGCTTTGAGGAAATCGGACGGGCCAACCTGCCGCATCACGTCCCATTTGATTTTCACGGCCTGTATGCCGAGAAGTGATTTGCCCTGGTTAGAGCAAATGCAGAATTAAAATCTTCTAAACTCTTAACAATTAGCGCCTTTCGCAATATTGAGGAATTTATTATGCAGCGATACGGTCAGATTATTGGATTAAAAGCGGAGCAGGTCGAGGCTTACGAGCGGATTCATGCTGAGACCTGGCCGGAGGTGCTGGCGATGATAGCCCAGTGCAACATACGTAACTATACTATCTTTCGGCACGGCCTGGTTCTTTTCGCCTATTTTGAATACATCGGGGACGATTTTGACCGGGATATGGCAAAAATGGCAAAAGACCCCAAGACCCAGGAATGGTGGTCGCATACCGACCCGATGCAAGCCCCGCTGGAAGACCGCAAAAGCGGAGAATGGTGGGCCAATATGAAAGCAGTTTTTCATACCGACTAGCTAGGTCTGCTAAAGCTACAGGACTGATTTAGCCCAACAAGACGGTTTGTGCGAGCGTTTCACTAAATTCATTATAATGTTTAAGCTTGCCATAATTACGGATTAACCACTGTCCTATCTTCAAAGCCCGGATTTCGGCGGCAGCGCGTTGCTGAGGGTCGGCAATAGTTTCCAAATCGGCGACGTGGGCCAGCCCGACTACTCGACGGATCATTTTGCAGCCAGCAAAACCTAGCGTTTCCTGCGCCAGATGTAATTTAAAAGCCTCGCCCCCGGCTTGCCATTCCGGGCCGATATGTTCACTCCACAAAGCTTGCCAGCGTCCTAAAAAGGTTTGCCAGACCGTGCGGGCGGTATCCAGCAAATAAGCTTGAAACTCCTGACGGGGCTTGAGTTCGGGAATATGATATTCCTGAGCACAATAATTTAAGAGCAGATTGGCGAAAACTGCCCCAAGGTCAAAACCCATTGGCCCGTAAAAGGCAAATTCCGGGTCTATTATCCGGGTGTCGCTGCTTGTTACCATAACACTGCCAGTATGTAAATCCCCATGAATTAGAGCCTCGCTATGGGTCATAAAGCTCAGACGTAACCAGAAGACTCCTTGTTTAACTTCCTGATTCTCCTCTGATTGTAACTGAGTAACCGCCTGGTCAATTAAAGGATTCCAATGGTTGTTTTCGACATTGGGTCGGTACGGCTCGTCAAAGATTAAATCTTCGGTAATCCGGCATAATTCCGGGTTGGTGAATTGCACAACTTTAGCTTTCTTTTCTTCGGGCTTCAAAAAGAAATCGCTGGTCCGAAAAAGAGTTTCAGCCATAAATTCGCCTAAGTGCTGACCGGCTTTTGGATACATCTGGCCTGCCACCAGCCCCTTTCGCATAGTCACATAATCTTTGAGGTCTTCCATAACCGTCAAGCACATTTCAGAATCATAAAGATATAGATGGGGTACTCTGGCGGGAATGATAGACTGATAGGCGGTGAGGGCGGTAGCTTCGATTCTGGCGCGATCCAAAGTAAGCGGCCAGCTTTCTCCTACCAGGCGCACATAAGGCAGAGCTTGTTTAATGATAACCGAGCGGCCTGGTTGGTTTGGAGCAAATACTCGGAAAACCAGGTTAAGATTACCATCGCCAATTTCTTCGGCAGCTAAATCCTCGGCGGTACTGCTCCCAAAAAGGGAGGTGAGCGCCGTCTGATTAAGCACATATTCGATAACTGTCGTAGTATTCAAAGCCCTAAAATTGGGATGATACTCGGTTAGTTTGGCTGAAGTTATATCTGTCACAACCTGTTCCTCTATAAAATTCGGTGAAATCAAAACCGGCCTTGCGGCGACCTTTCTTGCGGCAAACTCTGACTTTTGGCTGATTTTGAGGAAAATCTGACGCAATTATAGCATATAGGGTTAGCTCAGATAACTTATAACCAGCATTGCGCCGGGCCAGGCAAACCAGTGTCGGGAAGCTACCTGCCCGGTATCCTCGTTATACGCTTCGCAAAACGCCCCATCCCAACAGGCTACCTCTAAAACTTTGGATAGGCATCGGTCTAATCGAACTTTATCTTTTTGGAGATAGGCCAAAAATAATTCTTGGAAATCGCCTAGCGGCCAGGGGTGGGGAGTATGGACTGAACCCAGCCCGCCCAATTTACCGGGATAATACCCACCCTGATTGTCTGGGCTGAAACCATAGCGCAGGGTAGCTTGCCAGATAGCATCCTCAAACTCACAGAACCCCCAACTGGATGCCAAGACCGTCGGCCAGTCATTAGCATCGTGATAAAACCGATAATTCCCAGCGAGGTCGGTAAGATAGCAGAACATTTTTTGGCCCTGATGTTCTACTGCCATATAGCGGTAAATATCATGGCGAATTTGCTCGGCTATCGCGGACAACTGTTCCGGGCTATGGCTTTCTATTACTGCTAATTCGGCTAACCGACTTATAGTTCGCCATACCGTAATTTGGCTGGAAAGATGATAAGGCATTTCGACTTTATCGTCGGCAGGAGTTTCGCTGGTAGGAAATAGCCATTCTTGCTTTGCTCGGCGAGCAAGCAACCCGCTTAGAACCTGTTCCAGATGCGGCTTGAGATATTGGGCCAGTTCTTTATCTCCCGTAGCTGCTACAGAGTCGCATAATTCCAGAAGTGGATAACATTGCTGGTCTAGTTGAAAAATAAAGTCCTTACAGCGTCCGTTAGTCAGGTAGGCCCGTCCCCAATAACCGTCCGGGCGTTCCGCTACCTCAAAAAGCCAGATTAAATGCTGCCTTATCAGGCGCTCCAGCCCGGTGACAAAGGGTTGAGCTTCGAGAATGTTGCTGGTTTTAGCCCGCCGATGTAAGGCTAACAGGGCTTGGATAGCATAATAAGCGTCTCGCGTCCAGGCTAGGGGCAATAACTGATGGTCAGTTATCATACAAACCGCTCCGTTGGCGACTGGGACGGCACAACAGGCTAGAATATAAGCCAGGTTTTGCCGGATAAGCCAATTCATCCCCGGCGGGTCGTCTACTTTTGCTTGGATTATGTCATCTAGCTCTTCCCAATGTCGGGCGGTATGGTCTTGTAGTCCGGTTTCGCTCAACCGTGAAAGATTATTATGGGCTTGCTCGGCGTTAGCTCCCAGACCATACATGGCTATCAGGCGGTTGGTTTGCCGGGCGGCGAGGGTCAAACTACCGGGCAGCTTCAAGCTTACTTGGGATTGATTGTTTCCATCAGGGCTATTACTAAAGTTAATAAAGTTAATAGAGCTATCGTCTATTTGCCAGGGGTCTAAAGGCTTAAACTGGTCGCTGTTCGCCGTTATTTCGGCGACCATTATGGCTACGGCCTGTCCTAGATTAGAGTTTTCGAGGGTTAAGATAGCCTTGTCGTGCGTTACCTGATAGCTATCGAGCGGACGAGCCAGCGGCCCACCCTCAGTAAGCTGGGCATAACTGGCGCGGGTTAAGGCCAATAATCCTTGCCAGCTATAATCTAGCGGATAGGCTTCGGCCCGCTGGTTGGTGATAGTACAAAGCTGAATCGCGCCGCTCAGAGGTTGTTTATCATCCTGTAGGGGCGCAAAGGTCAGGATATTAGCCGTAACCCCAGTTGCCAATTCCAGTTCCACCGCGGGCATCGCTGGAAGGTCAATCGCGCAAGTCGCTGGAAAAGATAATTGCTCGCCAAAGCTAAAACCAAAGCCGGGCATGGTCGCCGAAGCTTGCTCGGCCCGGTATTGCCGGACAAAAGCCGGATCGTACCATCGGTCATCGGGAAAAGGCCGCATAGTAGTCAGGGTAACATAACCATGTTCGGGCTGGTAGGTATTGAGCGCAATTATTCGGCCCTGGTCGTTCACCGAACCAGCTACCAGCCCGTTTCCGAAATCCAGAGGTTTGTAATCGTGATTTCGGTCTAGCATTTTAGTTGGCTTGCAAAAGCGTACCGCTTTCGGCATCCAGCCAGCGCAATTTATTCAGGTCTGGTTTCAGCCATAAAGCCTGAGCCGGGCCAATCGGGAAATCGGCAGGGGTGACTACTTTTAAGGACTGGCTGCCAAGCTGGGTCGTCAGAAGCAAATGCGAGCCAAGCGGTTCTACCACCAAAACTTTAGTTGGAAAGCCCTGCGAAGTGGCGCTATCACTGATCGAAGCCTCGATATTTTCGGCCCGCAAACCCACCGTTACCTTTTGTCCCGCCAGGCTGCTCAGATTAGCCGGAGCGGGAAGTTGCTGGCCCTCGATGTCCACCACGACCTGACCGTTTACACGCCCGACCGTGCCATTCAGGAAATTCATGGGCGGACTCCCGATAAAGCTCCCTACGAAAGTGTTAGCCGGGTCAGTGTAGACCCGCATCGGCTCATCTACCTGGGCGATTTCGCCACTTTTCATTACCGCAATCCGGTCTCCCATACTCAAGGCTTCCACTTGGTCATGGGTTACATAGACCGTCGTAGCCCCAATGTCTTGCAGTAGCCGTTTAAGCTCGGCCCGCATCTGCATCCGCAAGAGGGCATCCAGATTACTGAGAGGTTCGTCCATCAACAGCACTGCCGGGTTCATAGCGATGGCCCGCGCTACCGCCACCCGTTGCCGTTGCCCGCCCGAAAGCTGGGCCGGAAAACGTTCCAAATATTTATTCACTTCCAGGAGCGTGGCAGACCGCATCACATTCTCCTGAATCTCGCTTTTGCCAAGCTTTTTCATTTTCAATCCAAAGCCGATGTTATCAAATACCGTCATGTGCGGAAAGACGGCATAGTTTTGAAAGACCATTGCAATATTGCGTTTGCGGGGTGAAAACTCGGTGACGTTCTGCCCACCAATGAAAATATTACCCCCATCCGGCAATTCTAATCCCGCCAGACAGCGCAACAGGGTCGTTTTACCGCAACCGCTCGGCCCTAGCAATACCATAAACTCGCCATCGTTGATGGTCAGGCTTACTTTGTTTACGGCGGCAACTTTGCCAAAAAGCTTAAAAATCTCTTCCAGCCGAATTTCAGCCATTTTTTTGCCTTCTTACTTTTTTGTAACAGTTCAGCCCGCCTTGAATTTGTCACGCCCCTTTATGGGGTGTGAGCGAAGCGAAGGATAAAGATTCTTCGCTTCGCTCAGAATGACAAGGCTGAATAGTTACCTTTTTTTACTTTATGACCCGTCCCCACATATTGAGCAGGTAACGGCGGATTATCAGAATAAAGACCAGCGATGGCACAATCAGAATAAACCCACCGGCATATTTTACTGGCAGGGTGGAATTATTCAGCGAACTGAGTACCTGGGCCGGGAGAGTGCGGTTTTGCACCGTCAGAATAGTCGCCGCAAAAACCTCGTTCCACGAGAGGACAAAGGCGAAGATAGAGGCTGCCGCCAGACCGGGTAACGCCATCGGCAGGACAATCCGGGTGAAAGCCTGCATTCGGTGACAACCCAACGTCATTGCGGCTTCCTCTAGCTCGATGGGGACGCTCACAAAGATACTGCTGGTAACAAGAATGGTTTGCGGCAGGGCCAGGGCGGTATGGACAATCGCCACCGCAAACAGGGTATCATAAAGCCCGAAATTGAGGAAAGTGACCGCCAGGGGAATAGACAGAATCACAATCGGGAAAGCGCGGGTGGTCAAAATCAGGATTTTATAGCTATCCCGGCCCCTAAAGATAAAGCGGGCGATGGCATATCCGGCGGGCGCACCGATTACCAAAGACAGCACCAGGGTGATAATCCCGACAATCAGGCTATTGACCACTGAGGGCATTACCCCCTGCGAGTTGAGAAAGAATTCCAGGGTTTCGGTTGAAATCGGGTTTGGAAACCAATCTTTAGGCCAGCGCGAGGTTATCGCATTGCGGGTACTGAAAGCTGCCGAAGTCATTAGATAGAGCGGCACAATAATCCAGACCGAAAAGGTAATTGCCAGCACATAGAGGCCAAAGCGGGCCATCGAGCGCGAACTCAGGGCCGGTTGGGGAGGTTTGCCGGGAATAGGCGGGGTATCCTTTTCGTCAATTTTTTCAATTACACTCATTCCAAAATACTCCCTTCGCTGCTACGCCATCTGCTCGTTTTTGGTTTGTAAGAAACGCAGATATATAAAAGTATTGGCGATAGATAGTATCAAAATCAGCAAAGCATAAGCCGCCGCCACCCCTACATTGCGATAACCGTTATACCAGTTGTAGGCTTCGCCCGACAGCACCGGCAAGGCCCGCCCCGCCAGGGCTATCACTACCGCGAAGGTCTGGAAAGCCAGAATAGTTCGCAAAATAAGCGCGACCTGTAAACTGGGCTTGAGCATGGGTAGAATAACGTAGCGCAACCGTTGCCAGGGCGAAGCCCCGAAAATTTCGGCGGCTTCGGAATAGGTTTTGGGAATAACCTGTAAACCGGCAACCAGAATAACCATCACTATCGAGGTAGCCCGCCAGAGTTCCGCCAGTATCACCGCCGTGAACAGCCAGGTTGGATTTTCGTAGCTCAAGAAAGAGATTGGGGTTTGAATTAGGCCAAGCTGGGTTAGAAGGGAATTGATGTAGCCCCGCTCGGTGAAAATCGCCAGCCAGACAATTCCAGCCGCGAGGTCGGAGATTGCCAGAGGAACAGTCCAGATGTAGAGAAATGCGCCCGCCCCCTTTAGCCCGGTATTGATTATCAAGGCCATTACCAGGGCTAATACCACTTGCAGCGGAACCATGATGATGATAAACAGCAGAGTATTCCGCACCGCATCCCCAAAGTTTACATCCTTAATCATCGCATTGAAGTTATCGAAGGTAAACCCACCTTTGCTATCTTGCAAGGCGGTGATTAAGGATTGCACCATCGGGTAGGCAAAGAAAATTGCCAAAAAGAGGGTCGCCGGGAGGAGCAGCAGGTAGGGGGTATAGTCAAAGCGACGCTTGCGGAGCGGGAAATTTAATCCGGCTACTGCGCCTCCTCCAGCGGGGGCGGATGGCGCGATTTCCTGGGTTTTCGATTCAGGGCCTTCTTTAATACTCATATAATCACACTCATCAGCTCTGATAAATAAGACTTTGACTTGAAGGTAGGCTAAAGCCTGGACCGGAATAATTATATCTATGAATAAAGTTACGCCGTAACTTTATTCATAGATATAACCAAATAACAACTCAGGCTATTTTACCTGACACGCCCCACTGCTCACCGGGTCGGGCGACCAGCAAGGCGCTTTGCTATCGTTCAGGATAGTCTGGATAACTTTAGCCTGCTCATCCAGCACAGTTTGAATATTTTCGTTCTTCAAAACAATTCGCTGGAAGGTATCAAGATAGACCTTGTTGAACTCACCGTTCTTAGCTCCTAAACCGACTGGCAACAAAGCGGGTAAAGCGTTGGCAGCATTTATTTGGGCAGAAACGGCGGCAGCTTCCAGCTTAATGCCGGGCGGCAAATCAGTCGGCAAGTCGGCTTTGACTACCGGGAAGAAAGCCAGTTGTTGCAGAGTGTTAATCTGAACCGACGGCTGGCTCATGTATTCGATGAGAGCCTCGGCTCCGGCTTTGTTGGGAGCGCCTTTGGGGATAGCCATACCTACCAGAACTGGCATAAAAGCCAGACCTTTCGGGCCAGTCGGGGCAGGAGCTAATCCAAAATCGTTAGGGCTGGCGGTGACGGCATTGATTAACCGGGCGGTATGATCAATCGTCAACCAGACTTCGCCGGATTGAAGTGGTTCTTGCATAAAGTTATAAGTGACCGACTGCGGGTTGGCGGACTGCCACAACTCTTTGAAATAAGTCCACATTTGGACGGCTTCCGGGGATTTGTAGCCAATCACGTTCTGACCGGTGAAGGCCGGATAGAGATAGCCCTGGAAGATACGATGAATCAGGCCGGTTGGCCCACCCGGTAAACCAAACTTGCGCTCGCCGGTAGATTTCTGGATATTAGCGGCCCAGGCTTTGAACTGGTCGTAAGTAAGCTTGTTTACATCTGCGCCCTGGGGCAGAAATGGTAGGGCTTTTTTGTTGTAGGCCATTACATAGGTGGCCTGCATCCAGGGGATATAATACTGCTTGGTCGCTCCCATTTTGCCCAGGTCGAGGAAATTTTGCGGAATACCCCGCTCTTTGAGCTTGTTAGCCAGGGGAGTCAAATCTTCCAGCAAATCGTTCTGGATAAAAGGCGGAAAGTCGCCGTGCAAGCCCCCCAGTAAAGAGGCTGACACTTTACCGGCCTTGCTCTCGGCTAGAATTTGGTCGGTGTAAGGGCCGTTATCTTTCTGAATATAGTCCACTTTCCCCTTAAAGTCTTTGAGGACTATCTTGCTAAATTTCTCTTTCTCCTCGACTGCCGCAAACTGGGTGGAAAGCCAGATAAGATTACCGGCATCGGCGGCAGCGGCGGCGGTAGTCGCAGCCCCGGCCGCCGTAGTCGCGGCCCTAGCAGCAGTGGTGGCCGCTCCAGCGGCGGTAGTTGCGGCCGCCGCCGTAGTCGCGGCGGCGGTAGTGGGGGCAGTAGTCACAGTACTATCCCCACACGCCGCCAATAGCAGAGTTGCCATCAGGGTCATTATTATCCCAAGTGGAAGAAACTTCTTCATAACTTTATCTCTAGCCTCCTCGCTAAAACTATAAAACTCTGGAATTAGCCGATGTGAACCCGATAATCCTGATTTGAATTCTG
>JBBRSG010000063.1:0-37301 GCA_038245615.1 Chloroflexia bacterium | reverse complement strand
TTCTGATTCTGGATGAGCCGACCAGTGGGCTTGACCCGCTCAACCAGCAGGAATTCTACAAAATGTTACTGGAAGCCCGCGAACAGGGCAGCACCGCCTTTTTTTCCTCGCATATTATGAGCGAAGTGGAAAAAACCTGTGACCGAGTGGGGATTATCCGGGAAGGCCAGTTAGTCAAGATTGGGCAAATTTCGGAACTGACTGGTCTCAAAAACCACCAACTTGAGATGAGCTTTAGCGGGCCAGTGGCAGCTACTGAATTTCAGGCCCTAGCCGGGGTGAGTGAGGTCGAGGCCACCCAGGAAGCGGAAGGCACGACCCTACGCTGTATTGTTCGGGCCGATGCCCTGGACGGGGTAGTTAAGCTTGCTTCGCGCTATCCGATTCTCAATTTCGTCAGCCGCGAACCGTCGCTGGAAGAAACCTTCCTGCACTATTATCGGGACGATGACAAATAGAGGAGACTGGCAATGTTATTGAAAAATATCTTCCTGAAAACTTTGCGCGACTATCGCCTGTCTATTCTGCTGTGGGGGTTGGCTCTGGCGGCTCTGATGGCGGCGACTGCCAAAAGCTATCCGACCTTTTTTATTGAAGGCCAAAATAAAGCCGCCCAGATAGCCGACCTGCAAAAGCTGGCGAATTCGTTTTCGTTCCTGACCGGCCCGGCTACCGATTTGAATATTCTGGGGGGCTTTGTTACCTGGCGTTTGATGAACACGCTGGGAGTGCTAGTCTCGATTTTCGGCCTCCTGATGGGTAGCGCCCTGATTCGGGGCGAAGAAGAAAAAGGGACATTGGATGTCCTGCTCAGTACTCCGCATTCGCGCCCGGCGGTCTTGCTGCAAAAGTGGGCCGCGATGTTTGTGGCAATAATGGGAATAATGGCCCTAAGTTGGGTCGGATTAGTTGCCAGTGCCAAAAGCATCCCCGGCTACGACCTGGATGCAGGCGCGGCGGGGCTGGCTCATTTGAATTTGGGACTGCTGGCTTTTTTCTATGGCACTTTGGCCCTCTGCCTGGGGCAGGTTTTTATTTCGCGCAAGGCTGCCGCCGGATGGACCGGCGGGGTGCTGGCCGCGACCTTTTTGCTCAATAGCCTCGGTCAGAGCGCCTCAAGCCTCAACAGGATGCAGTACGCCTCGCCTTTTTACTATTATAGCCAGAGCCGGCCCTTATCGCCCAGCGTAGGGATGAGTTGGGGCGGAGTTGGGGTATTGCTAATCATCACGCTTCCCCTGCTAATCGCGGCCCTGGCGATGTACCTCCGGCGCGACCATAATAACGTTTTCCGTTTTTCGGGGGCCGGTCAGGTCGTGCGCCCGCGTCGGGCCGGAGAGATTGCCGAACCAAAATCGCCCTGGCTGGCAAACAGCTTTATGTTTAGTTTTCGGGCCAACCTGACCGGCATATTAATCTGGAGCTTTCTGGTTTCGGTCTATGCCCTGATAATCGTGAGCGTGTCGAATACGATTAAAGACGATTACCTGAAAATCATTTCCGAGAACGAGCTTTACAAAAATTTTGGCTTCGGGCGCGTCAATAACAATGAAACTTTGCTGGAATTGACCTTCTTTGTGATTATCGGGGTAATCTACGCCGCCTATGCCATTATTCAGGTATTGGGCTGGAATAGCGAGGAAACCGAAGGACGGCTGGAACTGGTATTGAGTACCCCCCAACCGCGCTGGCAGCTTCTGGCGGTTCGCTTCGCCGCCACGATTCTGGCATCGGGCATTATGACTCTCATTACCGGGCTGGTCTTTGCACTAGGCACAGTGATTTTTGGGGTGGCGATAAATGGCGGCAATCTAGCGGCGGCTTTCTTCGGGCTGTGGGTTATCTGTATAATTGTTGCGGCGGCGGGGTTTGGCTTGGCAGCAGTCGGGCCACGTTGGGCCATCACGGTTTTGAGCACTCTGGTAGTCGTCAGTTTTCTGGCGGATTTGCTGGCAAGCCTCTTTAAGTTACCCGATTGGGTCTCCAAGCTTTCGATTTTCCGCCAATACGGGCAGCCGATTATCAATGGCCTCGACGCTCTCCCGCAACTGGTAATCCTCAGCCTGAGCGCCGTCTTTATCGCCCTGGCAATCTTCCGCTTTTCCCAGCGCGATATTTTGAAAAGCTGACGAAATTTTGGATTGCTTGATACAGGCCAAATTGGATGGTTGCAAAACCATCCTTTTGTTTGATAATAGCTTAGAGATAAAATTAGTCCTGCATTTTCCTGACCACCGACCACTGACTACTGACCACTTTTTAAAAGGAGCTAATCGCTATGAATTGGGAAAGCCGCTGGAGCGAGGCCGCTAAAGCTTGCCACGCTTCCGACATTCGGGAGTTATTAAAACTGACCGCCCGACCTGATATGATTTCTTTCGCCGGAGGTCTGCCCGACCCGACGCTTTTCCCGATTGCCGAATTTAAGGTCGCCGCCGACCAGGTTTTGAGCAAATATGGGCAACAAGCTTTGCAATACAGCACCACCGAAGGCTTGAAAGAACTGCGTTTGATGCTGGTTGACATGCTCCAAGCGGAAGGGATTGCCCTGCCGGATGGGATTGACTCGGTGATTCTGACCACTGGCTCACAACAGGCTTTGCAGCTTTTAGGCCAGTTGCTGATTAACCCCGGTGATACCGTTCTGGTCGAAGCCCCCAGCTATCTGGGCGCGTTGCAAGCCTTCGACCTGGGCCGTCCGCGCTATGAGAGTATCGAAATGGACGGCGACGGCTTGCGGATGGATGCGCTGGAAACAAAGTTGCTAGAGTTGCGGCGGGAAGGCATTCAGCCGAAATTCCTTTACACTATTCCGACTTTCCAGAACCCAACCGGGGCAACCATGTCGCTGGCCCGGCGGCAATCCTTGATAATACTAGCCGAGAAATACGATTTGCTGGTAATCGAGGACGACCCTTACGGGCGGTTGCGCTTCCGGGGTGAAGTCCTGCCATCGCTCAAGAGTATGGATAAGAGCGGGCGGGTACTGGCCCTGCGAACCTTTTCTAAAACCCTGACCCCCGGTTTGCGGACTGGCTATGTGGTCGGCGACCCGGCGATTTTGCGGCAACTGGTTATCTTGAAGCAAGCTGCCGACCTCTGTTCGCCTGCTCTCACTCAATTTATCATCGTCGAGATGCTGAACAGCGGGGCGATGGAACGCTATGTTCAAAAAGCGGCGGCGGTCTACCGTACCAAAGAAGAAACCATGGCTGCCGCCCTGAAAACCGGGCTGGCGGGCTTGCCGGTAAGCTGGAACGAGCCGGACGGGGGGATGTTCTTCTGGGTGACGTTGCCGGAGGGCAGCGATAGCCAGGCTTTGTTGTACCGGGCGATTGAAGAAGGGGTAGCCTATGTCAAAGGGGCAGCTTTTTATCCGGGTGGCGCGGGCGGACATAACACCTTGCGGCTGAATTTCTCCAACCCAACGCTGGCCCAGATAGAAACCGGGATTGCCCGCCTGAGCCGGATTGTCGCCAACAGCCTGGAACTGGTCGCCCGGTAGCCTAAAACTCGATGCCTTTTTGAGCCTGAATTCCCTCTTTGTAGGGGTGCTTGATTTCGGTCATCTCGGTCACTAAATCGGCGTATTCAATCAGTTCGGGCGGGGCGTTGCGTCCGGTGATAATGATGTGCATCCCATCCTGACGCTGCTTGAGGAATTCGATAATCTCGGTTATGTCAAGCCAACCATAAGTAAAAGCATAAGTCATCTCGTCCAGGATTACAATATCGTAGTCCCCGGACGAGATTTTTTCTTTGCACATCTCCCAGCACTGGCGGGCCATCGTCATATCTTTTTCGATATTTTCTTTAGTCCAGGTAAAACCATCACCCATCGGAATCATCTCGATTCCCAGGCGGCGGGCAGCCCGTTCCTCACCATAGTTCGAGGTGGTGGCCTTGATGAATTGCAGACAGCAGACCCGCATCCCGCGCCCCCAGGCCCGAAAAAGCACCCCCAGCGCGGCGGTTGTCTTGCCCTTGCCGTTGCCGGTATTGACTATCACCAGTCCTTTTTGGGAACGTTTCACCTTGTTGGCCCGGCGCTGTTTATGGCGAGCAACCTGGGCGGTGTGCAAGCGACTGGCAAACTCGGCCCGCGTTTCGCCTGGCAACGGCCCGGCAGCCTCGATTTTCTCGATTTCTTGCAATTCGAGGGCTTCGTCAGCTTCTTCCTGCTCGGTGGTCAATTCTTCCACCTGATTTTGCTCATTTTCGGACTGGTCGCTCATGGTGCATCCTCAATTCTATAAATAATTGGTGGGGTAAGCTTTCAAAACAAGCTTGCAAGTGGCAACCCTGTATGTTATACTTTGGTCTACTTAGGGCCAATCAAACGGCCTGACAGGGTATGAAAACGGCGGGGAGTAGCGCAGCCCGGTTAGCGTGCATCGTTCGGGACGATGAGGTCGGAGGTTCGAATCCTCTCTCCCCGACCATTTCACCTTTTATCTTCTTAATTCTTCATCCAATTTCAAGCTAAAACCACCCTTAATCTAAAAACTTGATTAGTTCTTCGGCAACCTGGGGAGTCGGGTCAAGGGTGATCGTATAGTGGTTTACCTCTTCGATTGCCACCAGCTTTGCGTCCTTGATACCGCGCTGGGCGATTTCCGCGCCTTCGGCGGTCAGAATAAACCCACTCTTGCCGCCATCTAGCGTCCCCTCAACTGCCCGCAAAATCAGCACCGGGACATTTATCCGGCTATACTGCTGGCTGGGCAAAAATTCAGGTATATACAAATTACTGAATTCCTCTTCGACTGCCGCCGGTAGCACTTTGGACATAACCGTGCCATCGGCGCGTTGTTCTACATCATAGCTAAAAAAGGTTTGCAGAACTGAAGTCCAGCGCGGATAAATCGGATTACCCCGATACAAGCTCAGAAATTCGTCCAGTGACGGAAAAACCCGCCCCAACCGAAACATAGTGCTTTGAATCGCGGCCCGTGCGTCGGGGGCGGTATCCATCCCGTGATCAATCAAGGCCAGCTTACGGACGCGCTCCGGGTAGTGGGCCGTGAAATACAGGCCGATGACTGCCCCTAATGAATGGCCCACAATATTGGCCTGCCCCAGACCGAAGAAGTCCATCAAGCCCGCGATGTCGGCGGAATGATGAGCCGCGTTATAGCCCGTTTCTGGCTTAGTGCTGTCGCCCCGACCCCGCAAATCGAAAGCAATGAGCCGATAGCCCGCCATCACCAAAACCGGGGCAAGCACTCCCCAACTATTATAATTGGCGGTAATCCCATGAATTGCCACAATCGTTTTTTCGGCGGGAGTATTCGCGTCTCCCCAATCAATCCAGGCTAATTCGACCCCATTGACGGCAGCCCGCCCGGTACGTGCGGCAAGCGTAACGCTCATGCTTCTCCCCTTTCTGTTTGCTCTATAGGTTCAGCTTTTCTTTTTGGGCGGATTTTTGGCGATTTCCAACACCCGGTCATACTCTTGCTTGAAAGCTTTCGCCAAAGTTACATCGTCCACAATCAACAAATTCTCGTCGTTGGACTTGTCGGCGTTATCCGAAAAATTAAACGAGCCAAAGATAACCGTCTTTTCGTCCACAATAAAGACTTTGTGGTGCATCACATAAGGGTTGCCATCGGTATAGACATCCAGTCCCTGGGCCTTCATCTTGGGAAATTCAGAGTATTGGGTATTGCTGCCAGTGGTTTCAAAAACCCCGCCGACTTTTAGCCCAGCTTTGGCTTTATCCCGCACCGTTTGACCGATGCCCTCATGGGTGAAAGAAAAGGCCATAAAATAAATGCTCTGCTTGGCCCCTTTGAGAGTTTCGATAATCTTGTTGGCGACCCCATCTTCCGCCGAAAAATAATTTTGGACTCGCGCCCCCCCAATCGTCAAAAGCGGATTTGGCACACCTTTAGCCTTGTTTGGCCCGAACTGCTTCTGGACAAACATTTTCTCAAACTCGGTAGTGTAGTTTAGGGCTAACTGGGGGTTACGGATAATAATCATATTATTGTTGAGACGATAGGTATCACCATCGGTGTAATTCCACGAGCCAGTCGAAATCCACTCGTTATCTACCACCGTAAATTTGTTGTGCATAATCGGGCCGCGCTGGTCGTCCACGATTGGAATTCCGGCCTTTTTAAGTTTAGCGAAAGCTTCCTGTACCTGGGGCTGTTTGGTATTGTTCACGGTATCGGTGTCCGTGACCATGCGTACTCGAACCCCGCGCTGCTTAACCGCCACCATTGCATCCGCCACATTCAGCAAATCGAAATCGTAATCGGCAATATCGAGGGTTTTGGTGGATTTGTTTATCAGGCTGACCAAATAGGTATCGAGACCGCCTTTATGATTTTCCTTTTTGTCAGGGTAAGTAGGACTGTTAAAATGCAGCTCATACCAATCGCTGGAAATACTACCCCCACTCCCCAGGTTCGAGATAGGACTGATCACTCCGGTGTCAGTGTCAGTGCGCCGACCGGCCTCACTCCCAGCGGCCTCCTCCGGCAGATTGGCGGTATCACTCGGCTGGTTCTGATTGTTGAGGATAATAAATCCGGCAATCCCAATAGTCAGGACAAAAGCTACGATGCCCGCCAGAAGAAGAATTGTCTTCTGGTTTAGCGGGATATTGGGCAAGGAGCTACTACTGCTTTTGCTGCTGCGCTTGCTAGGACTACGGCGTTTACTCATGCTATTTCTCTGCTCCTGAAAAGTCGGTTTAATGGGCCAAAGCCGATTTTAAGATGGCGGCAATTTGCTCGGCATTGCTATCCGGGTCATCCCCCAACTTGAGGGCCTTTAGGTCATCGGTCAGTTTGGCGGACTTGGAGTGGTCAAAATCAACCAACGGGTCTAATTCCGCCAGCTTGCCGTTCTGGGCTATCGCTACCGCCGTTTCAATCACTCCCTTGAGGCGGGCGGCGTAGGCTTCCATTGCATTACTATCGGCAGCTTTGGGGGCGTAAGCCTGGGCCGCCGCAACCCCCCAATCCAAAAGCGGGCCAAACCCAAAATCGGTCAAATCGCCCCGAAGGGCTTCGTCTTCGCTCAGGCGATCGACTGCAACTCGCGCCAAATCTTCCTTACCCGCGCCCATTTGCCCGCCACTTATGCCGGGGTCGGTCATCTGTCCACCACTTATTCCGGCCTCGGCCTTAGCATCGGCGACAGGCTTTTCAGACTTCTCGGCCTCAGCTACGGGTTTTTCGGAGTTTTTCGGTTTTTCGTGGTGAGTTTCTGAAGATGCTTCAGGCTTTGGGTCAGCCGCTGGAGTTGCAGCCACCGGAGTTGGGGCAGGTTCATCCGTTTTCTTGTTCATTTCAAACATACTCTCTACATTTTCGTCCAGGTCGCCGCCATCTATCCGGGCTTGGGGGACAGGAGGCTGCACCGGCACGGGCGCAGGCGGGCCGACCTTGAAGAAATTTCTTACCGCCCCAATGATACTGCTCAAAACCGCCGGGGTGAGCGGTTCGGGTGAGGGCTGGGCTTCTGCCGCTTCATTTCCATGAGCGTGAGAAGGGCTTTGCTCCTCATCATTGGCGGAGTTAGGCGGTTGCCCGGATATGTCAGCCATACTTTTTGCTCCTTCAAAATAGTGGTCAGGCGAGATTTACGATTTACCCCAAAGGGGGCGAGGCCGCGATTTACCCCAAAGGGGGCGAGGCCGCGATTGCAGCACTCAGTCCTCAGTCCTGTCTTTCCCTGACCCCTGACCCTATTATACTCATTTTTCAAACTCTCACAACCGACTTACCCCCTAAGAACCAATCTCAGTAGGGGCGGAGCTTGCCGCTCCCGGCGTGCCTCGATTTGGGCGCGTCAAGCACCGCCCCTACAAAAATCATTCACCTATTGAGATAGCTCTAAGCAAGGCTCATCCAGACCCTGCCAAAATACGTTATATATTAGACCGCATTTGTTTAGAGAGACTTAATGAATTTGTAAGGATTTTGGAGTATTATTAAAGCTATAGGATTACTCTGGCAAATCGTCAAGCAACGAGCATATAAAGAACAGGAAAAGATAAAATGGCCGTTCAAATCGAGAAAAATCAGGAAATGCGCGAGGATGACTCGCAGGGATGGGACGGACGAGCGCACCGTTGGTCGGCTTTCGCCGCCGGGCTGGTCGCTGGAATGAGCATGACGATTGCTATGCTGATTCTCTTGCTGTTAGGGGTTACGCCCCGCAGTCTGGCGAATCTGGTCTCCGACAAAATCGCTACCGTCGCCGGGGCTGGGATTCAGGAATTCTTTATCCAGAATATCGGGCCATTGGGCAAGGAAATCCTTTTCCTGAGCGTACTCATCGGAATAGCCGTCGTGGGCGGTCTACTCGGTCTGGGGTTTGCCCAGGTGACAGGCCGTACCGAAGAACGTAGCGTGGTCTGGCGCAACAGCTTTATTATGTCAACCGGCTTTTGGTTGGTCTTTATAATAGCGATTTTCCCCTTGCTCGATTTGGGCTTCCTGGGCGCTCAACTTGAGACCGACCAGATTTCGACTCTGGTGATTTCGTTCCTGCTATTCCAGGTTTTTGGACTGGTGTTCGGATATGCCTATCTTTTCCTCGTACCAACTGAAGCAACTAACCCGACTATGACCAAAGTGGCAACCAGCCTGGCCCGCGAAACCGCGCTAGTCCCGGAAACCGCCGGGCTACGTTCCAGTCGTCGCCGCTTTGTGGCTATAATGAGCGGAGCATTTGTCCTGGTGGTCGGGGCGGCAATTACTAGCAAAGCCTTTGGCCCGCAACTCAGTGTTTATCGGGCCAGCCTGGGCGACCTGCGAACGGATGGGACACTAGAGGGTGAAATTACTCCCACCAATAGTTTTTATCAGGTTTCCAAGAACGCCTTTAACCCTAAAGTGGATGGCGCATCCTGGAAGATGGATTTCAACGGGTTAGTGAATAAACCAATAAGTTTCGACCTGGCAAGCCTCAAGAATATGCCCCAAAAGACGGTCTATCACACCCTGACCTGCATCAGTAATCCGGTTGGCGGGGAATACATCGGGAACGCCCAGTGGACGGGGGTACCTTTCCGCACTTTATTGGAAATGGCGGGAGTGGGCAAAGGAGTGCAACGGGTGGTCTTTACCTGCGCCGATGGCTACAAAGACAGCATCACTATCGAAAAGGCCATGGAAGACACCACGATTTTGGCCCTCGAAATGAACGGCGCTCGTCTGACTGACGACCATGGCTTTCCGGCCCGGATGCTTATCCCCAATATTTACGGGATGAAGAACGCCAAGTGGCTGACTTCAATTACCCTGGTAGATACCAATTTTGAAGGTTTCTGGCAAAAACAGGGCTGGGACAACGATGCCACTATCCGTACCCAATCCTCAATTGTCGCGCCGTCGGACAATGCCAGTATTAAAGCGGGCGAACTGACGACTATCAAGGGGGTGGCCTTTGCCGGGGCGCGTAACATCGAAAAGGTAGAAGTCAGCACCGATAATGGTCAGAGTTGGGTGCAGGCTCAACTCAAGGAGCGGATCGGCCCGAATTCCTGGACGCTGTGGCGGTTGGACTGGACTCCGCCCGCCGGACAATCGAAAACCTATATGCTCAAGGTGCGGGCGGTGGAAGTGGGCAATAAGTTGCAAAGTGCTAACCGGGATGAGCCTTTCCCATTGGGTTCCTCCGGCTATCACACTATTAGCATCCGTAGTACCCTATAACCTTTCTGGTGGTTTCAACATGACCTCGCCGTTAAAAGCGGGGTCTTTTTCTTTTCAGTCCAAAGAGCTGGTTTCTTTAGACGACCCGACCAGAAAATCAGTTTAGGAGTTGATTAGAAGCGGTTGTCGCGGTTAAATCGCAGCCTCAAAAAATTGACACTGGCAATAGGGTCATTTATAATGCAAAATGCTGCCTTTAGCCCTGTAAAAGTCGAAAATCAAAAATCGTAAATCATAAGTCGGAAACATAGAGGAATTACATAGTGAACCGTGTCAGGAATAATATAATCTCGCTGGTAGTTATCGCCTTGATTGTGATGCTGTCGGCCTGGATTGTCTTTGGAGGCAACCGTACTACTAAAGTTCTGGGTACGGATGTAGACTTGAACACCAAGCTGGGCCTGGATTTGCAGGGGGGCTACCAGATTTTGTTGCAGGCCCGCGATACCGGAGTCAGCAAGGAACGTATGGAAGTGGCCCGCAATATTATTGAAAAGCGGGTTAATGGCCTCGGTACAAATGAGCCAACCGTCACGATTCAAGGTGACAACCGCATCAGCGTCGAACTGCCCGGTGTGACCGACGAGGAGCAAGTGAAAAAGGCCATCGGCAGCACCGGGCGGCTGGAATTCATTGAGGCCGGGACTCAATCCCTGAACGATGGTGATACCGTGCAGACCACCTATTGTACGACTGGCTCGCTTTTTGACAAGCGGTCGGGTCTGTGCGGGGTAAATGCTGGAACTAGCCAATCCTCGGCGGCGGCAGCCGCGACCCCGGCGGTAGCTGCTACTACGGCGGCAGCAGCAGCCCCTGGGGCGACCCCGGCAGCCAGCCCGACTGTCACCAACACCGGCAAGCTCAATGCTTCCGGGCAACCCTACCAGACCGTTATTACCGGCGAACAACTTGACTCCAGCAAAATTTCGGTTGGCTTTAGTGATGTCGGCGGCGCTCAGAAGGTGCTTTTCGGGGTCAAAAGCGAAGCCGCTCCCTTGTTTGGGCAGTTTACCGGGGCGAATATCGGCAAGCAAATGGCGATTGTTCTGGATGGACGGGTAATTTCGGCGGCTAACATCAATGGGGTTATTTCCAATCAAGGTGAAATTAGCAGCAGTCGGTGGAGTACTCCGGCGGGCAAAGCCGAAGTCCAGGGGATTGTATTGCAGCTTAAATATGGTTCGTTGCCAGTGGAAATGGATGTACAGTCCAGCCGTAAGGTCGGCGCAACCCTCGGTACCGACTCGATTGACCGCAGCGTGATTGCAGGTATCGTCGGGCTAGGCATCGTCGGGCTATTTATGCTGCTATATTACCGGGTGCCGGGCATGCTGGCAGTTATCGCTCTGCTGATTTACTCGGTTATCACCTTTAGTATCTTCAAGCTCTTTGGAGTAGTGCTGACCCTGGCGGGTATCGCCGGGTTTATTCTCTCGATTGGGATGGCGGTAGATGCTAACGTCTTGATATTCGCCCGCATGAAAGAAGAAATGCGGTTAGGCCGCAATATTGAGCGGGCAGTCGAGGAAGGCTTCAAGAACGCCTGGCCTTCGATTCGGGATAGCAATATCTCGACCCTGATTACGTGCGCTATTCTCTACTGGTTCGGCGATTTCACCGGAACTAGCACGATTAAGGGTTTCGCCCTGACGCTGGCCCTGGGAGTGGCTTGCAGCCTGTTTAGCGCCCTGTTCGTGACCCATACTTTCCTGCGAACCCTGTTCCTGGTAATCGGCGGACAGCGCCAGTTCCGGCGGGGCGGCTGGTGGTTTGGTATGAACCGCACCCGGCGGGCCACCACCGTAGAAGAAGCCATTTAATATTTATAGAGATGAGCGAAAAGAGCCAAAGGGGTAGTACAGGGGGTGTCCCCTGTAAGACTCTTCCTTAGTTTTTATTGCTCCGGTCAGTAACTACAAGGGTAATTTAACTACTTATGAACAAATCATTGAACCTGGTACAACATCGCTGGAAATTTATATGGACTTCCTTGCTTTTGATTGTGCCGGGGATTGTCTTTATACTGCTGGGGGGATTGCGGCCCAGCATTGATTTTACCGGCGGTTCGTCCTGGGATATTTATTTTGATGCCGCCCGCGAACCGGTCGGGACCGAAATCGAAAAAACCTTGAAGGATGCCGAAACCCAGTTTATTACCGACTTGCGAGCCAAGCCCGGTCAAAATCAGGCCGAAAAAGATTTGCTGGCCCAGCGTGACCGGCAAGCGTTTGAGGCTATCACCCAAAAAAGTACCGGCGGTCTCTTTATCGCCCGGACTTCGCTGATTTACGATAACACCAACGAAAAAACGGCTTTGACCGAGGCCCTTGCCAAGCGTTTTGGCCCTTCCAACGGCTTTGACCAGACCAAGCTTGGGATTACCTCGATTGGGCCAACTGTCGCGGGCGAGGTTATCACCCGCTCGATTATCGCCGTAATATTGGCCTCGATTGGGATTTTGCTCTATCTGGCCTATGCCTTCCGGCAGGTAACTACCCCCTGGCGTTATGGGCTGTGCGCGATTCTAGCCATGCTCCACGACGTTTTGGTGGTATTGGGGGTGTTCGCCATTCTGGGCTATTTTATCAAGGTCGAGATAGATGCCCTTTTTGTTACCGCCTTGCTGACGGTCATTGGTTTCTCGGTTCACGACACGATTGTGGTTTTTGACCGCATCCGTGAGAACCAGATTAAGACCCCGGCTGAACCGTTTGAAAGTCTGGTAAATCATAGTCTGGTACAGACGATGGTACGCTCGGTCAATACCTCGCTGACGGTTCTTTTTACCTTGAGCGCCCTCTTTTTGTTCGGTGGCGCGACCATTCGCAGCTTTGTGCTGGCCTTGCTGGTAGGGGTACTCAGTGGAACTTATTCCAGCATCTTCAATGCTTCGATGCTGTTGGTGATTTGGGAAAACAAGGAATGGGGACGCTTTATCGGGCGAGGTTCAGGCCAAAAGCCCAACCAAATCGCCAAACCTGCTCAACCTGTCGCCGCCCGCTAAAACTCGCCTAAACTAAAAATTAGAAACTGTCGAAAGCTGGTTTCTAATTTTTTGGTTTTCACATATCTTTTCTTCCAAGTGTGTAACGGAGGCTTTTCGCATGAACAAGAACCTCGAAGCACTCCTCCAGGATTTTCAAAAAGTCGGTCAAAAATACGCTGTTAGTCCCAAAGACCCAAGAAATTCTACCGAATGGCTGGACAAGCTCAATAGCCAGGTCATAACCCGAATGCTTGCCACTTATTCCGTGCAAGCTCTGGAAGAGATGGCGACCCGGCGTGGAATTAATAGCCAGGGTCGCAAGAAAGCCTGGCTCGCTCAAGAATTAGCTCTGCGCTTTTACAACGAGAATGCTATCGAAAAATCGCTCAAACAGCTTTCCCCGTTAGCCCGCGAAGGTTTTTTGAGAATGAAGCAGAATGGCGGAGTCATCAATCTGGCTTTATGGCAAAACCAGATGGAGGCCAAACACGGCAAAGCCGCGACTACCAACGTACTTTCGGAACTGGTTGGCAATATGTTGGCCTTTTTCGGGCAGTTCTACTCCCTAGAACACATCGAATTCAACACTACCTCAGTTCACGAATTGACCAAACCCACTTTCGGATGGGGCAATATTGTGCTGTGGACTTTCCCTAAAGCTATCAGGTTGCAAATGCTGACCGACGATGGGGCGGTCAGCGTGAGTTCAAACGATTTGCTGGCCCCGTATAAATCGGAGGGCGAATCACCCAAAGTCGCAAGCGAGGCCAATTTTGAGGGAGTGCTGACCGATATTTTTGCCTTTATCCGCTATCTGGAACAAAATAAAGTAAAAGTTCTCCAATCGGGCGACCCCGGCAAGCGCGATTATCTTAAACTGAATGATTTAATGCTCGTCAAAGAGAACCCGAAGCAGTTGACCGAAAGCCGCAAAATGTCCGACCTGGGGCGGGTCAATTTTGTGTGGCGGTTGCTGGTCGAAACCCAGCTAGTCCAACTGGCTAATTACACCGAAGTCACGCTCAATCCTGAGACGAATACCGAATTCTACAGCTTGCCGCGCTACCAACAGGCCCGTCTCTTGACGGCGGCATGGCTGCGGAGTAGTTTTGAGGAGTTTGTGAGAATTCCCACCCTGGAATTTAACGACAGAAATTCCACCGATTATAATAGTCTTCCTGACCATGCGAGTCTGGTACGCGCCCGGATATTTTTGCTCAAGACCCTGGAAGATTTCCAGCGTAGTGGCTCGCTTCCGACCCAGCAATGGCTCGATTTCACCGCCCTTTTATTATTTATGCAGGAAAAAAATAACGATTTTTTGCTGACCCCCTCGACCACCCAAAATTATTATTACAGCTATAATCCGGGCTACTATGGGCAGAGCTATTATAACGGCTTTACCAGCCGCCTGAAAAAGGCGGAAAAAGGCACGAGAGGGATGGGCAACGCGGTCGCCTTGAAACGGGATAGCGATTGGGAATTGGTCGAAGGCGAATATATCGCCGAGGTCTTCCGCGAGCCGTTGGCCTGGCTGGGTTTGATAGAATTGGGTTATAACCGGGAAGGGCGGCCCGCCGCTTTTCGGCTGACAGAACTGGGCAAAGCGGTTTTGACCAATCAGCCCACCGAAGCCGAAGCCCGCACCGCTGAACAAACCCGCCAATTGGCGGCAGTTTCGCCCGACATGACCAAAGCCCTATTGGTTCAGCCTAATTTCGATGTGATGATTCTCGCGCCTTTGCAACATCAAGCTCTTTTGCGGCAGCTAGACCGCTTTGCCAACCAGTCCAGCCTGGGCGATGTGGCGATGTACCGCATGACCAAAGAAAGCGTATTGCGCGGGTTGCGGGCCGGGTTGAGTGGGACCGAGCTTTTGCAGATTTTGAATGATAACAGTCGAGTGCCAGTCGCCTCTAATATTAGTACGACTATTCAGGATTGGGCTGCCGAATTCGAGCGACTGCTGATTTACGATTACGCCAATCTGCTGGAAACCCCAACCGCCGAAATACTGGACCGATTACTGAGTCGCCCGGAGGCAGTAATTTCGACGATTGAGCGACTTGGCCCAACTTTCGCTCTGGTCAAAGGCGACCTGGACCATCTGGATGGCATCTTGCGTCAGATT
Source organism: Chloroflexia bacterium (assembly GCA_038245615.1). Taxonomy (GTDB): domain Bacteria; phylum Chloroflexota; class Chloroflexia; order Chloroheliales; family Chloroheliaceae; genus 54-19. The sequence continues at coordinate 22,504 of JBBRSG010000063.1, read as the reverse complement.
CAAAAAGAAATGGGAGTTGCCCCGACTTCGCGCAATAAAGAGGCGATGCCGCTATACCTGGATTATAGCCGAGGGGTCGCCGGGGCAATCGAGGTCGCGGGAGACCGCACTATCAAAGTGAATCCGCATCTGGGCAATCCCTATCTCAATTACTTGTTGGGTCGCTTTGCCGAACTGATAAGCTGGAATGCGGCGACCATGAGCGGCGAATATCGGCTGTCGGCGCAGGCCGGACAACGCGCCCAACTTGCCGGGCTGACCTACGAAGAAGTGTCCACCACTTTGCGGGAATGGTTAAAGCCGGAAAATAGCCGGGGCTTTTTTCGCTTGCCTGAATTACCGCCCGAAATGGATTTGGCCCTCAAAGGCTGGTTAGGCTATTACAGCCCGATGTTGGCGGAGAAAGCTCTGGCGCTGCAAGTCACTCAGAACGAGCAGATAGAAGAGCTTTTCGGGATAAAGGAGTTTGCCCCGGCCCTAATCGGTAAGGCCGGGCCGCATACTGTATTGGTGCGCGAGAGCCATTTCGCGGCCCTGCGCGAAAAGCTGGCGGAATGGGGCATGCCGGTCATAGCTCCTGATATTGACCCACCCGCCCTGCTGCCCGAACCGGAAGTCGCCCTGGTCGAAGAACCCGAAACTCCTAAAACCGGCAAACGTGGCAAGCCCAAAGGCCCGCCCAAACCCAAAGAACTCAAAGCCACCCGCGAGCGCAAACGCCGCGAGGAAAACGAAAAGAACCCGGCGACTAATCCGCTCTTCGAGGGTGGGCTGGGCGGTGGGCCGATTCAGGTTATGGACTTGTTGGACATTTTGAGTCGTGGCCCGGCGGCAGGTATTCTCAAAGAATTGGGCGATGACGGCTTTTTTGACGACGAGGACGATGGGCCGCCGTCGCCACGTGGTCGGGGTCGCCGCCGTTAAATCTTTGCGGCAAAATGTGGTAAGATAAGCCGAATCAAGCTATTGAATTTCCTATTACCCAAAATTTATCTCAAAGAGGAGAAAATGGAATGACCCACCCCGCGACCACTGCCCCGGATTTGAGTGACCGCCGTACCCGCGTGAAAATCAAAATGACGGAAACTCGTCAGGAGCTAATCAAGCTGCTGCAAACCTTAACCCCCGAACAATTGGAACTGGCTACTCGCAACGAGGGCTGGAATGTGCGGCAGGTGGTGGCCCACGTTTGTCAGGCTGAAGGCAGCATGGAGCCTATCGGACGGCGCATTTTGGAGCAAGACCCCAAACAGCGCGAAATCGCTGAGGGAATTGACCTGGCCCGCTATAATAATAGCCAGATTAAACGCCGCCTGGAAAAATCTATCCCCGAACTGATTGAGGAGCTAAACGCCAGCCGGGTCAAAGTGCTGGAAATATTGGAACGGGCCAGTGATGCCGACCTGGATTTACAGGGCTATCATCCGGCGGCGGGCGACATCACCCTGTACGGGCTATTCGTGGTGGTCTATCGGCACGAGCGCGACCACATCGAGGATATTCAATTGGCAATTGCCGCAGGAGAAAAATAGTGAGCTTTGAAGATATTGCCCGCCGCGCTCAAGCGGCTTTTGAGCCGTATGTCGTAATGATGTTTCTTTCTCCCGAAATTCACGCCCGGTATAAAGCTTTAGGCCTCCGGGGACGACAGGGCTATTTTCTGCAACGGGCCGCCCCCATGGGCCAGGTCCCAGCCGAGGTCGTGACCGCCACTTTCTACAATTTCAACCCGACTCTGGTTGCGTCCGGCATAAATACTGGTTGGCAGCTAATCACTCCAGAAGCCATCTGGCGGGAATGTCTGGAAGCCTGTACCGAAGCCCTGAGTCGGCTGCTACCGCCCGCCGAGGGTGAAGACGAGGTGATGGGTAATATCGAAAAAGCTTTGCCGTTAGTGAAACAGGCCAGCGAAGGGCTTTCGCCCGCCGGACGCGCTCTTTTCGGCGGTTGCCAGTCTATTCCCTGGCCCGATGCTCCAATGCAAGCCCTATGGCACGGCCTCAATCTCTTGCGAGAATATCGAGGGGACGGTCATATCATCGCTCTGATGTCCGAAAGCATTGCACCCCTGGAATGTCTGCTGCTGCAAGCGGCCTACAGCACCCGTTTGCCCTTGCAATTTTTGCTCACCAGCCGGGCCTGGAGCGAAGAAGTAAAGGCGGCTCAGGAAAATCTGGCGAAACGCGATTTGCTGGTGGACGGGGCATTGACCGACAAAGGCCGGGAACAGCGCGAGCGGGTCGAGCAACTCACTGACCGACTGGATACTGCCCCATTTGAGAAGCTGGGTGAAGCTGCTTCCGAGGAATTGATTAGCTTAGTGGGGGCTTTGAGTCGCCGGATTGTCAAGCATGGCGGGATTCAGCGATAAATCCAAAAAGCCGGATAGTCAAAAGCTGTTAGCGTGGTGGTTCGCGCTGTGGGGCGGGTCGCTGGGCTTTATTGCAGGCGCGGCGCTGATGGCTTGGCTGGGACGTAGCCGGGGATGGTGGCCCGCCAGTGAAGCCCGCCTGAGCAAGTACTAGGACTTTAGCTTGGGACAATTGGCTGGTTTGAGAATAACAAGGCCAACCCCCAAAACCGAGTTTGGTTATATTTGGAAAATTTACGGCGTAAATTTTCCAAATATAACTTTTCCGGGGTTAAGGCGATTTGCCAGCCAAAGTCCTAAAATACAAGAGGTAACAGATAGTTTATGATGCTCCGAATACTCAAAAACTTCAGCGGTGGCTTCGGCCTCGGCGCAATCCTGGGCGCACTTTGGTTACTCTGGGTCTATCGCCGGGCTGAACAATTCCCCGGCGACCCGGCCCTGAACGGCTACACCGCATGGCTGCGGGGGGTTGGGGGTCAGGGGTCAGAGTCAGGGGTCAGAAAATACAAGGCGGAAGACGGGGGAATACAGGACTGAGGACTGAGGACTGAGGGATTTACGATTAGGTAACTCCGCCTTGACCACCGACGGTATTTACTCAGCCCTCAGCCCTCGGCGCTTTTCTGATTTACGATTAGGTAATTCAAAACTCAAAACTCAAAACTCAAAACTACCCTTCAAGATGTCACGAAAGTTACCACCCAATCACCCTTTAATTGAATATAGCGCCAGACCGGGCCTGGGGCGCTGGCTGGTTTTTTGGCCGGGCTATACCTTCGAGACCTTGACCCGCCGCCGCCTGTCGCGGATAGTGAAATGGCGGAGTTGGGGTATCCGGGTCGAGGTGCAGGGGCTGGAAAATATCCCCAAAGGGCCGGGCTTTATTCTAGCCGCCAATCACTATCGCGGCTGGCCGGTGCTGGATGTCATCGCGGTGATATTCAAGACCGTGCGTCTGGGACGGCCTGAGCTGGCAAATAACTGTGCCGTAATTATTGGAGAACGGGAGCGCCGCCAACCTAGCCCGCCCCCGCTTCCGGCCCGGTTACTTCGGCGGGGCTACCGATGGATGTATCGGCGCTGGGCGCTCAATACCGCGCTTTTGCCGCTCGATAACCGCCGGGCTTCGGTCAAAACTCTCCGGGAATGGCGTATCCGGGTCCAACACCAACCAATGTTAGTCTTCCCGGAAGGTAAAGCCAGGCTGGAATTTGGGCTGCTGCGGCGCGGGTCAGGTCGTTGGGCCGCCAGCCTGGGCGTACCAGTCGTGCCGGTAGGGGTCTGGTGGCATAAAGCGGTCTGGCAGGTGCGAATAGGTCGCCCGGTCAACTGGTCGCCCCGTAACGAGCTACACGATGTGCAACTAGGGCTGGGTATCGCCCACCTTTTGCCGCCCGAACTCGCTCCCCGGTGGCAAAAAGGCTTGTCCCAATGGCCCAGTCAGGATGTCAGGAATTATAGCTGATGCGTAGGAGGTTTTCGCCCGACTTAACCGAACCCTGGGGGTCGAGCCGGTTCAGGTTCATCACCAGGATTTGAGCTTTCTGGTCGCCTTTGGCAAAATCCAGCACCCGGTAATTGCCCAGGGAGGTAGAGCCAGCCGTGTCAGCCCGGCTCAAGTTATAGCCTTTGGCCTTGAGCGAAGTGGTATAGAACTGAAATATATCGTCGGTGCGGGCGGTTGCCGCTTCAAAGCGCACCACCGGGCCAGCCGGGGGATGTCCATCTTTAGTCAGGGTCAGGTCGGCGACGGCAAAAAAGGTCGTCCAATCGCTACTTGCCACAACTTCACGAGTACAACCATAGCTATCAAGCGGGCCAAACGGGGTGACTTTGGGACAGTTTTGGGTCGAGCGGACGGTTGGCGGCAAAGTCACCGGCGGAAAGGTCGGCACGATGGTGCGGGAGGCTTTTACCAAATCATCCTGAGCCTCGGATTGCAAAGTCTGGGTATTGTTAATAAACCAGATAAACAAGCCAAGCAAAATCAGAGGAATGACCACTGCCGCCGCAAAAACCCAGCCCAGGGTACGAACCGAAGTCGGCTCAACTTCTTTCTGGTCGGCTGGGGCATTTTCCTCAGCGAGCAATTGAGCCGCCAGTTCGGGGTCAAGCGGCACATCTTCAAATATCGGCTTGACTGAAGCGGGGGATAGGGGTTGTCCGGTGGGGGTGAGCCTGGAAGCTGGCCCGGTCTGACGGGCTGCAACCGGCGGGGCAGAGGATGGCCCATCCAGCAAATCGGAAAGCAAGTCAGTGAGCCGGACTTCGGCATCAGGTTCAGACTTTAAGTTTTGCGGATTATTTTGCTGATTAAAGGGTCGCGGCGTTTCAGCCATTTATAATTATTCCCGGTTGCGAATCTTAACTATCTAATAGCTCATAGGGTCTTCCGGCTGATTATAACATCATTCGGCCTGACCCAGGATAGTACTTGTCTGCTATTTTGAAGAGTTTATCCGATATTTACGGCCTTTCCACTCAGTCGCCCGGTAGCGCCAGCTTACCGAATTAAGGGCAATCGCGGTCATAAACAGGATGGATAGGGGATACAGGAAAATATCTACAAGTTTGAACCCATAGCGTAGCGCCAGCCAGCCGCGCAAAATGAGGGCCAGCCCCACTTGGCCCAGCGGCAACCAGAACCATTCGATATTCATAGATGCGGCGGTCAGCCAACCCAGCCCCAGCCAAACATACGGGCCGACAAACCCTAATAAATTCACCCCTAAAAAAAGAGCCAACCAGCTTATTTTGTAATTAAAAAAGGCAAACAGGTTCTTGCTAAAGCCGCGCCAGACCTCGCCGCGATTGCGGTACATTCGGCAAGTGACGGCCTCACGCCCATCCGGTAAGAGTTGCCTGAAACCGAATTGCTTTATCCGCTGCCCCAATCTCACATCCTCCAGGACTTCTTTTCGTACCGCCGCGTGTCCGCCTATCGTATCGTAAGCTCGCCGCTCGAACAAAATAAACTGACCACTGGCGGCACTGAAAGCCGGAGCAAGGTTGCGCGAAACCAGCCAGGTTGGGAGCAACCCATAGATATAAACCAGCAACAGCGGCAAAACCAGTCGCTCGGCGAAAGTGACGGTTTCCTGGCGAGGAAAGACTGATAAGAAATGGGCTTTTTCAAGTTGCAAAGCCGCCACCGCCGCCCGCAAAGCTATCGGCTGATGGCTGGTATCGGCATCGGTGAACAGTAAAAAAGCGCCCTTGGCGGCCTGAGCAAGCTGGTGACAGGCGAAATTCTTGCCGTACCAGCCGTCCGGCAAAGCTTCGCCGTGCAATAGACTTAAGCGACAGGTGGGATTTTCGGCGATTAGCCGGGTGACGAGAGCAGGGGTAGTATCCTCAGAATTATCGTCCAACACCAGTATTTCAAAATTGGGATAATCCTGGGCCAGAAGCGAAGCAACGCACTTTTCGATATTGGCGGCTTCGTTGCGGGCCGGAACTAAAATCGAAACCAGCGGGGCAGTTTCATCAAATTCTACCCGGTCAGCATATTCGACCAGTGAAGGCAGGCTCAAGAAATTCAGCCCGGACATTATCACCAAAAAGGCGGGAGGAAGCGTAACCAGAAGCTGATACACTAATAAAAGCGACACCTGGGGCTACCCGATGCGACTGGGCCGGTCATGGGCCGGGTCGCAGTAATAGAGGCCGTCTACCACCGTGCAAAGGCTATCCGGCTCGATATGAATATTGACGACTGCTCCATTGATGGCCTGAGTCAGGCTGGCCTCTATCTCGTCGCACAGAGCGTGGGCCATCTCGACGGAGGTTTGACCGGGGACAATCAGGTGGAACGAGATATGGCGCTCTGGCCCGGATTGGCGGGTACAGAGATTGTGAAAATTGATATACCGTCCGGCAAAACCGCCGATAATCCGGTTAATTTCGGCTTCCTCCGAAAGAGGCAAACTGGCATCCAGCAGCCCGGCCACCGAGTGAAGCAGAATATCCCACCCCGATTTGAGAATCAGCAGGGCCACCAAAAGCGCCGCCAGAGGGTCGAGCCAGGGCCAGCCAGTTATCCACACCAGCCCTAATCCGACAAAGACTCCCAGCGAGGTGACGACATCGGTGCGCAGGTGGGCTGCATCCGCCAGCAGTGCCACCGAGTCGGTTTCGCGGCCTACCCGGTACAGATAGCGCGATACTCCAAAATTGACCGCCGCCGAAAACCCCATGACGATTACACCCCAGATGGCGACCTCGGTGGAATAACCCTGCCCAAATTTTTGGCTGGCCTCGAAGATGATAATCCCCGCTCCCACGAAAATCAGCAGAGCTTCGACTGCACCGCTCAGATTCTCAAACTTGCCGTGTCCATAGGAGTGACTGCGGTCTGCCGGACGCGCCGCAATCCGAATCGCTACAAAAGCAATCAGGGCGGCTATCAAATCCACTCCACTATGTACCGCCTCGGAGATGACGCTGACCGAACCAATCGCCAGACCGACCCCCAATTTGGCAACCACCAACCCGCTATTGGAAAATACACTAAGCCGGGCGGCCCGCTTGCGGCGGTCAGCCATCGCTACCGGGTTCGGTACTATCAGCACTATTTTAGTTTGGAGGTTGGTCTTGCTCAAAATCAATTGCCTGTACTTTATCTCGCAGTCGCTTGCCACTGCCATATTTTAGCACAAACCGCCTCCGAATAGTAGTGTCCTTAAATTGTCCTGAGAAGATTGTTACGGATTGCACTAAAAAACAGGCCCGTATGTTATAATTATCAGGACGGAAAATCTGAAATCGAAAATCTGAAATCGAAAATCTGAAATCTGAAATCGAAGGTCAGAAAAGTGCTGTGGGCTGAATTGTTCCAATCGTAAATCGTAAATCGCGGCCTCGCCCCCTTTGGGGGTAAATCGTAAATCGTAAATCGTAAATCGTAAATCCCCAAAGGGAAATGGCCTATGGAAAGTCTCCCGCTAGTATTGTATACATTTTTGATCGAGCTTACCGTTGGCACATTTGCGGTGCTTTTGGCAACCGATTTCATGGGTGAACTGGGGCGTGGCTTTCTGGCGAGTGTCGGCCTGACCACTTTGGGGCTGGCAATTTGCGCCCGCCTGACCTTGAGCGGGATTGATTTTGGGCGGGGACAGGAACTCTATCCGGGGATTGACCTGGGTTGGAACGGACTTCAGGATGGAGGGCTGACCGCCGCTTTAATCTTGTTGGTCGGCTATAATCTGATGGTATTTTTGGGAACCGATATTGCCCGGCGAGTGGTCGGTTGTGGGGCGCTGGCAGCTTGCGCCTTTACTCTTTTCGCGGTGGCGATGCTCTATCGCGGCGATTATCTGGGTGGCTGGATTGCCCCTCTGAGCCTTTTTATGGGGGCGGCCTCGCTTGGCACCGTTCTGACCGGGATGTTATTGGGCCATTGGTATCTGGTGACACCCTCGCTGACCGTCGCTCCCCTGGCCCGAATTAATCGGTGGTTTTTGGTGGCGCTCATCGGGCAGGCCGCTTTGGTAGTAATAAACGCCGGGCCGTGGGTTCCCAACTCGTTAGCCGTCAGCGAAAAATGGGCGGTGTTCTTCTGGCTACGGCTACTGGTCGGGATTATTTTCCCAATCGTGCTGGCCTACGCCACGATTCAGACCTGCAAAATCAAGGCCCACATGTCCAGCACCGGCTTTTTATATGTCGCCCTCGGCTGCATCCTGGCTGGCGAAATTGTGTCGCGGGTCATCCTCTTTCAGACTTATGTACCGCTTTAGCAGTGGTCAGTAGTCGGGGGAAATGCAAGGCGGAAGACGGAAGAAATTCGGCTAGTGGTTAGTAATTCAAAACTCAAAACTAGCTTTCCGACCCCAATCCCCTAGTACCCCGCAATAATCTGCTCTATCAAATCGTGCCCGCCGACTCCGAAGCGGACATCCCAAAAGCTGCCTTTTCGATCCAGACAAAAAACTGCCGCCGACTTGACGAAAGGCATCCGGGCTATCGAAATAGCGGCTTTGCATAATAAACTCATTCCTAATAAGCAATAGTAAGTATCGCTGTTGCTTATTTAATGGTCGAGGTGTCCCGTTGGGTTGCCACGATATTTTCTTCTGGTTTAGCTGATTTTGGATTGCGTCAAACTACTAGCCAGCCGAGTTATTGATCGTAATCGAACAGCGCGGCCACCGGGATATTAAAGCCCGGCAGTACTAATTCATCTGATAGCGGGTCGTTCTGTTTTAAGGTTTTGGCAGGCTGTAGTCCGGTTTCGGCTTGCAGCCGGTAAATCTCGACTGTTCCGGCTTTTCGTTTGGGGGTAGCGGTAGGCGGGTAGATTACCCAGACTAAATCCCATCCGGCGGCCTGATAATCTTCCAGTTTTTCAGTCAAGTCGCCGGGTCGGTCAGTCGGCGAATATACTTCTATCGCCAAGTCAGGCGGGACGATGACTGCCCCGCTCTGTCCGGTAATTTTCTCTTTTGCCAGATAAGCTAGGTCGGGCGACCTTACCGTATCCCTGGTTGTACCTTCAATTTTGAGTTCAAAGCTGCCGGGCGGCAAAACCCAACCCAATTTGTTGGTATAGGTAAAATTACTCAACACCCTAAAAAGATTACTGGTTATCAGCATGTGTTCTTCGCCGGGGTGGGACATGGCTTTAATCACTCCTCTTACTAATTCATAACGCTTGCCAGGGTCAAGCGAGAGGGTCATAAATTCCTCGGCGGTGTATATTTTTTCGGCGACACTCAAAGGCACAGCCATACTTTAAACCTCTCAGGATTACAAGTTATTCCTAATAATTTAGAATCTTTATTGCGGGAAGCCACCTCCGCTGACCAGCCGCACGATGTCCTGCCAGGCGATAGCTACCATCATGGTCAGTAGTAAGACCATCCCGGCAAAATGAACCAGCCCTTCTTTTTCGGGCGGGATGCGACGACCACGCGTCAGCATCTCGATAAAGACAAAGACCAACCGTCCGCCATCGAGGGCCGGGAGCGGCAGAATATTCACGATGCCCAGATTGACCGAAAGCAAAGCCATCAAGGTCAGGAGCGAGCGCAACAGGCTGGGAATACCGCCATTCTCAAGGCTCTGCGAAACCACCGTATCGGTAATCTGGGCCATCCCAATCGGCCCAGCCAGGTTCGAGACCGACACCGAACCGTCAAATAAGCCTTTCAGGGTGCGCGGTATCAGAGTGATAGCGAAAACCGTTTGATCCCAGGACTCGCCAACCGCCTCGATCGGATTATAGCCGATGTGTTGAGTAGGCCGAATGATGGCAAAGCTGGAATTGGCGACGCGAGGAGCGCGATTATCAGATGCCGCCTCAGTGCCGGTATTGGACAGCAAAATCAGCGATTGCTCCGGGGCGGTATCGCTTTTCTTGTAAAACAAATTAATCTGCTTGCCCTTGTTAGCGGCTAGATACTGGTCATACTGGAAGCGATTGTTAATCGGGGTGTCATCCAGTTTGGTGACAATCGCGCCAAGCGGTAATTTCTGATTGGCGGCGCTGCTATCCTTAAAGATATATTCAATGCGGGCCTTGACCGGGATTTGATTGGTGATAGGCTGTCCGTCGCGCATCACCGTCAAGCTCAAGCTGTCCTTGTTGGTATTGCGAATATATTCCAGCAAGGCCAGATTAGTGGTAAGAGGCTGACCATCTACCGAAACAATTTTATCCTTTTCGAGAAAAGCATTTGCCCCGGTCAGCCCCAGTTCGCGGTTCAGGACATCGGCGTTACCCAATTTTACCTCAGTCCCAACGATTGAGTTACCCAAAGTTACCCCAATCGCGCCTTCGCCTTCGGGCGGGTTCTTGCGGGGCAATACCTGAGTATTATACTTTTGACCGTTGCGCTCCATCCCCAATTGCAACGGATTATTCTTATCGAGGGCGGTTTCAATTCGCACATCGCTGGTGGTTTTGACGGTCTTGCCATTGGCGGTCAGAAAAATATCGCCAGAGCGCAAACCCGCCGCCGCTGCCGGTGAACCTGGCACAACCTCGACAATCGAAGGGCGACCACTTTCGATTTCCTGACCGCCAAAGAAGGCCAAGCCCCAGTAAATTACCAGCGCCAGGATGATATTCATGGTCGGGCCAGCCGCCAGCACAATTGCTCGCTGCCAGGTCGGTTTTTTGCCGAAAGCGTTGGGGTCATCGCTATCGCCGTTTTCGCCCTCAATCCGCACAAAGCCACCGATAGGCAGGGCATTGATAGACCACTCCATGCCATCTTTGGTCTTTTTTGACCAGACTTTAGGCGGGAAGCCGATGCCGAATTCGTGGACTTTCATCCCAAACCAACGGGCCGTCAGATAGTGGCCCAACTCGTGAATGACCACCATTATTAACAATATAGGAATAAACCAAAGCCAGTTCATAATGTATATATACCTCGATAATTTACCAATAATTCAAGTAATTCAATATATTTAAGGGCTTGCGCCGGATAATCAAAACAAATTGCCTACTAAAGAGGCCTAACTACCTCTACATATTATAATCAAACAGGGCCGTTACCGTTATTGAAAAACCTTCCAGCATCCCTTCACCTAAAAGGATTTCAGGCTGTTTCAGGATAGCGGCGGGTTGCAGCCCGGTTTCGTCCTGTAGCCGATAAAGCTCAACTGTGCCAGCTTTGCGCTTAGGGGAAGCTGAGGGCGGATAAATCACCCAAACCACCCCCCATCCGGCTTGCTGGTAGTCTTGGAGCTTCTCTTTGAGTTCGCCCGGCTTGTCGTTGGGCGAATAAATCTCGACTGCTAGTTCGGGGGTAAATAGCACCGCCTTTGGCTGCCCGCTTATATACTCTTTCGCCAACACCGCCAAATCCGGCACTCGCATGGTCTCTCGAAGCGCTTCTGGAATAGTGAGCTTATAGCCCGCCCCCGGCAAAGCCCGGCCCAATCGCTTATCCCGGACATAATTACCTAAAGCCCAATACAAGTTGTCTAAAATAACGGTATGTTCTTCGCCGGGATGTGACATTTCTCTAATTTCTCCCCTCACCAGTTCATAGCGTTTGTCGGAGTCAAGCGGGAGGGACATAAATTCCTCGACGGTATAATACTTTTGGGCGATTTCGAGGGGCAGGGTCATACTTCTATCCTTACTTTGACCTACTATTTTAGGGCCAGGGCCAGTTTATCGGCTTCCTCGTGGGCGGCTGCTCGCGCCCATTTGTCCACCTCGGCGATGTCCGCCAGGGTCGGGTGGGCAATCGCGGCGTGGCGGGTCAGTACTCGCTCGACCAGTTCGGGGATACCCAGGAAAGTAATCCGGCGTTGGTGGAAAAATTGAACGGCTTCCTCGTCGGCGGCAGCCAGCACAGTGGGATAAGTCCCGCCGTTGCGCCCGGCTTCGTAGGCCAGCCGCAGGGCCGGGAAGCGTTCCAGGTCGGGTAATTCAAAATTCAGTTCCCGCAATTTTGTCCAATCCAGGCGGGGATATTCATTCGACAGCCGCTCCGGGTAGCCAATCGCATACTGAATCGGGACGCGCATATCAGGCGTACCTAGCTGGGCTTTAATCGAACCGTCCACATATTCGACCATACTGTGAACGATACTTTGGGCGTGAACCACCACCTCAATTTTATCGTAATCAAGGCCAAAAAGCCAGTGGGCTTCGATCACCTCTAACCCTTTGTTAAACAAAGTCGCCGAGTCAATCGTGATTTTGGGCCCCATATTCCAGTTAGGATGCTTCATGGCCTGCTCTACTGTCACATTTGCCATCTGTTCGCGGCTGAAAGTGCGGAACGGCCCGCCACTGGCAGTCAGCAGCAGACGGCGAACTTTGGGGTTAGCCTCCGACCAGTTCTCTTCGCCCTCGGCGTTCAGGGCGCACTCACCCCGTAGACATTGCCAGATGGCGCTATGCTCGCTATCTATCGGGCGAAGTTGGGTATGATTGGCGCGGGCCGCTTCCGTCACCAGTTCACCCGCCATAATCAAAACCTCTTTATTGGCGAGAGCCACCTCTTTCCCAGCGTTCAGGGCCGCCAGGGTCGGGCCAAAGCCGTGCTGTCCAACCGTCGCCACGATTACCAAATCCACCGCCGGGTCGGTTGCCAGCGCGATTAAGCCTTCCGGCCCATCCAGACATTCCAGACCAGGATGAGTAGCTTTCAGGTTGCGGGCGGCTTCCGGGGAAGCCAGGCTGACCCGCGCCGGACGAAAGCGGGTAATCTGCTCTGCCAGGGTCGCGCCGCCGTTGCCCGCCGCCAGACTGACGATCTGAAATTTGTCGGGGTGGCAACTTACCACATCCAGGGTTTGCTGACCGATTGAGCCGGTACTCCCCAACAAAGCAATTCTTTTTAGCATATCCGCTCCTCTTTCAAAAGGGGGTCGTGGGAAAGGCAGGACTGAGGACTGAGGACTGAGGACTGAGAGAATTTACCCCCAAAGGGGGCGAGGCCGCGATTTACGATTAGGGAACTCAGCCCGCCGCCCTCCGCACTTTTCTGTCCTTTGTTTTCCGCCTTCCGCCTTCCACCTTCGACCTTTGACTTTAGATTTTAGACCTACCCTATTATATACCTAATGCAGCTTGTTTCAGATTACTATTATAACAAATCGGCCCTAACCTACCGCGTCTTAAATCACATCTGCTTTCAGGTTGCAACCCGTATACAGACTTGATATAATAGAATATCTAACAGATTAACAGGAGATATTGATGAACTTTTGGGAAATTGGATACGTCTTTAGCACACCAACTGACATTTTTGGCCCGTACTCAACCGCCTACTTTATTGTGTTTACCATCGGAGCAGTGATTTCCAACTTTTTCTATTTCTATGGAAAATACTGGTTTAAGGAAAACCTCTTGACCTATACCCTGGTCAACCGGGCCTCGCGGGGCGCGGCGATTGCCTTTTCGTTGGGTTTTGTGTTCTTCCTTTGCCGGATTGCCCGCCTCCAGCCTTTTAATGCCCGGCTGTTTCTGGACATTGCCTTGATTTTGCTGGTTTATTTCACTATCCGAGGTCTTAACTACATGCTTCGGTCGTATTCTAAAGCTAAGGCCGAATGGGAAGCCCAGCGCACTCGCTCTACCAAAAAAGCGCGGGTCGAAGCCCCGGCGGTGGTTGCTCCCAGTGTCAAGCTGACCAAGCCGGTTGCGACTGGTAGGCTGGCAACGGCTTCTGGTTCGGGCGATGCCGGAGGCGATGAGGATTTGGAGGAGGCGACTGCCGCCACCAAAACCGAGCGGACCGTCGGCCTTTCCGAGCGCGGGCAGAAGCGCCGGGAGCGCAAACGCAACCGCCGCTAGTGACCCACAACAGGATATGAGCTAAAGTCTGGGTGCTGCGGCTTTGAAATTGATTGGTGTGAAAATCAGTTAGTTGGTATCAGTAGAGAGCAGGCTGGATAGCCTGTTTTTTGCTTCAAATTAATTTTTGGCCTTTACATCCCGGCCTTATCATAAAAGGGTTGTAGCTATTCAGCCCTGTCATTCTGAGCGAAGCGAAGGATAAAGATTCTTCGCTTCGCTCAGAATGACAAATTCAAGGCTGGCTGAATTGTTACAAAGGGTTTAGGGCTTTACGGTGACAAGTCACGAGAAAAATGCCGAAGGATTTTACCGGCTGACCACTCTGGATACATTGGCGGAAGTTGACGAAGGTGGAATCCTTTCGATTCCGGTTCAGGAAGATAACGACCAAGTGGAAGTTGGCCTGGTTCAGGTCGAAGGCCAGATTTACGCCTTTCGGGATATTTGCCCGCACATGGCTTTTCCGCTCAGTGTCGGACGGGTCAGAGGCAAAATTCTGGAATGCGCTGGGCATGGCTGGGAATTTGATGTAACTACCGGCAAGACAATCTATCCGCCGGTGCGAAAAAACATGATTCGCTATGAATTGCGGCTGGAAGAAGGCTATATTTGGGTCAAGATTGACCCATTCTTTTGATAGATTTGATACCATTAAGATGGGGGAGACAACCCAGGTTTTATTTTATTCAAAATGAATTTGCAATCAAATAAATTTATTCGAGAAAGGATTTGGGGAAAATGAGTCAATTAAGTCCGGGGCTGGAAATCCGGCCTGTCATCGGGATTCCAACCGATAGTATCGTCTACGATGGAATGTTGCGCCACTGGTTGCGCGATACCTATGTTTCCGCCGTGCTGGAAGCCGGTGGAGCGCCCTTGCTAATTCCCTGCACTGGTGACGAAGCCGCAACTTACGCGATTTATCGCACCCTGGACGGTCTGTTGCTATCTGGCGGTGGCGACCTGAACCCGGCTTATTTTAACGAAGGCATCGCTGGAACGGAAGCCGACGGGATTCAACCGCACCGCGATAGCACCGAATTGATGCTGGCACGCTGGGCGTTAGCCGACGATTTGCCGATGCTGGGGATTTGCCGGGGACATCAGGTTATCAATGTAGCGGCGGGTGGCTCGTTATATCAGGACATCCCATCTTATGTGCCGCAAAGCGAACTCGACCATCGGGGCAGCACCCATACTCATGACCGCAGCGTTTTAGCCCATTCAGTTAGCTTTGAGGCGGGTTGCAAGCTTTCGGCGATTTTCGGGACGAGTGAAATCCAGGTCAATTCTTTGCATCACCAGAGTGTAAATGTAGTCGGCAAGGGCCTGCGTTCAGTCGGCACATCGCCGGACGGCCTGAATGAGGCGTTGGAAGGCCTGAATAATAATTGGCTGGTAACGGTGCAGTGGCACCCCGAAGAGCTATGGCGCAAACATTCCGAAGCGGCCCGCCTGTTTCAGGCTTTTGTAGAAGCCACCAAAGCCGCCATCAGCCCTAAGCAAGCTGGTAGCCTGACCCTGGCGGGAGTGTAGCAATCTGAAATCTGAAATCTAATATCCCTGCCCTTTGATTTCAGATTTCAGACCTTGCCCTTAGATTTTAGACTTTGACCTTAGATTTCAGATTTTCGATTTCAGATTTAATCTATCCCAAAGGAGTTATAGACAATGGAATTTGTAGCAAAAGCAGGAACCCCCCAGAATAAATTGGGCGACAACGAAGCGGTTATCGTCAGCATTGTACGTACCCCGCTTGGGCGGGCCTTTAAGGGTTCGCTCAAGGATGTTCGGCCCGACGATTTGGCGGCCCACGCCATTCGAGAGGTAGTAGAGCGCACACCCGGCCTGGATCGCTCCCAGATTGAAGATGTAATTATGGGTTGCGCCAACCCCGAAGGCGAGCAGGGCTATAATGTTGCCCGCAATGCCGCGCTTTTGGCTGGATTGCCAGTCAGTGTACCGGGAGTAACGGTCAATCGCTTTTGCTCCAGCGGCTTGCAGGCGATTACCTTTGCCGCCCAGCAAATCATTTTAGGAACTGGCGAGATTTATATTGCCGCCGGGACTGAATGCAGCAGTCGCGTACCGGAGCAGGGTCGCGCCCTGGTGCAACCCAATCCTAAATTTGTAGACCGCGCCGCTTCCGGGATGCCGGATGTCTATATTCCAATGGGCTTCACCGCCGAAAATGTGGCGACCCGGTTCGGGGTCAGCCGCCAGACCCAGGATGAATTTGCCTATGCCAGCCAGATGAAAGCGGTAAAAGCCCAAAAAGAAGGTCTGTTTGATGCTGAGATAGTGCCAGTCACGCTGGATAACGGCAACGTCGTTAGCAAAGATGACGGCCCACGAGCCAGCACCACCCTGGAAGGGCTGGCAGCCCTACAGCCGGTCTTTGTGGAGGGTGGCTCGGTGACGGCAGGTAATAGCTGTCCCTTGAACGACGGAGCGGCCGCCAGCGTGATTATGAGCCTGGGCAAAGCCCGCGAATTGGGCCTGAAACCGATGGCCCGGATTATAAGCTGGTCGGTCAGTGGGCTTGCGCCGGAGATTATGGGGGTTGGCCCAATCGAGGCCGTCGGCAAGCTGCTCAAACGCACCGGCCTCAGCATCGGCGATGTAGATATTTTCGAGCTGAACGAAGCTTTTGCAAGCCAGGCCTACGAGGTTTGTCATCAGCTTGGGGTAGATATGTCCACCCAACTAAATCCCAAAGGCGGCGCGATTGCCCTGGGGCATCCTTTTGGCTGTACCGGAGTGCGAATTATGGCGACCTTGCTCTATGGTTTGCAACACTTCGACAAACAACTTGGTATCGAGACCATGTGTGTCGGCGGCGGGCAGGGATATGCCGCCCTGGTCGAGCGCATGAACTAGCCAAAGTGAACCAGGGAGAAATCGAGAATGAAGATAGAAGATATTAAGCAGATTTGCGTGGTGGGGGCGGGGACGATGGGGTCCCAGATTGCCCAGCAATGCGCCCTGTTCGGCTATGCCGTAAATTTGACCGATGCCAACCCGGAAATGATTGAAAAGGGCATGGCGGGCAATCGTAGCCAGCTTGAAAATCGGGTGGCTAAAGCCAAAATGACCAAAGATGAGGCCGAAGCTGCCCTGAGCCGGGTCACGCCAGTGGTCGGGCTGGAAGACGCGGCGGGCCAGGCCGATTTTGTGATTGAGGCGGTTTACGAAGATTTGACGGTCAAGCGCGAGCTTTTCGCCCGGCTTGACCAGATTTGTCCGCCCCACACTATTTTGGCTTCCAATTCTTCGACTATTGTCATCAGCAAAATCGTGGAGGATAATATTCAGCGCAAGGACAAAGCCTGCAATATGCACTTCTTTCACCCGGTTTTGGTGATGAAGCTGGTCGAGGTAGTCAAAGGCCCGGACACCAGCGACGAGACCGCCGACCTGACGATGGAGCTAGTACGAAGGATTGGGCGCGAGCCAGTGCTAATGCAAAAAGAGATTTATGGCTTTATCGTCAACTACGTCCTGATGTCGCTGACCCGCGCCGCCATGCACCTCTACCGGGAAGGCTATGCCTCGTATGAGGATATAGACAAAGCCCTCAAGCTGGGGCTAAATCACCCGATGGGGCCATTCGAGCTATCGGATTTTAGCGGGGTGGACATTATGTACAATGCCATGCTCCAACGCTTCAAGGAAACTGGCGACCCCGAAGACCAGCCCCCGCCGTTTTTGGAAGAGATGATTAAAGATGGGCGGTTAGGCCGCAAGTCCGGCAAGGGTTTTTACGACTATAACAAGTAGCAATTGCTTGCCGGACTTTGGCTTGAAGTAGGGTGGAAGCCCGCAATTTTTATATCTTTGAAAAAAATTACTGCGTATTTTTTTCAAAGATATAAAAAACCTGCTTTGGTAGTCTATCAAAAGTTTCGCTATTCAAGAAAAAATGACCGAGCGAAAGTCCTTTGCTTGGCTAATATGTAGCCCAATCTTTCAGATTCTATGATACAAGGGGCAATAAATGACCTGGCAACCGGAGTTGGACGAGCTGCAACGGCGCGAGAAGTTAGCGAAGGCCATGGGCGGCCCGGAGAAGGTGGCAAAGCATCATTCTCAGGGCCGTCTGACGGTACGCGAGCGGATTGAGCATTTGCTCGACCCCGGTAGCTTTCACGAAAGCGGAGTGCTGGCGGGGGCTGCCGAATATGACCAGGAAGGTCAATTAAGCAGCTTTGTCCCGGCTAATTTCGTGGCGGGGACGGGTCGGATTAATGGGCGTAAAGTCGCTATTGGTGGCGACGATTTCACGGTACGAGGCGGCGCGGCGGATGCCTCGGTCATCGGCAAACAGATTTACGCCGAACAACTTGCCAACAGTCTGCAAATTCCTCTGGTGCGCTTGATAGACGGAACTGGCGGCGGCGGCAGTGTCAAGATGCTGGAAAAACACGGCTATACTTATGTCCCGGTAAACCCCGGCTGGGATTATGTCGTGGATAACATGAACGTCGTGCCGGTAGTGGCAGCCGGTCTGGGTTCGGTGGCCGGGTTGGGGGCGGCCCGGTTAGCGGCCTCCCATTTTTCGATTATGGTGGAAGGAACTTCCCATCTTTTCGTAGCCGGGCCGCCCATCGTCAAGTTTGGCATGGGCGAGGATTTGACCAAAGAGGAACTGGGCGGCGCGGCAATCCATCGCCAGAGCGGGGCGGTAGACGTGGTGGTCAAAACCGAGCAAGAAGCTTTTAACCAAATCCGGCGCTTTTTATCATATCTACCTCAAAGCGTTTTCCAACTTCCGCCGATTCAGTCCTGCGACGACCCTCCTGACCGGCGGGATGAGGCTTTGCTGTCGGCTATCCCCCGCAATCGGCGACGGCCTTATAAAATTCGCCCCCTGATGGCAAAGATTTTCGATACTGACTCAATTTTGGAACTGGCAGGTTATGGCGGGGCTACTGTCACCGCCCTGGCTCGACTAGATGGACATCCGGTGGGAGTAGTAGCGGCGGACCCTTATATCGGCGGGGGTGGCCTGACCAATGAGGGAGCGGACGCGATGATTCGGCTGGCGGATTTGTGCCAGACCTTTCATCTGCCGATTGTAACCCTGACCGACCAGCCCGGCCTGATAATCGGGCGGACTGCCGAGCGGCGCGGCACAATTCGCTATGGGGTGCGAGCCATCAGTGCGGTCTATCAGGCCACTGTCCCAGCCGCCGAGGTGATTATGCGCCGGGTGTTTGGAGTAGGTGGGGCAGGGATGACCAATCGCCATCGCTTTGTCCAACGCTTTGCCTGGCCTTCCGGCGATTGGGGTTCATTGCCAGTCGAGGGCGGAATCGAGGTGGCCTATCGCCGCGAAATCGAGGCCAGTGCTAATCCCGCCGCCCTGGTCGAAGAGCTGCGGGCGCAGATGGAAGGAGTTCGCTCGCCGATGCGAACCGCCGAACATTTTGGAATTGAAGATATTATTGACCCCAGAGAAACACGTCCGCTGCTCTGCGAGTGGGTCAAAGATGCCTATGCCCTGCTCCCGGCCCAATTGGGTCGCCCCGCTTTTGGCGCACGCCCTTAGCCCTGGCTATTTGACAAAATATTCACAAATTTATCAACTTTTTGGTTGACGCAAACATAAAGATAGGATAGTATCTGAATAGTCGGATGGTGTAGATTAAAGTTGCTAAAATGGTGGAGGTGGTCGTGGATCACAGCAATCGGAATTACCTGGATTACAAGATGAGCCAGCTTGAAAATAGCCTGCTCGATTTATCCAGTATGGTGGAAAAAGCGGTAGACAATGCCATGGATGCCCTCAAGTACCGCAATCACCGCCAATCGCAGCGGGTTATTGCGGCAGACCGCACCTTGAACGCCCGGCGCTATGATGTAGAAACCGATGCCCTTTCGGTTTTGGCGCTGGACCAGCCGGTAGTTGCCCGCGATTTGCGCTATGTCGCAGCGGTCATGCATATCGCCGGAGAGCTGGAACGAATGGGCGATTATGCCAAAGGTATCGCCCGCATCAGTGACCGTCTAAAAGACCCAGTTCCCCATGATATTTTTAACTATCTTGAGCAAATGGCCCGCAAAGCCAACCAGATGCTTCACGCTGGGATGGATGCTTTTATAGACCGCAGTGTGGAACAGGCCGACAAAGTAGCTAATCAGGATGATGAGCTGGACGAGCTTTACAATATTACCTACAAGGCCCTTTTAGCGGTGATGCTGGACGATAAAGCCATGATTGACATGGCGACTTTGTTGCTCTGGGCCGCCCATAATCTGGAGCGGATGGGCGACCGGGTAACAAACATCTGTGAGCGAATCCGATTTGTGGAAACCGGACAGCTTGCGGATGGCCCCGGCTTCCACGACCAACCACCCGTCTAGTCCCGCCTTACCACCTGCAACTTTCAGCTTTTAGATTTTAGATGATTAAAGCCCCTGAAAAATCGCTAATAGTCACCCCACCAGTCCGTAAACGAAACCGTTCAGGCTCGCGGCGCAAAGCCTGGGTTTCGATGCTGGCCGGGGTGGGGCTGGCAACGGCCTGGCATTTTATTCATCAAGCCGGAGAAGCCTATCAACCCACCCCCGCCGAACTCTCTTTCTGGTTTCACCTGTTCTCGGAAAATATCCTGGCCTGCTATCTGGCCTTGCTCTGTTCGATAGTCTGGACAGTAATAGAACGGCTCAAAAAAAGGATGAGAATAGAAAACTGATATTCAGGTGAATATCAGTTTTCTATTCTCATCCTTTAATATATCTGACCCAGGTTTCGTTACCCCGCGCCTGACCCAACAAAACTACCGCCATATAGGTCGGGCGGGCCGGTTTGGTATGCGGAATCATTTTAGCCTCAGTCGGCAACCGATTACCCTTGCGCCGGTTGCAATTTCCGCAAGCTGCTACCACGTTAGTCCATTCGATCTTGCCGCCCCGCGATTTGGGAATTACATGGTCAATCGTCAAAGCGTGGTCGGTTGTGCCGCAATACTGGCAGGTATGGTTATCGCGGGCCATCAGCGTCCGCCGGGTAAGCGGAATTTTAGCCCAACGCGGCACTGGCACATAAGTAATCAACCGGATAACCAGCGGATAAGGCCAGCTTTGGCGCTCGGCCCGCAAGCGGCGCTCGACTTCTTCTTCGATTAGTTCGGCCTTCTCCTGGAATAGCAAGATTACCGCCCGCTTGAGCGAAACGAAGTTGATAGGCTCGAAAGTGGCGTTTAATACCAGTACCCGGTTCTGTGGAAGGTTGCTCATAACATTGGCTTAACCTCCTTGTCAAATAGTGGTCATTAGAAATTAATTAGTAAGTAATCAGAATGCTGCTGGCAAGTTTCGAGCTTGCGACCCCAATCTTTTCAGAATTGCACTCTACCTCTGAGCTACAGCAGCCTGTTATTCAAACCATCACAATAATCAAAAGGCGGCAAGGGACTCGAACCCTCAAGCCCGTAGGCCGAACTGTTTAGCAAACAGCTTCCTCATCCCGCCGGATACCGCCTATGTTAGAAATGGTACGCCTGAAGGGACTCGAACCCCCGACCCGCAGATTAGAAGGCTGCTGCTCTCGTCCACTGAGCTACAGGCGTAGATTTTAATTCAGGTGGGACTTAGAGGACTCGAACCTCTAACCTCTGGCCTCGCAAACCAGCACTCTCTCCGGTTGAGCTAAAGCCCCTAAATGGTCGGCCTCGATAGACTCGAACTATCGTTTCCAGCGTATCAGACTGGCGCACTTACCGCTGTACTAGAGGCCGAAATGGTTGCGGCGTCGGGTACTGCCCCCGAAAAGGTAGAGTTTATGAGGCTCTCCCGCCCCTCAGCTCCCCGCAACAATAAAGCGATGGGGTGCGCGGCGAGAGTCGAACTCGCATCTCCCAACTTAAAAGGATGGTACTTTCCCGGTTAAGCTACACGCACGATTTTTGATCGTTATATGGATTGCTATATCTTTATAATTGAAGCGGCTGGATTTGAACCAACATCGGCCTCGTTCAGAGCAAGGCATCCTACCGGTTAGATGACGCTTCAAGCTTAATCGCGTTTGATATAGTTCATGCTCCTGGCGGGAGTCGAACCCGCTTTTGCTGATTGAAAGCCAGCCATCCTAGCCGATAGACGACAGGAGCAAATAGAGTATTGAGGATTTATTTTCGTTTAATTTTGAGGGTTGACCCTCGGCCCGACGAGGTGCATCAAACCCGCCGGGCCACCTGCTTAACGCCACTATTTCAAAATATTTGCCTTCTTAGCTGATTGTAGTATATAAGTTTTTGGGTTGGATGTCAAGAGGTTTTAGGAGGAGTTTTTATAATTATATCATATAACCATCAAAGCAATCAGATTATAACAAATTCCGCCTGGATATTAGCTAAAGGCGGCAGTAAAATAATCAAGAGGATGCTATTCGCTGATTAAAAACTGGTAGGTGCTATCTTCGAGGTCAATTGCGTCCCGGCTCAGGCTGGCCTGACGCTTGCGATTAGTTTCGTCGCCGGGTAGACGCGGGCCAGGGCTGCCGGGAACTGGTTCTATGCTATAAAGGTCGGTCACGAAATGCTCCACTCGCTCATCAAATTCCTCGCGGCTTACAAATAAATCGGGCCGATAGGCCAGATATAGGCTGTGGAAACGGTCAGGCGATTGCATTGGGCCTTCCTGCCGCCCCAACATTCCACCCGACCCCGCCGCCGTAAGTAATTCGATAACCAGCCCTAGCCCGAAACCCTTGTGACCTGCCAGAGGTAAGAGCCGAGGCCGTCCCGTCGCCATCGCCTCGTCCGGGTCAGTGGTAGGCTGTCCATCCGGGCCGAGGGCCATATTGGGCGGCAACGGCTTGCCGGTAGCCTTCGAGAGCAGAATCTGATTGAAAATTC
>JBBRSG010000062.1:0-37416 GCA_038245615.1 Chloroflexia bacterium | reverse complement strand
GCTAAAAGACTTGGCAGAGCCAAACAGCGCGGATAAGTAATAATTTTAACGAGGTTTGGATGGAATTAGCCAACAAAGTCGAGATTTTTGACCAAGAGGTTAAAAAAAAGATTGAACGGTAAATTTTCCAACGGTCACAGCTTGGAAATCCCCCCCGAATTGCTCAAGGGTTTAGAGAGCATGAAGGCTGGGGCAATTCCGATGATGATTACCCGCAAGCTGGAAAGCTTTTTGACCGAACAGGGGTTGTTTGATAGCAGTATGAAGCCGGAAGATGCCTGGCGGGCGCTGCAAAAAGTGGCTAACGGCGAAGAGACTTTGCAGGAAACGCTTGCCAGGCTTGAAGCGGTTAAACCCGCTCAGACCATTTTCGCCGAACAGAAGTATCGGCGGAAAAAGAAGAAATAAGGGTTAGGTTTTCAAGGATTAATGATAATAGTCATAGAAATGTTGGACAATGTTAAATAATGAAGTGCGTGAGTTGCGTTCGCGCTATGAGAACCGAGGACACGGGCATCTGTTTCACAATCTGCTCTTGTTTTGTCGCATCTTGCGGGAGATGGGGCTGGATGCCAACCCGACCCGGACGATTGATTTGCTGCGGAGCGTGGAGTTCATCGGCCTGAATCGTAAGGACGATTTTCATGATGCCGCCAAAGCGATTATGCTGCGCCGCAACGAGGAAGACCCCATGTTCGAGTATGTCTTCCAGATGTTCTGGCGGCGTTGGCGTAACCCGGAAGAGCAGGATAACCAGCCCCTCTACGATTTGCCGCCTGAAGTTTGGGGCGACCAGAAACCACCCCCCCAAAGCCCAAAAGCTCCGCCCCCCGATGATAAGCCGCCGGAGGCCAAACCTAATCAGGTTATGGAAAAAGAGGAGTCGGTCATCAAGCAATTAGCCGAGGACGGGGGCGAAGATGGCGAGGGAGATGATAGCGATACCGACAAGCAGCAGACCTACAGTGCTGCCGATGTTCTCAAGAGCAAAGACTTTCAGGATTTCACCACCGACGAAATGGCGGAAGCCAAGCGGCTAATGGCGGAATTGCGCTGGTCGCTACCCTATCACAAGAGCCGCCGAATGCAACCGGCCCGGCATGGTCGGCGGCTGGATGCCCGGCGAGTAGTTCGCAAGAGCCTTAAATATGGCGGCGTTCCCATCGAATTGGCCTGGCGTGACCGCAAGATGAAGCCCCGCCCACTAGTATTAATCTGTGATATTTCCGGCTCAATGGACTTATATTCGCGGCTGCTGCTTCAGTTCATGCACTCGATGGAAAGCGGTCTGAAATACGTAGAAACCTTTGTTTTCGGGACGCGCTTGACCCGTGTAACTCACGAGCTGAAAAACCGCAATGTGGACGATGCCATGCTGCACGTTTCCAAAATCGTCAAAGATTGGTCGGGGGGGACTAAAATCGGCGAGTCGCTAGAAACCTTCAATCTCAAGTGGGCGCGGCGAGTAATGGGGCATGGGGCAGTGGTCATCATTATCAGTGATGGGTGGGATCGCGGCAGTGTAGACACTCTACGCCGCGAAATGGCTCGGTTACAGCGCCTCTCTTTCCGGCTCATCTGGCTAAACCCTTTGTTGGGCTTACCCGACTATCAGCCGCTCACGGTCGGTATCCAGGCTGCCCTGGATTATGTGGACGACTTTCTGCCAGCCCATAATTTCCGCAGCCTGGAACAACTCAGCGAGCTACTCGCCAGCATTCAGGATAGCACTCGTGCCGAGCGGCGGCAGAGTTTACGAAGTTAAGTTTTATAGAAGTTAGATTTTATAATGGAGATTAAGCTAGAAGAAGAAAAGAATAAATCTTTTGCTGATTATCAAACCGAGGGACATATCTGGATAACGCTCGCGACTGGTGATTACTATCCAGATATCTTAGAAGCCGCTTCTGAATTATATAAGCCGGTCTTGGTGATGTTTGGGCAATTGGTGGAAACCTCGGAGTCCTCGATGCGGCTTTTAAATCAAATTACCGAGCTTACTGATAGCTGGATGCGAATCCAGTTATTGCGAGTTTTCAAGAAGTACGTTAGCCCTAGCTTGCCAGTCGAAATGTCGAAAGTAAAAAAGCGAGCTGCCGATATTATAGTCCAATTCGGAGCAGAATTCCGACCGGTCCAGGTGGTACAGGCTAAATATCAACAACGCCCGATACCTGACGAGGCCCTATGTGCTATTTTATGGGAGTACAAAGACCGAGGTAAAAAAGGATATACTCTTACCGAGCGATTCTTTGAACTTTTTAGCACAACCCACCCAAATCTAAATATCAAAGGGCCGATAGGCGCGGGTCGAGATATTCGTATGAAAGAGCTTTTTCAGGATTATCCCAATCCAAACCGTCCAATTGATTTTATAATTCGAGATGAGAATAGTGAATTGCTTGCAATAGGATTAGCTCGCTATGATTCGGATCGGGGTGGAGCGCAAGAAGATGACCGGACTGGCGGCTACCGAGATTGTGCCAATGAATTTAGTCTTTATGCCCAACAACATAAACTCAAAACCAAAATAATTTTTTTGAATGATGGGCCAGGTCTTTTGCTGGGTTCAATGTGGCGAGATTATGCTGCTTTAGAACGAACTGGAAATGGGCGAGTGAGAGTAGTAACCTTACGAATGGTGCCAGAGCGCATAACCCTTGATTGGCTGCGTTCCGAACAGGAGTAGAAATTGGCAACAGGTAGCACTAAAACCAAATGGAATAGTAAACTGCCATTTAATAATCTGGTTACGACTGGGATTGAGCTAGCTTATCAAGGAAAAAAACCGAAAGCAAGTATTTTTGCTACTCAACCAGCAGAAAATGTAGAACTTAAACATTTTGGACATCCTAGCGAAAGCAATTTTCAAAATCGGCTTTACTATGGTGATAATTTGCCGATATTGGCAAGCTTACTAAATGACTCAGCAGTTTTGGGAAAGGTAAAACTAGTCTACATTGACCCGCCTTTTGCCACTGGCAATGTTTTTCAGTCCCGTAACCAAATAGATGCTTATACCGACCTTTTGACTACTGAACAATATATTGAGTTTTTGCGCGAGCGTCTCATTTTGCTACGGGAGTTGCTTGCTCCAGACGGTTCAATTTATGTCCATCTGGATGAGAATATGGCTTTTCAAATTAAACTCATTATGGATGAGGTATTTGGGTCAGGCAATTTCAGGAACTGGATTACCCGCAAAAAATGTAACCCTAAAAATTACACTCGTAAAACCTACGGCAACGTTTCAGATTTTATTTTGTTTTATACTAAATCTGAAGCCTACATCTGGAATCGACCTGTCGAGAAATGGTTGCCTGAGCAAATCAGGAAAGAGTATACTTATACTGAACCCAAAACCGGGCGGTTGTATAAAAAAGTGCCGATTCATGCGCCTGGGGAGCGCAAAGGTGAAACCGGTGGATTATGGCGCGGGATGTTGCCGCCGCCCGGCAAACACTGGCAGTATGTGCCTGCTACCCTGGATGAAATGGATGCTAGAGGTGAAATTTACTGGTCGCCAAACGGAAATCCACGCCGTAAAGTTTATCTGGATCAGAGCGAGGGTATTCCGGTACAGGATATTTGGCTGGATTTCAAGGATGCTCATAATCAAAATATTTGGATTACCGGCTATCCAACCGAAAAAAATTCGGCGCTATTAGCGCGTATAATTAGGGCTTCTTCTAATCCCGGTGATTTGGTTTTAGATTGTTTTTCAGGGTCGGGAACAACTTTAGACGTAGCTTCGCGGTTGGGGCGGAATTGGCTTGGAGTAGATAATAGCCGGGAAGCCATAACAGCAACCTTGCGCCGTTTGTTGATTGGTCTTCATCCAATGGGTGATTTTGTGAATAAAAGCAAGAACAAAATAGACCAGGAAAGCCAACAATTATCCTTTAATGAACTAGCTGATAATGAAATAACTGAGCAGACCGCTTTGTCAGTAAGTTATAATGATGGGGTAATGGCGGCTAATTTTTCAATACATGCTAGCCTGCCTTATAATAACGAACTGACTGAATATTTAGATGAGCTTACTAATGTAATAATAGAGTAATTTGCTCTATACTAACTTTCAACTATAGAAATATCAAAGTCAAAGAGGTGTATTATGCAAGATGTACTAGAAATGGTCGAGGAGTGGCGGGCCGAGGGCGAGCAAATCGCGCTGGCGACGGTGGTCAAGACTACCGGCCCGGCCCCCCGCTTTGAGGGGGCGAAGATGGCTGTCACCAAGAGTGGCAAACTGGTCGGGTCGGTCAGTGGCGGCTGTGTCGAGGGAGCGGTTTTCGAGGAAGCCCAGAAGGTGCTACGTTCCGGGAAGCCCAAACTGGTCAAGTACGGTATCAGCAAAGAAACCGCCTGGGATGTAGGGCTGGCTTGTGGGGGTGGCATCGAGGTCTATATTTCGCCCCTGGAGTAAATCGCCGCAACTTTCATCCTTTTGGAGAATATCATGTCAAATTATCAGAAAATCGTAGGTCATATCGGGCTGGAAGAGATGGTGGCGCGGGCGATTGTGGTTCACGCCCCCGTCGGGCTAGACATCGGGGCGGAAATGCTCATCTATCCCGATGGTCGCACCGATGGCACTTTAGGGACGGCAGACCTCGACCAGGGAGCCGTAGCTCAGGCCATCGCCTTGATGCAGCGCACCGGCTCGAAGACCTACCCCATCGAAACTGGCAACGGCCTTTATGAAGTCTTTGTAGATGTTTTCCCACCGCCGCCGACTTTGCTGGTCTTTGGGGCAGTTCATATCGCTATCCCGCTGGTCAAGATGGCGAAAGAAGCTGGATTTCGGGTGCGGGTCATAGACGGACGCTCGAAATTCCTGACCAAAGAGCGCTTTCCCGAAGCCGACGAGCTAATCGAGGCCTGGCCCGATGAAATCGTGGAGCATAACGTCAAAATTGATGGGAATACCTATATCGTGATTTTGACCCACGACGAGAAGTTTGACGGCCCGGCCCTGGAAGTCAGCTTGCCCAGTCCAGCCCGCTATATCGGGGCCATCGGTAGCAAAACTACTACTGCCAACCGGAACGAGCGACTGCGTAAAGATGGCTACTCGGAGGAGCAGATAGCCCGGATTCACGGCCCGATTGGAGTTCAAATCGGCGCACGCGAACCTGCCGAAATCGCCATCAGCATTATGGCGGAAGTTATCGCGGTCAAATATAGCGCGGTGAAGTAACTGTTTTATATCAAGATTGATAATGGGGCTAATAAGGATTAACTCATGCTTTACGAACCACTGGCCCAACTCCTGGATGTTCATCGGCTTGAAATCGCCCGGACTGCCGCGCAGGAAGCCCATTCGTCCGAGGCTTCCAGTTACCGAAACAGGGATGTAAGTTTGCTGACTACCCGAATTGGCGTAACCCTCGACAAGATTGCCCATTATGCCCGCAGTGGCGACCCCAACGAGTACCGCGACTACATGGCGGAACTGGCTAAAAAACGCTTAACCGAAGACTATACCGTCGAAGAACTCGTGGCGGTCTTTCGTATAATTATCAATTCTATAAACAAGGTGATAGAGCGCGAACTACCCGGTTTGCGCTTTGAAAAAGACCGCGCCCGCTATGCTCGCCGCCTGGAAGGGATTCATGGGTTGGGACAAAGTGCGATTGTAGCGACCCAAATGCGGCAGAATGGCACGAAAGATTTGAATTAGTTTTAAATAAAATGTCTTATAAGAGAAGGATTGTTTTGACAGAACTGGCTTTGAAAACTGATAGATTGGTCATCAGCCCGACGGTCAAGGCCGGGAGCGCGGTGGTGGCGCTTGAGTCAACCGTAATTTCGCACGGGCTACCCTATCCGACTAACCTCGAAACCGCGCAAGCCCTGGAAGAAACGGTGGTAGAGCGAGGTGCAACCCCGGCCACGATTGCGTTGCTGGATGGCAAAATCCATGTTGGCTTGCAACGGGCCGAACTGGAACGGCTGGCAACCGAAAAAGGCGTGGTAAAAGCCAGCCGCCGGGATTTGCCGGTGGTATTGGCCCGCCGCCAGACTGGAGCAACTACCGTCGCCGCCACCATGTATGCGGCCTGGCTTGCCGGGATTCAGGTCTTTGGGACTGGCGGCATGGGCGGAGTGCATCGTGGGGCGACCAGCACTTTCGATATTTCGGCGGATTTGACCGAGCTGGCTCGCACCCCGGTGATTGTGGTTTGTGCCGGGGCGAAGGCGATTCTCGACTTGCCCCTGACCCTGGAATATCTTGAAACGTTGGGGGTGCCGGTTATCGGCTACCAGACCGACGAGTTACCGGCTTTTTACACCCGGCAAAGTGGCCTAAAGCTGGAAGCCCGCGCCGATAGCCCCGCCGAAATTGCCGAAATTGCCCTGCTCAAGTGGGAATTGGGGTTGGAAGGTGGCCTGGTGGTGGTCGTTCCGCCCCCGCCTGAAGCCGATTTACCCGCCGCCGAAGTCGAGCAAGCCCTGACCCGCGCCCTAGCCTCCGCCGAGCAAGCCGGAGTACGCGGCAAAGCCGTTTCCCCTTTCTTGCTGGAAGCAATGCGCCTTGAAACCGACGGACGTAGCCTGGAAACCAATATTGCGCTCTTAAAAAATAACGTGGGGGTCGCCGCCGAAATTGCCCTGGCTATTCGGGATTTTAGGAGATAAACCGGTTCAAACCGGGATAGATCGGCTAAATTATTTACTCCTGATTAACCTATCTTAGCCTACGTTTTCGGGAGAGGCTGCGAGTCGGAGAGTGGCGGTGGTTGTCAGACTCTTGCGGATAATCGAAAAGGTCAACGCGATTAGAAATACCAGAGTCAAGGCTACTACCACACACGAACCGGGCGCTAGACCGATATGATAACTAAAGACTATCCCGCCCGTACTGGCGACAATCACCGTCCCGATTGCCAGAATAATCATCGTCCCCAGTCGCTCAGTGAGCAGTCGAGCGGTTGCGCCGGGGGTAATTACCAGCGCAATCATCAAAATATTACCGACTGCCGGAAGCCCGGTGACAACAGTCAAGACTACCAGCACCAGAAACCCCAAATTCAGCCAGTTGACCGGCAGGCCCATGGCGCGAGCCATCTGGGTATCGAAGCTGGTTAAGAGCAATTCTTTGCGGGCCAGAAAAATAGCGGTCAGCACTGCCGTCCCCACAATGGCGGTATTGAGAATATCTCCCCAGCCTACTCCAAAAAGTTGCCCAAACAAAAAGCTTTCGACTCCCCCGGCACTTGAGCGTTTGATAGTGCTGAGTAACACCACCCCCAGCGCAAACGCCCCAATATATAAAACCCCAACCGCCGAATTTTCGCTAACCTGCTCATTCTGTCCGACCAGACTGATAACTACGACTACGATTAATCCGGCGACCAGCCCACCCCAAAAGATATTGCTGCCGACCACATAAGCCACGATAATCCCCGGAAAGATGGCGTGGGACAGGGCGTTGGCTAAAAATGCCACTCCCCGCAGGATAATATAACTGCTGACTACCCCGCAGACCAGGGCGATTAGCAACATTTCCAGGCCCGATTTTTGGATATAGGCCTGTCCAAAGGGTTCTAGCAAGAAATTTAGCATAGGGTTAAACCTGGGCCTCCGCCAGTTCTCGTCCTAATTGTCGGCTCAGACGGCGGCGCTGGCGGAAGCGGACGATTAAGCCGCTTTGGGGTGAGATGACCAATGCAATCAGAAAAAAGCCGGTGGCAACTACTACAACCCCGGCGCTCCCGGCGAGATTGGCATAGTAGCCCAGATAGAGGCCGACCACACTTGAGATTATGCCCACAAAAGCCGCGATGGGCATTATCAGATAAAAGCGGTTGGTGAAAAGGCGGGCCGTTGCCGAGGGCGTGACCAGAAAGGCCAGTACCAAAATATTGCCGACGGCTGGTAGGCTGACGACGACGGTGGCGGCGATTACCAGATAAAGAAATAATTCCAGCCAGACCACCGGCAAACCCATCGCCCGTGACATCGCTGTATCAAAGGAACTCAGCAGCAATTCTTTGCGGACCAAAAATATCGCCGTGAAAATTACCACCCCTAAAATGGCTGTCACCCATAAATCAGTAGTGGTTATCCCCAAAATATCGCCAAACAGAAATCCTTCCAGGCTGCGTCCGTAGCTCTTGAGAGTGCTGAGTAATACTACCCCCAGCGCAAACGCTCCGGTGAATATCACCCCAATCGCCGAGTCCTCGCTTACCCGCTGATTGCGGGCAATCTGAGAGATAACGATGGTGACTATCAGGGCCGAGATAGCCGCCCCCAACAGAAAGTCAGCCCCAATTAAAAAAGCGACCACCGTGCCGGGAAAAATGGCGTGGGTCAGGGCATCTACGATAAAAACCAGACCGCGCAGCACGATATAGGTCCCGACCACCCCGCCAATAATGCTGATGAGCAGCAATTCCCAAAGCGCGTTCCTGACCAGTTCGCCAGCATAGGCTGAATTGAAGGGTTCTAGCAGCCAGTTTAGAATATCATCCATATATCATCAATGAATTTCCCAGTTATGTCCCGTTTCAGGGGCTTACTTGATAAGCAAAGCGGCGGTGTCATTCGAGTCGTCGCCCAGATTGACCGTCAAAATATTACCGCCATAAGTCTGGGCCAAAATATCGGCTTTGAATATCTGTTTAGGAGTGCCGATTGCCACCAAATGATGATTGATGCAACAACAGCAATTACATTCCTGGGCGGCGGTATTGAGGTCGTGGGTTGCCATAATAATCAGCTTTCCGGCCTCGCGCAGCCGGTTTAGAACTGTCATAATGACTTCCTGGCTGGTGCTATCCACCCCGGTCAGTGGCTCGTCCAGCAGGATTATATCGCCCTCCTGGGCTAAGGCCCTGGCGACAAAGACCCGTTGTTGCTGTCCGCCCGAAAGCTGGCTTATCTGGCGATGGCGAAAATTTGTCATGCCGACTTGTTCCAAAGTTTCATCTACCACCTGCCGGTCACGCTTACTGGCGAACCTGACCCAGCCAATCCGCCGATAACGCCCCATCATCACCACGTCCTCGACTGTCACCGGGAAATCCCAGCGCACTTCTTCTTTTTGGGGAACGTATGCCAGGCTGAGGCGTTTGCGGCTGACCGGCTGGCCCTCAATCGTAATCTGCCCACTATAAGCGACCATCCCCAGAATGGCTTTGAGCAGGGTACTTTTACCCGCCCCGTTTGGCCCAATGACCCCAACCAGATTGCCGCCCTCAAGGGTCATATTGACCTGTCGTAAAGCGATGTTTGCGCCATAGGCCACCGTCAGTTGCTCGATTTTTAGTAAAGGGGGAGAAGTCGCGCCCTGGTCATTAGTTTTTTTGTTATCTTCTTTGTTATATAGCCCGGACGTAGGGAAAGGGCTGGAAATATTTTGTTCACTTTGTGAATTTGAACCAGTCATATATATCACCGAAATCTTTTTACTAGGTTTATTTTCTGATAGCATTTATAAATTTTATCCAGGTGACTTACACCGCTCAGTCAAGCCGATGAAAGCCGGTAAAGTTACAAATGTGGTAAATTTTATGCTGTAAAATTTACCACATTTGTAACTTTAATGTTGAAATGAGCTTTATCGCCTGGTTTTACAACTGAAAGCCCGCCACCATATTTTTAGCATTGGACAGCATCATCTTGATATAGGTGTCACCGTCGCTGCCCGGCACGCCCAACGCATCGCCATAGAGGTTGGAGAAAATCTTGACTCCGGCAGTTTTCGCCACCTGCTCGGCAATCTTGGGATTAATCGTAGTTTCGGTGAAAATCACCTTGACATTGTTGTCCTTAATATTCTTAATCAGCTCATTAATCTCCTGGGGGGTCGGTTGGGCGGCATCGCTCAGGTTAGGGATAATCGAGCCAACTACTGTAATTCCAAACTGGTCGGCAAAATAGCCGAAAGCATCGTGATTAGTGACCAACTTGCGTTTGTCGGCGGGGACTGCCGTAAAAAGCTGGGTAATCTGGGCTTTGAGGTCGTCCAATTGCTTTTGGTAGGCGGTCAGCTGAGCCTGATAATAATCCTTGCCCGCCGGGTCAACCTGCTGCAAACTCTTGACCAGACTAGCAGCGATAATTTTGGTATTGTCGGTGGAGAACCAGATATGCGGGTCGCCCGCCTTTTCTTCTTCGTCCTTGCCGGGTCGCAGCTTGATACCCTGTGACACATCAATCGTAGGGGCTTTAGTGCCGCTATTGCTGATAACCTTGTCCAGCCAATCGTCCAGGCCCACCCCATTTTTGAAAACGACCTGGGCGGCGGCAGCGGCTTTAGAGTCGTTGGCGTTAGCCTCATAGTCGTGCGGGTCGTCATTTGGGCGCAGGATTTGGTAGACCTCAACTCGGTTTCCTCCCAGGCTACGGGCAAAATCCCCAAGCTGGGTGGTGGTAGCTACAACCTTAATCTTGGTGGTCGGCGGTGGGATATTAGTCGGCGCGACGGTGGTCGGAGCAGCCGTCGTTGGGGCAACGGTGGTTGGGGCAACTGTCGTGGCGGTTGTAGCCTGCGCTGTCGTCGGAGCAGCAGTAGTCGCTGCAACGGTGGTTGCAGCCGTCGTCGTGGGGGCAGCAGTCGTGGCGGCGGTAGTAGCTGCCGTCGTCGCGGGAACAGCGGTAGTCGCCGGGGCAGTCGTGGCGACGGCAGTTGTGGGCGAGGCGGTGGTGGCAACCGTTGTGGCGGGGACAGGCGTTGCGGTTGGATCGCCACAGGCCGCCAGCGCCAGCGATAACAAAAGCATTGTCAAGATTAGTACAAGGCTGGATTTAAGGAAAGCTGGTCTTTGGGCTGGCTTGCCCGTTTTGTTTCTTGCAGCCTGGATTTTAGGCTGTTCGGTAGCAAAAATCTTCATCATAATCGCTTTACTCCATTTGAACTAATTGCAGCTTGCCGATTAAAGCCCGGCAACATGCCTGAATAATAATTTCTAGGTTCAGGGTCGTGGGCGGTTAGGCTTGCGGCGCAATACTAGCAATAGCCCGCCCGAACCGATGGCGATACTGGCAAGTAGCAGGAGGCTGGTAAACCAGGATTGACCGGCATTAGAGTTATCGGCGGAATTGCCGCCTAGACCCGCACCCGGCGCTTCAGGTTGGACTTCTCTTTCCCCCAGGTCATTGCCTGCGGAAGTAATGCCAGCAACAGCTGTACCTTTGGCAGCTATCTTGAAAGCAAAGCCGCCTTCAATAACCCCGCCATCATCCTCGGTCACGGTGCGATAATTTACGGTGTAAGCCCCATCCGGCAGATTAGCTTTTAGCTTGACCATCCAGGTTTTAGCATCATCCTTCTTCGGGGTTGGGTCGCCGTCGTGAACTTCTTCGCCCGCTTCGTTCAAAACCTCAATTGTAGTTTCATCGGCGGAACTCTCCTCATCGAAAACCAGGGTAATTGCGTCAGGCGCTTTTATTAGAACTGCTCCGATACCCACCGAGGTTGATTTCAGATGGGCGTGGGCTGAAGCGATAAGGGTACTTGCTGCCAACATCAACATTAAGGCCAAGCTGAAATATAGTATGCCGACCCCTTTTCTTTTGAGTATAGCGTTGGGGAATAAGATGCTTACCTTCAAGGTTAAACCTCTGCTTTCGTCTATTCGCTTATAACAAATCCCTTCACAATTGATACATACTATCAGCAGTGAATATTAGAGGTATATTAACAGCCCTGGTCGTAATTGTCAAATACTCTCAACTAGGTTGATGGGTTTTATAGTTTGGAATTGGGGAATACAGCATGTACATCCAGGAATATCCATTGCTATTACTTTGTAAGAGGCATATAATATCGCTTGCAAATACTCGCAAATACTTAATCTGTTTCTTGTTATGGGTCGTATAAGTTGAAGAGCTTGTGAACCTAAAATCAGGAGGAATAACCATGCTTTTTAAGAGCGAACCTAACTTTTTTGGGAAAAAGCCCGGCCCGCTTACCCGGCTTAAACCAGTCATCGGTCTGGTAGCGGTAATGCTGTTGAGCGCCTTGCTAGTGGCGTGTGGCGACAGCCCGACCAATACCCCGACCACGGCAGTCGGTAGCCCTACCGCCGGTAGCACTGGCCCTGCCAAGAAATTAAACGTGGTGACAACCGTTGCCCCCCTGGCAAATATTACCCTGAATGTGGGGGGCAATCGCATCACCCTCAAGCAATTAATCCCCGATGGAACTGATTCGCATACCTTTGAACCGGCCTCTGGCGATGTGAAGGTGCTGGCGGAGGCTGACCTGATTATCGTCAACGGGATTGGCCTGGAAACCCCGACTGTGAAGCTGGCGGAGAGCAGCAAGAAGAAAGAGGCTCCAATCTTCAAGCTGGCGGATAATACCATCACCGAGAAAGATTGGGTCTTTGATTTCTCCTTCCCCAAAGATAAGGGCGACCCCAACCCTCATCTTTGGATGAACCCGGATTTTGCCAAAAAGTACGCTGAATTGATTCGAGACCAACTGGTTAAGCTGGATGCGGCGGGCAAGAGCTATTATGATGGCAACCTCAAAGCCTTTGTAGACCAACTAACCGCCATGGACAAGGCCATGACTACCGCCCTGGCGACGGTGCCGGAGAAAAATCGCAAGCTAGTGACCTATCACGACTCATTTGCATACTGGGCGCTGCATTATAAGTGGAACGTTATCGGGGCAATCCAGCCTTCCGATTTTAAAGAACTCAGCCCAAAGGAAGTCGCCGATATTATCGAGCAACTGAAAAAAGAGCAAGTTCCGGCTATCTTTGGCTCAGAGGTTTTCCCGTCCAAAATCCTCGACCAAATCGCCAAAGAAAGCGGTGTCAAATTCTATGACACCCTGCGCGATGATGATTTGCCCGGCGAACCTAACTCGCCCCAGCATACCTATATCGGGATGCAACTTGAGAACACCCTGACGATGGTTACGAGCCTGGGCGGAAACGCCGATGCCCTCAAGGGCTTCAACCCGGCGAACACTTTTACCAAATAATTTTAGAAAGGGCCAGAATTTAATGGCATTGGAAAAGACCGGGCTGCCGATACCGATTGTACCGATTGTAACTTTGCGAGATGTTACTTGCGGCTACGAAGGCAAAACCGTCCTGCGAAATCTAGACCTGGATTTACCGACAGGGGTCTTTGCCGGTTTAGTTGGGCCATCCGGCTCAGGTAAAACCACTCTGTTGCGGACTATCCTGGGGCAGGTGACACCGACTGCCGGACAGATTACGGTCAATGGCACTACCTTAAACCCCGGCGGACGCAGTAGCAAACCCCCGGTGGGGATAGGTTATGTGCCGCAACTGGAAGCGGTAGACTGGAATTTCCCGGTAACAGTCGAGCAAGTGATTTTGATGGGCCGCTACCGGGCTACTAATCGCTGGCTACCCTGGTCTAGCCAAGAAGACCGGTGGGCAATGCAACAGCTTTTGGAGCGGTTGGGACTGGAAAGTCTGGCCCGCAATCATATCCGCGAGCTTTCGGGCGGTCAGCAACAGCGGGTGTTTTTAGCGCGGGCCTTAATTAGCCAGCCGAGTTTGTTATTGCTGGACGAGCCGACCAGCGGGGTAGATGTTAAAACCCGCAACGAGGTATTGGCCTTGCTGGGGGAATTAAATACTCAGGGGATTACGATTCTCCTGACCACCCACGACCTGAATTCGGTGGCGGCCTACCTGCCTTATGTCATCTGTATCAACGGGGCAATCCAGGCTCAGGGAACACCTCAGCAGGTCTTTACATCGGATGTCCTGAGCTGCACCTACAATGCTCCGCTAGAAGTTTTGCATCACAAGGGGCATTTGCTGGTGGTAGAGGCCGAGACTGGCGAACCGATGCCCCTGGTATCCGGTTCAAAAGCCAACGGGCTTACTAGAAAAGAGGCTTAGACTATGCCATATCTAGCGGTAGAGTTCTGGGCTGACCCCTGGCAATGGCTGACCGAGCCATTCAAATATGAGGTAATGCAACGGGCCTTTATCTGTGCGCCGCTTATCGGAGCATTGTGCGGGTTGGTCGGGGTCTATGTGGTGTTGCGGCGCATGAGCTATATCGGGCATGGACTGTCGCACTCGATTTTCGGCGGGGCGGTGGTCAGCTATGCCCTGAAGCTGAATTTTTATATCGGGGCATCTTTTTGGGGTTTTTTATCGGCCCTGCTGATTATCTGGACCAGCCGCAAGCGCAAAATCGGGGCGGATGCCGCGATTGGGATTATTACTACCGCCAGTTTTGCGATTGGGGTCATCATTATCAGCGTCCAGCGCAATTTGCGAACTAATTTCGATGCCGCCCTGTTCGGGAATGTGTTGGGTATCGCCGACCAGGATATGTGGGTGGTGCTGGGAACGGCGGTTGCTATCTGCGTTTTGGTCTTTGTATTTTACAAGCAATTACTCTTTACCACCTTTGACCCGGAAGTGGCGGCCATTTATGGGGTTAAAACCGGCTGGATTGACGGGCTTTTCTCTTTATTGCTGGCCTCACTCTTGATAGCTTCGATGCAGATTGTTGGTGTAACCCTGATTGCAGCCTCGTTGATTACCCCACCGATAGTGGCCCGCCTGTTGACCGACAGCTTTCATCGGCTGGTGTGGATTTCTATCGGGGTGGGTGCTTTTGGGGGTATCGTGGGAATGTACGCCAGTTGGCACTTGAATTGGGCGACTGGCGCGACTATCGTCGTCACTCACGCCCTTTTGTTTGTGCTGGCGCTGGGCTACAGTAACGCGGTGCGCCCCTGGTTGGCCCAACGCCGTCTTGCAGCAATTGACCCAGCTTTACACGGGATTATCAGCGAAACCGAAAGCTTGGCGGACGGTAAGTTGCCCGCCGCCGATAGTGGCGACCCAGCCCACGATCACGGTCACAGCCATCATCACGCCCATAAGCACGTCCCCGAACACCATAAGGATGAGCTATTCCACTAGCTAAAGCTCAAAACCCCTGTGCAAATATAGTGAATTAGGCCTAAAATTAGTGGATAGCACTAAAGCGTCAGTCGGGATTTAACATCACACGGGTTATTTTGTTGTAGTCATCCATCTTGGTGCGCTTGAACGGTACTTCCAATCTTATTCCATCGTCAACCTGGGGTTTTAGCCGCGCTTCGGCGGGGGTTTTATTGAGATAATTTTGATGAAAACCGGAATTTTTGAACTCATAACGATGGCACGGTTTTTGCCTTATAGGGGAAGTCGAAGAAACTTAAATAAATTCTTCACAATATAATATATCAAGCTAATTATGCAGGTTTCATAGAAGGAGTTTTAGAGAAATGACTCAACAGAAAGAGTTGCCCTCTCAGTACTTAACTTCCCGCTCAACTAAAAGCTCAAAACGGCACGAGGCCGATGATAAAACCGCCCCGATTGAGTTCTCCCTATTTGCGCCCTATAACGAAAAGGTGGCGCTTAAGGGCGATTTTTCGGATTGGAAAGAATTGGAACTGACCAAAGGCGATGATGGCTATTTTCGCACTACCCTCGACCTGGCTGACGGTGATTATGAATATAAATTTTGTGTGAAGTCAAATAGCCCCTGGTGGCCTGGTGAGTGGGTCTGCATTACTGACCCGATGGCAACCGATGTGAACGAGGAACACGATGAGAATGGGATTTTGCATGTGCGGGAGGGTCAGACTATCGTTGACCAATATCAGTGGCAGCACGACGATGCTTTTTTGCCGCCGGATAACGAGCTAGTCATATACGAGATGCACATCAGCGATTTTGGGGGTAATTTCCAGGGGGTTATTGAAAAGCTGGACTATCTAGCCAGCCTGGGAGTAAATGGATTGGAATTAATGCCCCTGGCGGAGTATCCTGGGAAGTACAGTTGGGGCTATAACCCCAAATTTTTTTATGCGGTGGAAAGTGCCTATGGCACTAGCACCGACTTCAAGCATTTGGTAGATGAATGCCATGCGCGAGGGATTCGGGTAATTCTGGATGTAGTAGCGAACCATACCCATCAAGACTCTCCGTTGGCCCATATTGACCATAATTATTGGTTCATGGACCCGGAGCAGAATACCGATAACGAGCAATTTGGCCCGAAATTTGATTACAACCACCTGGATGAGAATTTAGGAATGTTCCCGGCTCGCAAGTTTATGAACGAAGTGGCATTTTATTGGGCTACTGAATTTCATCTGGATGGCATTCGGTTTGATGCTACCTCCCTGATTAACAATTTCGATTTCTTGCGGTTTATTGGCGAAAAGGTCAAAGAGGTTAGCGGAATGAAGCCGTTTTACCTGGTCGCCGAGCATATTCCGCTAGACCCGGCGATAGTTGGGATGGATGGTCCAATGGACGGCCTTTGGCACGACTATTTTTACTTCCAGATGGTCGCTAATCTGCGCGAAAACGACTTTAACGGAACTCCGGCGTTTGATTGGGAAAGAACCATGGCCGCCATTGAACCAGCCCGCAATGCTATTCTTGGCCCAATCGCCGCCGTCCAGTATTTAACCAATCACGACCACGAGCGCCTTATGTTCGAGCTGGGCGCGGCTGGAATAGTGGATGAGAAAGCTTTCCGCAAGGCCAAGTTAGGGGCGGCAGTGCTATTTACTTCGGTAGGTGTACCAATGATTTGGATGGGCGAGGAGTTTGGTGAGTTTTGGGAGAAGAGCCTGGACGCTCATCCGCTCCACTGGGATTTGCTGGGGAACGAAAATAACAGCGACTTACTCCACTATTATAGCGGCCTGGTTTATCTGCGTAAAACTACCGATGCCCTCAAGACTGAAAATATCGAGTTTTTCCACCACGACCCCGAACATAAGTTGATGGCATGGAGACGCTGGGATGAGGGCGGCAGTCTGGTGGCAGTCGTCGCCAATTTCAGCGACGAGCCGTTAGGGGATTATTCCGTTCCTTTCTTCCCCAGTGAGGACGGAGGTCAATGGCACGAGTTCACCTTTAACTACGATATTCAGACCGCCGAAGGAGTTCTGGTTGACTCCTTCGGGCCTAGCGAGTGCAAGATTTATATTAAAAAGTAGCCGGTTTAGGGTTTAAGCTGGTATAATGTCATATCCCCGGACAATTTTAATCTATAGAGTTGTCCGGGGATATTTTTGACACAAGGAAATTTTTTGACCCGGCTAAAAGCCAGGGTGTATAATCCAGCGGTAATCTTGCTCGATAGTTTTTTGTTTTATCATATATTTGTAAATACTTTTTGGAAAACTCGGAAAAGAAAACAGGAGTAATCACAACTTCTTATGAGCCAAAGCCCAAGCGACCCAAAGCCGAAAACCGAAGAAAAAGCGATTGCCCCGGTCAACGATTATATTCCCGGTGGCCTTAACCGCGAAATCGTCAACCCGGTTAAGAACCCTAATCAGTCGGATACTAACTTTCCCTTTTCGTCCGGTCACAAAATGCACGAAGTTGTCCAAACCCAGAATTTCTTCACTTTCCCGCTCGATACGGCCTATGGAGTCTACGATGCGATTTATTACTTTAGTGAAGAAAAAAATCGCAATCGCTATAGCTATGAACAGCAGCAAAATATCATTAGTCGGATCGTGCGAGCCGCGATAGATTTCGGTATCCCGATTGAGGGCATCACCGAAAAGTTAATGAGTTAGCCAGGGTTTCGGGACTGGTCGGGCCAGTCAGGTCTAACCAGCCACCCGAAATTGAACGGCCTGATTTTGAAAGACCGTACCTCTAAAACTGAATCACCGCCAGACCCAACCACCTTGCGCCTTCGCCTGGTGGAATATCTGGAGCGCGAAGGCGCAATCCGCTCGACGGCTTTGGAGCGGGCTTTTTCGATAGTCCCCCGCGAAATCTTTCTGCCTTCAAGTGTTCCTCTGCCGCGAGTTTATGCCGATGAAGCCATCGTGGTCAAGTGGGATGAAAGTAAGTACCCAACCAGTTCCAGTACCCAACCTTATCTGATGGCGGACATGCTGGAAACATTGCAACTTGAGCCGGGCATGCGCGTGCTGGAAATTGGGGCGGGGGTCGGTTATAACGCCGCAATAATGGCCCAAGTGCTAGGCCCCGCCGGGGCTGTGACTAGCCTGGAACTCGACCCGGCCATGGCGGAACAGGCTCGTTTTAACCTGAATGAGCTAACCCGCCGAGTTGGGCCGATTTTCAGCCCAGTCGAGATTATTGCCGCCGATGGCAGCCTGGGTTATGCCCAAAACGCGCCCTATGACCGGATTATTGTGACGGTGCAGCAATGGGAAATTTCGCCAAACTGGGTCGCCCAATTGCGAGTCGGCGGACGCATAATTTTGCCTTTAACTCTCTCGAATTACCTATGGGGCGGACTGATTCCAGCCCTTGAAAAAGGGGCAGACGGAATTTTGCGGGCCGTGGCTGCCAGCCAGGGCGGGTTTATGCCGATGCGCGGCGAGATGGCCCATCCACTTTCCCAGACTCCGAATAATCAAAAACGTTTGACCCGCTTGCCCTTCGACCCGGCCAAGATTTTGCCGGGCTACGAGCCGCCCGAAGGTCTGCCCCTCAACGCTCCCCCCGCTCGGCTTTATCTAGCCGACCAGGGCTTGCCGGACGAAGTGGCGGTCTGGCTGGAAAAGCCGGAAGATTTGCAGGTCATAAGTTCTGGGAAATTACCGCTTGAATTCAAGACCGAGCTGAAACCGGAAGCCGATGGCGCGAAAAGAGCGATTGCTCAGGCTTTCTATGGTTTTAATATGAGCCTGTCGGTGGCTTTGCGCGACCAACTCTTTTCGCTGGTGCTGGCGACTCCCGCCCCGGAAGAAAATAACGGCCCACAGGGTACGCCAGGCGAGTCGGGGAGCGGTTGGGTCGGAGAAGGTTGGCGTTACGAAGGACGAGGAGTAATATTACTCGAATTGCACCCGGAGGGCTGTGATATTGCTCTGCTGACCGGAGCAGGGTTAGCCGCCAACTGGCGCGGTTGGTTGGCGCAGGGCTGGCGTTTGGTCAAGGCCGAGGCGGGCGATAATGACTTTGGTTCACAAGAGAATGAAAACCGGGCCTTGCAGCGGGTTAGCGAGGTCTGGCAAGCCTGGCAAGCGATGGGCCAACCCACTCCGGCCCAATATCGCCCGTTGGCCTATCCGTCCGACCAACTCCCGCCCGTCCCCGGCTATATTATCCCTCGGCAATATTATAATTTGCTGTTGCCCTTCAAAACCGAAGTCAACCCAGCCCTTAAACCGGAAATCAACCCGGAAAATGAAGGCCCAAAAGAACCCACTGAGGTAAATTCTTGAGAATAGCCGCTATCTCCGACATTCATGCTAACCTGCCAGCCCTGGAAGCCGTTTTGGAAGACATCGAAAAACTCGGTTCGGATGTACAAATTGTAGTAGCGGGCGACCTGATAAATTGCGGGCCATATCCCCACCAAACCCTCCAAATGCTTCGCGCTTTGCCCAACGCCGTCATTATTGCCGGAAATCACGAAGAATATATTTTGGAACAGGTTAAAGCACTTCGGGAAAACCGGGTAGTTGCGCCCTATCGCACTCTGTTTGCTCCGGCAATCTGGGCAGCGGAGCAACTCCGCCCCGAAGAATTGGATTGGCTGCGGGACTTACCTCGGCAGACCAGTTTAGCCGGGCCGGAAGGTAGCTACATTGAGATTGTGCATGGTTCGCCGCGCTACCAGACCGAAGGGATTTTGCCGGAAACGACTGAGCTACAGCTTGCCCAAATTTTTGAGGGTCGGGTTCGGCCTGGCACGCTGTGGATTGCGGGGCATACCCATCGCCCGGTAATTCATTACTGGCGCGGAATGACCATCGCCAATTGTGGGTCGGTGGGTGCGCCCTACGATGGCGACCATCTGGCAGCCTATCTGCTGGCGGAGTGGGACGAGCGCCACAAAAGGTGGCAGGCCCAAACCCGCCGAGTGGCTTTTGACCGGGAAAAGGCTCTGGCGGCGCTGTGGGCTAATGCCGATTACAATCAGGCCGGGCCTTTTATGAAGCTTATCTGGCTGAACTTAAAAAATGCTCGCCATTGCGAGATGCGAAGCTTTGTAAACAACTATATTGCGCGGGGCGATTATCCCCCGCCGCCCGACGATTTCCTGCATCTGGAACAGGCGGTGGCGGAACATATCGCCGCTTATGAACGGCGGGCCAGCTAATCGCCGGATACCTTAACCAGGGCTAGGCGGTAAATTATGAACTTCGCGGTAAACCTGAAAAGTCAGTTCGGCGGTACGTTGCCAGGTGAAAATCCGGGCGCGTTCCCGTCCGGCCCGCCCCAAGCGTCGCGCAAGCTCACTATCCTGTAAGCCTCGCTTGAGGGCCGCGACTATCTCGCCCGGATTTTCAGGGTTGATGAGCAGGGCCGCCGCTCCATCCGGGCCAGTTACTTCCGGCAAGCTGGCTCGATCCGAGCAGATAAGCGGCTTTCCGGCGGCCATCGCTTCCAGAGCCGGTAGCCCAAAGCCTTCATAAAGGCTGGGGTAGCAACTCAATTTAGCTCCCTGATAGAGGGCCTTCAAGTCGCCGTCTGTCACTGCTGAAAGGGCCAGGATGCGCGGCCCAGGCCGATTTGCGCTTATTTCCCCACTACTTTGCCATTCCAGGCCATATTCGGCGGCTTTGGCCTGCAACCGCTCATATTCGCCCAACCAGCCGACCCGCCCGACTAGCACCAGGGCCGGGCAGGGTTCAGGGCTATCCCACGTTTTCACCAGACTGGAATAAGCTTCGATTAATCGGCCCAGATTCTTGCGTGGCTCGATTGTCCCTACGCTCAAAAGATAAGGCTGGTCTAATAGACCGTATTTTGCCAACCCTGCCCTGATTGCAGTCTGGGGTAAATCTTCCAGGTAACTTTCGTCTGAAAGCCCCAACGGAGTGACCCGCACCCGCTCCCCGATTGGCGCACCCAGCCAGTTTTCCAAATCCCGGCGAGTGTTTTCGGAAGGGACAATAATCCGGCGGGCGCGGCGGGCTATTATTGGCAGCATATAGCGCAGATAAAGCCGGTTATAGCGGCTGTGCAAATTTGGGAAAAGCAAGAAAGACAAATCGTAAACCGTCAGGATGGTCGGGGCATTCAGGTAAGGGGCAAT
The DNA here is from genome assembly GCA_038245615.1 of Chloroflexia bacterium. Taxonomy (GTDB): domain Bacteria; phylum Chloroflexota; class Chloroflexia; order Chloroheliales; family Chloroheliaceae; genus 54-19. Next base: position 16,404 of record JBBRSG010000062.1, on the reverse strand, counting down.
ATAATCCATACCATGAAAGATGGTTTGGCCTGACCTGACCGGCAATACCATTTGGTCGGCAGGTCGGCGGGCCAAATGGCCCAGCCAGAGCCGCAATCGCCAGCGTTTGTTAGACGTATAGCGGGCGATATGGGGTAGGCGGTCTAAGGGGGCAGGTAGCGGCTTTTCGGGAGGTGGCCCGGCGTAGAAATAGCTGTATTCCGCTGGTTCTGCCAGCTTTAGCAAAGCTATGGCTAATTCGCGCTCGTAGCGGCTGATACCGGCGGCCTGTTGGCGGGCCGCCGAAAGGTCGAAACATACCTCTAACATTCTAGGGGTTTTTGGCGCGAATGGCAAAAACGCAATCGTAAGTGCCGGTGACGCAACCGCACTCGATTTCTTCCACTGACCATTCGTCGCCTATCCCGGCCCAATTGAGCATAGCTTCAAACGAGGCTGTCCAGACGTAGCACGAATTTTGAGGACGGCGGCGACCCAGAGCGTACAGATTGTTATAATGCACCAGCCAATACTGGTTCTGGTCAATTTGCTTCCAGGTATGCAGATGCTCGCCTCGAATGTCATCCATAGATTTCACAAAGCTGTTTAGTAGCACCGTCACTTTGCGGTATTTGCCGGGCAACAGCCGGATAAGCCGTTGCTCGCGCCCACTGGCCTTCCGTAATTTAATCGAGCGTTCGGTGGCGACTCGCCCCCATTCTCGAATTTTGGCGGGAGCAAGATTGCCAAAAGTTTGCTCAAAGCCGTAATTTAGCTGGCTCAAATATTGGATTGGAGTGCTACGCTCATCGTTGGCGGGGGGATCCTCGTACAGAAATTGGGAAAGCTGGGAAGCCTGAATAACCTGCGGCCAGAGTCGGTCCGCGATTTCGCGGGCGACATATACCACATTAGCAAAATGAGAATTGAGCGAAAAACGCTCTTTGCCAGCTAAACGGGGTACTCCCATCTGAATCAAAGTCGAAACTGCCGGGCCATTCCCACCGGCAGGCAGACCGGGTAAATTGCCAGTTGTACCAGAGCGGATAGTTGGTTCGGGCAACCGCACGTTTACAGGTGGGCGGGGCGGATTAGGCGCCGGGCGGGGGGCCGCCGGATAAGGTTCGGGGGCCGTCGGCATAATCGGAAGCCGGGCTTTTGGGGCAGGGGGCGCAGGTGGTAGGGCGGGGAGCGGGTCGGGGGCGGCAGGCATCGCCGGAATTGTGGGCAGGCTAGGCCGCTCGGCTGGTTTCACTTCCAGACCCAGAAAAGTCGCCATGGTATCGCGAGCCGCCTCGTTCTCGAAGCTGCCAAAATTGGTCAGGTCTTCGACCGCTTCCATAAATTCGGATTCTTGCTGGGTGTCAATCGTGCGAGTGGCTTCTACCTGACCCGGTTGCCATTTTAGCTGACCTTCTTCCCAACTCAACAGGCTATAGAGCGCGGCATCGCCTTCGGCTCGGTCAAGGCCTGGCCCCATTCGGGCGTGAATCAGATTGCCCTCTTTGAAAATCAGCACTCCACCTTGCTCGTCGCGGCGGGCCAACAGCATTCCGGTCAAACCTGCCGCTTTTATCTCCTTCAAAGCTGGCGGCAATTTCTTGAATTCCAGCACCGACATAAGACCCGTTTCTCCATAACCTGCAATACTAATTCAAGACCAATTTAAGCTAATCTTAGACGTTTATTTTAATAATATACCATATAGCACCAGGTTATGCATTGCAGATATGTTATGATAAGTCGCAAAGAGGATATATGATTTGCGCCTGGAACCATGGGCTGATTTGAAAGCTAACAGGCTAAACTCCAGAAATCAGATTTGGTTATCTTTTGCGGGGCGAAGGCAATTTGCCAACCAAAATCCAAGTTAGATAGGGAGATATGGAAATGTCTGATTCGATTTTACCATTACAGCAATCCCATAACTATCAGGGTCAAATTAGCCTGACCCTCGTTTTGCGGCTATCCTATTTAGTGTATCTGCCTCCCGAATATGAGGCCGACCCGCTGCGCCAGTGGCCGGTAGTCTTTTTTCTGCATGGGTCGGGCGAGCGTGGCGATAACCTCGAATTGCTCAAAGTTTATGGGCTGCCAAAATTGGTGGAGCAAGGTCAGTCCTTTCCCTTTATAATTGTCTCACCGCAATGTCCGGCTTCTGACCGTTGGCCCGAACATCTTTACGCCCTGGACGGTCTCTATACCGAAATTATGGCGAATTACCGGATTGACCCGGCCCAAGTCTACCTGACGGGGCTGAGTATGGGTGGAAATGGAGCATGGCGATGGGCCATCGAGCAGCCCAACCGCTTTGCGGCTCTCGCTCCGATTTGCGGTTGGAGTTATCCTGAGCGTGCGACCCGAATTAAACATTTACCGACCTGGGTTTTTCACGGCGCGAAAGATGAGGTTGTCCCGATTTCCACCTCGGAAGAGATGGTGAAGGCTTTACGGGACTGCGGCGCGGATGTCCGCTTTACGGTCTATCCTGAAGCCGCTCACGACTCGTGGACTGAAACTTACGCTAATCCCGAACTTTACGAGTGGCTACTTTCATATCAACTATAAGGGAAGGGGGAGAGGCCGGACTGAGGACTGAGGACTGAGAAAATAGCGTAGCCAGTTCACAATCGTAAATTGCGGCTTCGCCCCCTTTTGGGTAAATCGTAAATGCCTCTGACCCATAAAGGAGAGTAAATATGTATGACCTGCTGTTGCATAATGCCAAAATAGTTGACGGCACTGGTAATCCCTGGTTTCGAGGTGCGGTAGGAATTGAGGGCGACCAGATTACCGGGCTGGGCGATTTGAGCGGGGCGACGGCTCGCCGCACTCTTGACCTGGACGGGTTGGTTCTCGCGCCTGGCTTTATTGATTTGCACACTCACTCCGATTTTACCCTGCCGCTCTATCCTCGCGCTGACTCGATGGTACGGCAAGGGGTCACAACCCAACTGGTCGGCAATTGCGGTTTTTCGCCTTTTCCGGTCATGCCGGAGCGTCTGGCAGCCTTACAAAGCTATGCTGCCTTTATAGATGCCGGATTGTCGTGGGACTGGCAGAGTGCGGGCGACTATATAAAGATGCTGGAAGGTTTGCCGCTGGCCTCGAATGTGGGTTTGCAGGTAGGGCATGGGACGGTGCGGATTGCAGTCATGGGATTCGAGCAACGTGCGCCAACCTCCGCCGAATTGGACGCAATGCAAAAGCTGGTAGCGCAGGCGATGGAAGCCGGGGTTTTTGCGATGTCAAGCGGCTTGATTTATGTGCCGGGAACGTATGCCACGACTGCCGAGTTGGTCGTTTTGGCGAAAGTTGCAGCCCGGTACGGCGGGTTTTATTCCAGTCATATTCGGGGTGAAGGCGGTACTTTGCTGGAAGCCGTCGGCGAGGCGATTACTATCGGCAAAGAGGCCGGATTGCCGGTGCAACTGAGCCACCACAAGGCGGCAGGTAAATCGAACTGGGGCAAAGTTGAGCAATCTTTGGCGCTGCTGGATGCCGCCCGTCACGCCGGACAGGACGTGTTGGCAGACCAATATCCCTATCCGGCGGGCAGTACTACGCTGGCGGCGCTCTTGCCGACCTGGGCGCTGGAAGGCGGCACTCCGGCGATGGTTCAGCGTCTGACCGACCCATTCACTCGCGCCCGGATTCGGGCCGAAATTGGCAGCGAAAATGGTGATTTTGCCCCAGAAACCGTATTAATAAGTTCGCTCCCGGATGGCCCAAACAAGGTCTACGAAGGGCTAATGCTGACCGAAATTGCCACTCGGCTAGGATTGGATACCGTCGAAGCGGCCTTCTATCTACTGGAAAAAGAGGCCGGAGGGGTACAGATGATTAGCTTTAGCATGTCCGAAGACGACGTGCGACGGGTAATGCGCCATCCGGCGGTAGCCGTCGCCAGCGATGGCTGGACGCTTCACCCTGACAGTGGCGGCAAGCCTCATCCGCGCAGCTACAGCACTTATGCTCGGGTTTTGGGCAAATACGTGCGCGAAGAAGGGGTTTTGGGCTTGGAGGAAGCCGTCCGCAAAATGACCTCGCTTCCGGCCCAACGGCTAGGGCGCTATGATTTAGGGCTGATTCGGCCCGGCTGTATTGCCGACCTGGTAGCTTTCGACCCCGACCAGATAATAGACCGCGCTACTTTTCAAGAGCCGCATCAGTTCTGCGCCGGGGTGCTTCACGTCCTGGTCAACGGGCAACCCGTCATCGAAGCCGGGGAGGATACCCAAATCGCCGCCGGGCGTGTTCTGAAGCGGGGATAGCAGTGGTCAGTGAAATACAAGACGGAAGACGGAGGACGGAAAAAATCCGGCTAGGAGGTAGCAGTTTAACTCAAAACTCAAAACTCAAAACTCAAACCTCATTTACTGACCACTGACCACTGACCACTGACCACTGCACCCCCGTTTGACAAGCCCCGGCCTGACTGTTATATTATCGGGCGTTTGAGCATGATATAAATTTGAGTTTATTTAGCAGGTTGGTGAAAGAGGTGCGGATTGAATCGTGAGTATCACAAGTGGTACAGCCCAGCTTTGGGCCGGGATATGGAATTACTGCTTTTTGGGCATAGTGGTGCGCCGGTTCTGGTATTCCCGACCTCGATGGGCCGTTTTTACGAGAATGAAGACCGGGGTGTGGTTGGGGCGTTAGCCGACAAAATAGAGGCCGGGCATATCCAGCTTTATTGTGTGGATAGCGTGGATAGTGAAAGCTGGTACAATAAGGGCGCACACCCCTACTGGCGGGTGCGGCGGCATCTGGATTACGACAACTATCTTTACCACGAAGTTTTAGCCTTGATTGCCAATCGCAATAGCAACGGCTATCTGATTAGCACTGGCTCTAGTTTTGGGGCGACCCAGGCCGTGAATTTCGCTTTTCGGCATCCGGGACGAGTGCATAAAGTGGTGGCTTTGAGTGGGCGCTATAATATGAATGTCTATCTGGATGGCTATCATGACGAGAACGTATATTATAATTCGCCCCTGGATTATATCGGCAATATGGGTGAGGGCGATTTTAAGTACCAGTTACAGCAACAGCAAATCAATCTTGTCACCGGGACTCAGGATTTACCGATCTGTCTGAACGAAACCCGGCAGTTGCACGAGGTCCTTAATTCCAAAGGAGTCGGCAATAATCTGGCAGTGTGGGATGGTTTCGGTCACGACTGGCCTTTTTGGATACAACAGGTTCGGGATTATATTTAGGACAACAGCCGAATAGCGAAGAAGAACAAGAACCTTATTATGTTGAGCGAGCGCGAGAAGTGAAAAAGGAGAATCAGTCAGTATGACACAAGAGATTGTCGAGACCGTCAAGCGGGTGGCAAAGAGTGTGAAGTCTCAGGCCAAAGCCGAAACCTCAGCTCGCCCCAAGTCCAAGAACAAAGATAAAGACAAAGAGATGGCTAAGGTTGGCCTGATGGTAGGACGGGAGTGGTCATTTCCGCCCGCGTTTATCGAGAAAGTGAATTCCCGCGAGGCAGGGGTAATCGCCGAAATGCTACAAATCGGTGGGACAAAAATGGATGAGCCGTGCGAATATAAGGTAATTATTGACCGCATTTCGCACGAAGTCCCATACTACCGCAGCTATCTTAAGAATGCGGCCTTGCAAGGTACGATTGTAATTAATAATCCTTTCTGGTGGACGGCGGACGATAAATTTATCGAGGCGACTATTGCTACCCGGATTGGAGTAGCTCATCCTAAGACGGTGGTACTGCCCAACAATAATTACATCGAGGGCATTGTCCAGGAGTCACTCCGCAATCTACAATTCCCGATTCCCTGGGAAGACCTGACGGACTATACTGGCTTTCCGGCCTTTCTCAAACCGGCGATTGGGGGCGGCTGGAAGAATGTGTACAAGGTAGATAATCTGGAAGAGTTGTGGTGGGCTTACAACCAGACCGGCGAGCTGACGATGGTGCTGCAAGAGGGGATTGAGTTCGAGCAGTATGTTCGCTGCTTCTGTTTCGGGCGCAAGAAGGTGCTGACCATGCACTACGACCCCGGAGAGCGCAAGTATCACGATGACCCGAACTATCTGACTCCAGCCCTGGGCAAACGGATCGAGAGCGATTGTATCAAGCTCTGCGAGGCTCTGAGCTATGATATGAACACCCTGGAATTTGCCATCCGGGACGGCGTGCCATACGCGATTGATTTCCTAAACCCTGCCCCCGATTTTGACATCAATAGTCTGGGCGATTATCATTTTAACTGGGTGCTGGACAATATGTCCGACCTGGTGATTGATTATGCTTTGGGCAAGGTCAAGCCCCAGAACACTTCGTATCGCTGGGATAGCCTGATGAAAGGCTCGTTGCCCGCCGCCAAAAAATAAGGCTTGACCGCCGCTAAATTGCTACTTATAGTCAAAGGCTGCGCTGAGGTTGGTTGGCGCGGCCTTTCGCTTTTTGAAAATCAAACCTTCGTCATAAAGGAATAAGACGAATTTGCGGTCTAGTAACACTATTGACACTAATCTGCTATAATAAACCCCGAATTACCTGGCTAGAACTTATCAAATTTAAACCGACTTTAATCTACATTAAGCTTGGTACTATATACGTTACCCTGGTAGCTGGCTGTCCTGCAATGGTTTATCCCATTCTAGCTACAGCCATAATGAGGCGTTCCCGCAAAAAACTATGACTAAGTTTAACAAAACGGCCCGCCCCGGTCGTAAATCCGAACCGGCTTTCAACTCGGCAGAATCGCCCGATAACACCTCTGATATTGCTGAGGATGCTGACAGTATCGAAGACCTCGATGAACTGGAAGAGCGCGAAATGGAAGCCGCCGAAGAAGCTGAAGCTGATGTCACCGGCGATACTACTATAATCCTGCCCAGCGATGAGCCGGACGCGGCAGCTTTGCGCGAAACTGACCGCGAGGCCGAGGAATTGGTGCGCGAGGCCGAGCGACTGGCGGCAGCGGCGGCGGCTTCTTCGGACTATTACAGTACCGACCCGGTGGCGGATTACTTGCGTCAGATTGGGCGTACCCGTCTGCTCACCCAAAAAGAGGAAAAAGAGCTGGCCGAGCGCAAAGATGCGGGCGAAGAAGATGCCAAGCAGCGCCTGATTGAGGCCAATCTGCGACTGGTGGTGTCGGTGGCTCGGCGCTATAGCCAGAGTTCGGGCGGGATTACTCTGCTCGATTTGATCCAGGAAGGCAATCTGGGTCTGATTCGGGCGGTGGATAAATATGACCATAAGACCGGCTACAAGCTCTCAACCTACGCGACCTGGTGGATTCGGCAGGCCATTTCACGGGCTATCGCCGATAAGAGCCGCTTGATTCGGCTGCCGGTGCATATCAACGAGACCCTGGGTCGGGTGCGGCGCACTTCCCGCGAGTTCGCCAGCAATAACGGGCGCGAACCCACCGTTCAGGAGTTGGCGGAAGCCTTGCAGATGCCGCAAGATAAAGTTACCCAGCTTTTGACCATGGGCAATGCTCCGGTTTCGCTCGACCAGCCGATGGGCGAGGAGGGCGATTCGTCGTTGGGCGATTTGGTGGAAGATGCGCAAGGGGTAGACCCCGACCAGCAGGCCGCCGAAATCTCGATGCGAGCGGCAGTCCAGAAGGCTCTGACCGCCCTACCAGAACGCGAACGCCGGATTATCGAGTTGCGCTTTGGCCTGGACGAAGGCGGCGGCGGGCAACCCCGCACCCTGGAAGAAGTCGGACAGCAACTCGGCGTAACCCGCGAGCGTATCCGCCAGATTGAGGCCAAAGTGCTACGTAAACTGCGCCATCCCCGCGTCGGCAAACAACTCCGCGACTTCTTGCAGTAAGTTGAATATAGGCGATGGGCTTAGATTGCGGGGATAACTCCATTATTCAATGCAATTTGGGGGTAGTTGCAACTTCCCCCATTTATACCTGGCGCTCACGCTCGGCTTACTCGGTCAGCAGTTGCCAAATCCGCTCAAGCTTTGCAAGCGCTGTCAGTCACAACGCGCCCGCTAAAATTTCAGCAATTCGCGGAAACGGTCATCCTCGTCTTTGTAGGGGCCAACGACTGCCAGCCGCAGACGGTCATGCTGGAAAAGCTCCTGGGCCAGCTCTAATACCTGGTCGGCGGTGACAGCCTCGATTTGGGCGACAACTTCTTCCACCGTCATAATCCGATCCATCAAAAGCTCCTGACCACCGGCCCAACTTGCTACGGCGCGGGTATCTTCCAAACCTAGCAGGGTGCGGCCTTTATAGTACTCCTTGATTTTGTGGAGTTCGTTTTCCAACACCCGCTCCTGGCGCATCTTGTCCATCACCCCTAAAATCGCGGTCATGGTCTCATCAATGTTTTCGGGGTCAACCCCGCCATACACCAGCCATGCCCCGGTATCGCTCATCTGGACGCTGTAGCTGCCGACGCTGTAGGCCAACCCGCGCTCCTCGCGCACTTCCTGAAACAGCCGGCTGGACATCCCGCCACCCATAATCATATCCATAACCGACTGAATATAGCGACGCGGATCGGAATAATGCAAAGCCGGTACTCCCAGGACTAAATTGGCCTGTTCGGTATCCTTATAAAAGATGCTCTGACGCGGGCCACCGTTCAGGGCCACCGCTGGGCCGGCAATCGGGCGTTCCCCGGCGGGAAGCTGGCCTAATGTCCCTTCTACTACCTTGAGGACTTGCTCGTGGGTGAGATTTCCGGCGGCGCTGACCACCATATCCGCCGGTAGATAATATTTCTTCATGTAGGTCAGCATATCATCGCGGGTAATCCCCGTAACAGTCGCATCACTTCCGGCAATATCACGGCCTACTGGCTGTTCGCCCCAAATAACGTTATTGATAACCTCATCTACCAAATCGCCGGGCGAGTCGAGGGTCGCATGAATTTCCTCGATAATAACTTTACGCTCTTTCTCCATTTCAGTCGGGTCGAAATTGGAATTGAGCAACATATCGCTGATAACATCAAAGGCCAATCCAAAATGGGTCTTGGGGACTTTAGCCCAGTAGCTGGTCACTTCTCGCCCGGTACTGGCATTTATCACTCCGCCCACTCCTTCGATGGCCTCGCTAATATCCTTACCGGTTGGACGTTTAGCCGTTCCCTTGAAAACCATGTGTTCGATAAAATGGCTAATACCGGCGATGCGGTCTTCCTCGTAGCGGCTGCCTACTCCATAGTATAGAATCACACTGGCGGATTGAGTATGCGGCATGGCGTTGGTGATTACTCGTACTCCATTGTTAAGCTGAGTCTTTTCGTATCCCATCTATTTTAAACCCCTCCTGCGGGCTAATACTTTTTTCAACTCTGGTCTTCACCGGCATATTTGTTTTTTATTTAATAGCCGGGCCACTGTTATATGCTCTCCTATCCTGACGATTTTTCGGCTTTACCTAAGATATAGCATTTTGAACCTTTGTGCAATAGTAAGACATTTTGCGATAAGATTATAAAAATCAGTCCTCAGTCCTAAATCCCCTCCGTCCCCGTCTTGCGGCGCTGTCGGAAACGGCGCACTTTGACCAGGGTAGCGCAAGGGTTATCGCACCAGCGTTGGGTATGGTTGCGGCTGTGGTCGTAAAAAACCCAGCGACAATCGGGGTTAGCACAGATTCGCACCCGACCCGGCTCGTAGCTGGTCAAAAAGTCGGCGAAGGTGGTAGCAATCACCTCGATAACCCAATTCCAATTTTTAACCTCGGTTGCTAGTGGCTCAAATTCCATTCGGTAGCTTTCGCTGGTGCTACTTAACTTACGGGTGAGGGGAGTCCGAGCCAGATACTCATTCAGGGTAGCCAGTTTATCGGGCGCAATTGGCCTACTCTGCGCCAAATCACTGACTATTTGCTGTAAAAGACTACGTAAAGTAGTTAGGTCGGTCAGGGTTGGTTCATCGGCGGGCAAGGCCGCTTCTAACTTCCAACCCCGCAAAAAATCCGCCAGCCAATCGGGTTGTCGTAATCGGTCTTCGTTGCGTCCGCTTACCCGATAATCATGCCAATCGCTATGGAGGAAATCCAGCCAGATAAATTCCATTATTAGCCTTTTTGCAAGCCTAAGCGCTTAAAACTTTTGTAACCACTGCAAGTTAATTTGACAGTTACCACAACCTGCTTTATTATACCATGTAACGCTTAAATTGTGTGTAGATAGTTACATAAATAAGGAGTTCTCACGGTGGCAACCAAGCGCGAAAAACCGTCATCCGGCTCGATAGGGGATGGGGTAGCGACTGAAACAGTCGAAGAAGGCCAGATTTCCTGGGCTGAGTTCCGAAAGGGTTTTACCGAAACCCTGCCGCTATGGTTGGGCATCGTACCTTTTGGTCTGGCCTATGCTTTGGCGGCGCGGACTGCCGGGCTAGGCCCAGTAGAAATACAGGCGATGTCCATCATGGTCTATGCCGGAGCATCGCAGCTTACTGCTGCCAGCCTTTTCGCCGCCGGAGCGGGTGGCTGTTCGATCATTCTGGCAACCTTGCTAGTCAACCTGCGCCATCTCTTGTTTGCTACCTCGCTGACCGAGAGTCTGCGTCAATTTAGCTTGCTCAAGAAAATGGCCCTGGCTTTTAGCCTGACCGATGCGAGTTATGTATTGACGATAGAGCGGGTTTTGAGCGGACAGGCCGGACCAGGTCTGCTCTGGGGGGCAAACATGTCGCTTTACGTCTGCTGGCAAGTCAGTACCCTGGCTGGTTTGCTGGTCGGCGGGGTCATACCCGATACAATCGGGGCTGGGCTACAATTGGTCTTTCCTCTAAGCTTTGCGGTATTGCTTGCACCCAGCCTGACCTCTCGAAGCAACTGGGCGGCAGCAGTCGTGGCCGGAGGACTGGCTCTTATAGTCCAACTAACCCTGGGTGGAAGTTGGTATCTTCTGATTGCTGCGTTGGGTGGCTGTTTGGCGGGGATGCTGGTCGAGGGTCGCCCAGAGCGAAAGGCAATAATCTAATGGATGTTTGGCTGATTATTCTGGGAATGACCTTGGTAACATATCTCACGCGGGTTTTGCCGCTAGTGGCAATGCGGAACGGGCCAGGGCCGCTTGTAAGCCGGGCTTTGCGCTTTGTCCCTACCGCTGTTATGAGTGCTTTGGTAGTCCCGGCTTTGCTTCTCCCGGCAGGACGCTTCCAGGTCAGTGCCAGTCTGTGGGCCGGTCTCACCGGGGCAGCTATCGCCTGGCGCACTCACAATATGTTCTTGACCCTGCTGGGTGGTTTGGGAGCATATACCATCCTGCGACTGATGGGTATCGTTTAGAGGGTCACAGGAGTTTTGAGTTTTGAATTATAAATGCTGAATTCTGGCAATAGGGTCGGCGTTTATGGATTATTCTCAATGTGGGTGAAGCGACGCTTAATGAACTCAAAACTCAAAACTCTTCCTCCATTCTCTACTTACCGTTTTGAGGTTGAGCGGAGGCTTGACTTTGGGCGCTTTGAATCGCCTGCTTAAGTTGGGCGAGTTCGTTTTGTTGGGCTTCGACCTGGGCCTGAAATGCGGTCAGCTCGGCCTTTAGTTCTTTGAGGCCACTAGAGGCATTAGAATCGGGAGTAGTAGAATCGAACATGTAATAACTCCTTCCCATCCTACACATATAGAACCTGACTCGTTGACTGCTTTTAAGTTTCACTCCTGATTGGCTATCAGTTATATCGCGCTGTTGATGAATAACGCTGTAGCAACGAAACTTACTTTATTAAAATATTTTCAGGAGATATGATAGGTTGTAACATATCCTTAGCATATCACTAAATAGCCCATTTCTCCTATTTTTACAGGCTTTTATTCATGTGAACTCATGTTCTTGAATTTGTGGAAAACTATGGACACATTTGCTTAGTTATGTTAAATTAGTAGAATATTGGGATTGGTAGCTAGTTGCTGAAGAAAATTAGATGAGACGAAAACCAAAATCCAGACGACGAATCTGGGGCTGGCTATTGCTAAGTTTGTTCCTGGCCCTTTGTTTGTTTGGCATAATTTCTTATTTCCGGGTGTCCAGTTTTGTAGACACCACTTTTGGTGGTCGCAACGAAGCTTCTTTATTAGATACTACCGTCTCGGCGATTTCGGGGTCTAATCCAATCGTTCCCCCAACCTCTATCGCTTCTGGCGCAATTGTTAATCTGCCTCAAGCTACTCCTGTTACACCCTATGTCGTAACTATACCTCCGCTGCCCGATACCACGCCATTGGAATTTCCCAGCCCGACCCCGCTCCCGGTTGCTACCGCAACTGCCACGCTTATTCCGGCCACTGCCACCCCGATAAATACTCCAGTTCCCGCCACCGCTACTCCGATAGCCACGCCCGTTCCGGCTACCGTCACCCCGATAGCCGCCCCGACACCTACTTCCGCCCCTTTGCCTGCCGCGACTGCTATTCCGGCTGGAAAATCTTCTGCCCCGATTATCGAGAAAATTCAACGAGGCGAGCGGGTGAGTCTATTGGTACTTGGTTATGCCGGGCCGGGCCACGAGGAAGATGGCCCTTATCTGACCGACTCGATTTTACAGGTGGTCTATGACCCAGTTAAGAAAAAAGTCACGATGATAAACATCCCGCGTGACCTCTATACTTTGATACCTTATGCCGGGCCAGGGTCGGGCTACTGGGGCAAAGTCAATCAGGCGTTTTCGTATGTAATGAACCTGAATAACTCCAATGGGTTGTCAAAACGCTATAGTTTTAGTGCCGGAAACGTCAATAGCAAGCTGGATGCCGCCGCAATTCTGACCAAAGATGTCGTCGAAAGTATTACTGGTATTCCAGTAGACCACTGGTTAGCCGTGACCTTTACTGGCTTCAAAAATCTGGTAGATGCCATTGGCGGGGTGGATGTGAATGTCGAGGTAGCTTTCACTGATAACGAATATCTGGTACGCGATAATGCCAATAATATCGTAGCTTTGAGCTTCAACACCGGGCCGTACCATCTGGATGGCAAGCTGGCGTTAGCCTTTGCCCGCAGCCGCTATTCGTTGCAGGATAATGGCGACCTGGGGCGCAGTCGCCGCCAGATGAAACTGGTCGCAGCCGTCAAAGAGAAAGCCTTAAAACCGGATATAGCGCTTAAAGCTGGTTCGATTATGGATGCCTTACAGGGCAATTTACGCACTAGCCTGCCGTTTAATGACCTGGTGGCCCTGGGTAACTTTCTGAATGGTGAAGATGGGCGCTCTTATGCAACCAATGTCTATTTTATGAACCGGATTTTAGGCTACGACCAGTTGGAAGGTACTAGCAGCCCTGAAACCGGCTTTATCTTTATGCCGAAAGCCGGACAGGGCAATTATGGCCCGATTCGAGAGTGGATTAAACAGGGTCTCGCCGAGCCAGTCCCGAAAGCGGGAGCTTAAGAGGTTTGAGGTTTGAGTTGTGAATGTTGAGTTACTTAACTGTAAATCGTGACTTACAACCTATTATTCAGAACTCAGTATTTATAATTCAAAACTCAAAATTCATCATTCAAAACTATTAGAATAGACCCAGGCCGAGACCGAACATGTATGCACTAACCAATAGAAGCAGTCCGGTAAAAGCCCTTTTGAGAATACTATCCGAGAGGCGGGTAACTAATAATGAGCCGAGGCTGACACCTATCAAGCCGCCGATCACCAGGGGTGGCAGTTGTTCCAAATCCAGGTGATTGTTAAACCACAGACTGAGGCTGCCGGAGGCCGAAGGCGCAATTACACTCAAGAGCGAGGTGCCGATAGCGATTTTGAGGGGAATACCCAATACCGAAACCATCAGTGGCATCATCAAAAACCCGCCCCCAACCCCGAACATACCTGATACAAAACCAACTCCCGACCCAATTACGAAAGCCAACGGCCAGTTTAGGCGATAGATGTATTCCTCCCCCCGAATTATTTTGCGGCGCAGCAGCATAAACGACGAGCTATGCGGCAAAAAGCTGGAACCGCTAGTTTCTCGGTTTCTTGCTAACTTATTTTCGGGCGACGGAAGCTCATTTTCGACTTTAGTGGTTTCGGTAGGGTGAGAGTGTACCAGATAAAGAATAGATACTGACATAGTCAGTATCCCGAAGCAAAGCTTAAGGAAAGCGGCTGATAGGCTTGTGACTAATAACGCCCCGATTTGGGCGGTGATAACCGACCCGGCGGCGAGACAAGCTGCCAATACTACATCTACGGTGCGTTGTCGGAAATGCTGATAGACACCAACCAACGCCACTATCAGAATATAGACCTGGCTCAGGCCAATCGCGTGTTGAATTGGGATGCCAATTAAAGTTAGAAGTGGTACAAGGATAAAACCACCACCGACCCCAAACAGGCCGGAAATTACCCCAGTCGCTAATCCCACCATCAGCAATATTAGAAGCATCAATGGTTCCATTGCCATATTCCCGCCCGCTTTCCACCTGACGCATGTTGTTGACTAATTTAGTCTAGTATAACATCAGATGCAAAATATGGCGAGAGGTATTCGCAAATTTCCTACAATAAGATAGGTTGTTTCCTCATATCTATAACATCCCAAGATCTATAACATTCCAAGATAATTCATCTCTATCTTGATAGCAAGCTGACCGGATCGGTAGGCCACCCACCAATAATCTTATGAGTTCGGGTCGGGAGAAATTAACTCTTAGGACGGCTTGTAACGTAAATACTAGAGGATTACTAAAAATAACATAAATTGGACTAAATAGACCTTCCTTTCCTTGTCTTCCCCTGTAGTTACCTAGCCCTCTGCTGATATATCAGTAAAAAGTACTAGGACGATTCTCTGTTCGGAGTTGTCTAAATCTCTTTATTAAAATTTATATATAACTAAAAGATACTACAAAACTCATCTCGCAATTTATCTAGTTGAAAATAAGTTTAAGCTTTCCAGATAAGTTAAAAATTTTATTACTAATGCTTAAAACATTTTTATTTAGGCTCATAGAAACGAACATAAGTCCTAGTACTATGGGTATAACTTGACTCAGTTGCTTTCAGGACTAATTTCCTCTTGGCAAAATACTGCCCATTAGGTAGAATCAAATCAAGCAAATACTGTTGGATAGTTTTTATCCAATGGCATTACACTCTTTTCTGCTATAGGGTTTTCACGGTTCTTACAGTTCTTACAATGGTTTATTTAATCCTTCTATCGAGAATGGATAGGAGGTCGGTTTCAGGCTGCCCTGATTTAGCAAGTCAGAAGTTAGGCCTGTAGTGTCATATCATGTTTGAAGATTAGGGAGGTTATTGTGTTACACAAAGCGTTACAGCCTAAAAGCCTGCGGTCATTCTCGAAGTCCCCTTACCGCTGGCTGGGTCTGGGTATAATCCCGATTATGCTCGGAGTATATCTACTTTCCAACTTTTTAGGTAATCAGGCGCAAGCTGATGCTGCAACTGTTTATCAGGGCGGTACTTACAAGCTGAGTTTTGAAGTACCCGACCATTGGGGCGATGGTTATTTTGTTCGTATAAAGCTTACCAATAGCGGTTCTGCTCCGGTCAAGAATTGGACGGTCAATTGGCAGGTGAGTAACAAGGAAAACCGATTGTCAGACACCTGGAATGCTACTTGTAGCCTGACCAGCAACACGGTTAAATGTAGCAACCTGGCGAAGAATGCTACCTTGCAGGCCGGAGGTTCGGTAGAGTTCGGGACCGATTTTTACGGTAGCGGACAAATTAGCTGGCCTACCAGCTTCGTCGTAAATGGGGTCACTCTGACCTCCAATGCGGCTCCTACTTCTACTTCGCCTAAGCCCGCAACTGCCACCCCGACCAAGGCAGCAACTGCCACCCCGACCAAGGCGGCAACTGCCACCCCAACTAAAGCCGCGACGGTAGCTCCAACGGCAGTTCCGACGATTGCCCCAACGGTAGCACCGACTAAGGCAGCGACGGCGACGGCGACCAACGCCCCAGTTACGGTTGGCGCACCTCCACCAGCCACAGCAACACCGATTCCGACTAAAGCGGCGACAGCCACTCCGACCCAACCGGCGACAGCCACCCCGACCCAACCGGCGACAGCCACCCCGACTAGGGCGGCGACGGCTACCCCGACCCCTCAAGCTACGCCTATTCCAGCGGGGGGCGGATGGTGGAAGCCAACTCCTAACCAACCGATTTCCTGGCATTGGCAGCTTTCGCAAGACTTCAGTTACCCGCGAGATGTTTTAGCAGGGGTAACGGTTTATGACATTGATGGCGAACAGGCTACCGCCGAAACCGTCGCCAGCCTTCACGCGCTTGGCCCAAACGTCAAGGTCATCTGCTACTTCGATGCCGGGGTGTTCGAGACGTATCGTTCGGATGCCGCTCGTTTTCCCAAATCGGTCATCGGTAAAGCTGATGTCGGTTGGGATGGCTCCTACTGGCTCGATGTCCGCCAAACTGACATTCTGCTGCCGATTATGCGTGACCGGATGCAGAAATGGTGCAAG